>OUUY01000076.1 GCA_900302705.1 Candidatus Sulfobium mesophilum
GAATTTCGATGCCACATTCTTCATTATAATGTTCCCGGCGGCGATACTCGGCGGCTTCATCGCCCCCCAGATCGCTAAACGAGTCAGTCCCATCGTTGTAAAAAGAATAGCTGTAGCAGGCCTACTGCTTTTGGCGCTTAACCTTCTGGGAGTATATTAATTTCATATCGGAGAAATGACTATGATAGATACGTCTTTACTGCTCAATGATGTCGAATTTGCCAACGCGATGCTTGAGAAGAATGAACTCAGCAATGCGGATCTCGTATTTTCCCTCCGCAATCTTCTCAGGATGAAGTATTACCCTGTTGCGGTCAAGTTTTTCTATTCAGAGGATGAACTGTCTGAGTTCAAGAAACATGCCTCTTACAAAGTCGGCGCGCATGCCTTTACCTTCTGCCATTACCTCGCGGCATCAAGGCAAAGAGGGGATATCCTGCTTGGTACGGTTAAGGAACTGGGATGCTCAAATGCGAAATTTGTCTGGGGATGGAAGGAGTTCGACGAGTCAGAAGTCAAAAGCCATCTCAAATACGCAAAGGACATGGCCCAGGCCGAACGGTTCGTAAAGACGAAGAAGAGGCTTCCCGGCGGGTTGCTTGCCTTCGCAACGGCGCCGCTTCATAGGACACCCTTCAAACCTGATGTTATCCACGGAATGAGCGATGTGCTTCAGGCGTATCACCTGGGGAATGACTGGTGCGCAGCTATGGACATTCACCCCTTTGAGATGACTATGACGATGAACAGCTCTGCCTGTCACGGTGTCGCGTCCGTGTACCTTACGGATAAGCCCAACATTACCCCCATGTGCAGCGGAAGTTACACAGCGGGAAAGACTGAGCAGGGAGAAATAAACTGGATCTGGCCTGGCGGTCAGCTTGGACCGACTGTCAGATGGATGCTCGAAAGGACGGTGAGGGACAAAGGCACATCTTTTCCACGCACGGGAGAGACCTACCCGGGATTCAACATGTGCAAGCTCTGTCCATTTTTGGTCTGGATGAAGCCCAGGGAAGAGAAGGGCTGAGAAGGAACGTCTGCATGGCTGCGGGGGCCCGGCCCCTGCAGCCGGCGGAGAAAAGGTGTTGTCTATTTAGCTTAACCGTAGCCATCCTAACGTTACTGAAGCATTGAAATAATCCTGCCTTCCCAAATCATTCGCTTTCTGAAAATCAGCGAGTGCAAAGTCCATTTCCCGTTTTTGAAAGACTAAAATTGGCGCTGCAGGGAATTCCATTCAGCCATTTTTATTACATGCCTCCGGAGTGTGGTATAATCTGCAAAGGGATCAACTGATAATCAAGAGTCATGCTGCGCAAAAAACAATGAATTTTGATCTAATAGGGAGCTGATCTAAGGAATGCACTCTGAAATAACGTTTGATGAGAACGAATCTTTTGTCTCCATTCGCACGTTTGGAGAACTGAGCGTCGAGGGTTTTCAGCATTTTCTCGCGGAATTGATTACGCATTCCAAATGGAAGGCCGGCATGAGTGTCCTTGTTGACCATCGGGCTGCATCGCTCGCCGGTCTCACCGTAAATGATATACAACTAATATCGCTTTTGGTAAAACAGTTGAAAGATAACCTGGGCTCCGGGGGACGCTGCGCCATTGTTCTTTCTGACGAATTTACGAAGGTCGCAATGTGGAAGGTTATGACTGCGTCGGAGGTCGGGTTTGAGATTGAATTTTATGACTCTATAGAGGAAGCCAGGAGATGGCTTTCTGAGAGCTCACCAACTGCCGATGCTTAGATAATACCGCCCTGTATTTAATGGGTAAGAAACTAACGTTTCGTGTCACATTCGCCCCTGCTTAAAACTTTTCACCCTCTTTAACATGTACTAGACGGCATTTCTGTTTACAGTTGTTGTAAACGCTTTTCATAACTGGCATCCGTGCTTCGCTGGCACTCTCGATTACTGTTATTTTTCTGCGCCTTAAAGAGACAGATGCAAAAACAGACATCCTTCCTGAAGCCACATAATTTGATGTCATCAATTAAGTCAATGTGATAACCGCTTATCGACGGAGGAAGAAGATCTTCCCCTTCTAAAAATATCGATATTATACTAAGAATAGATTTCCTGATATTATTGGCAAAGTGAAGAGGAGAGAATATTCAAAAGGTGGGCTTCGCGTAGTCGCCCTATTCGAAGCGACAAAAGGCGCCCTTGTTTTGTCTGTCGGCTTTGGGTTGCTGGCGTTTATTCACAAGGACCTTCATTTAGCTGCAGAGCAGCTCGTTCGGCATATACATTTAAATCCTGCGAGACACTATCCAAAGATTTTCATCGATGCTGCAAATCACGTGACCGATAGTCGCCTGTTGGCAATGGCTGTTGCCGCATTGCTCTACTCTGTGGTTCGCTTTGTCGAAGGTTATGGTCTATGGCGTCAGCGGCAGTGGGCTGAATGGTTCGCTCTTCTTACTGCGGGAATGTACATCCCTGTCGAGTTTTATGAGAATTTGCGTGGAGTAACGTGGCCTAGGGCCACCGTATTAACCGTTAATGCAGCCATTGTAATGTATATGGCTTATGTTTTATACCGATCGGGACAGAGGCGTAAACATGCAAGGAAATAATAACCGATGCTGAACTTGACACCTTCGCAACCTGATATAATAGTGCATGGTACAATCGGAAAGTAAAGCCGTAGTGAGCTTGCTTTAATGGGAGGATAATGGGAAACCTGAACGTCCATGATTTGCAGAGAATGCTCGCTGTCGGAGCCAAGTTGTTTTATGTAGTTACCGATAACGAGCGGTACACGGAGGGAATTGTTGCGCAGGCCGCTGCGCGTGTGGAAGGGGCGGGGAGTATCTATGTATGGACCTGCACCGAAGGCTTCGTCATGGATGGGGCGACGTTCAAAGAGACGGTAGACCCTCTTCAGGCGATCGATTTCGCCGTCGCGCTGCACGAACCCGCCATTTTTCTTTTCAAGGACCTGTACAGATTTTGGGGAAACAGCCCGTTTATTGTCAGAAAGCTGAAGGAATTTGCAATGCGGGCCGGATCAAAGATCCTGATTGTAATTGGTGAAGAGGAGACTGTGCCTGAACCGCTGAGAGAAGACCTGGTTATTCTCTACCAGGGACTTCCTTCCATAGCAGAAATCAAGGCTTACCTGGAG
Source organism: Candidatus Sulfobium mesophilum (assembly GCA_900302705.1). Taxonomy (GTDB): domain Bacteria; phylum Nitrospirota; class Thermodesulfovibrionia; order Thermodesulfovibrionales; family UBA6898; genus Sulfobium; species Sulfobium mesophilum. The sequence goes on from OUUY01000076.1 coordinate 3,144, forward strand.
TCCCTGAAAGGACGTATTCCTGTGCTCAAGCATGCCTGCAGCGCTGACCCTGAACTTATGGGAGGGCTGGTAGTGGCGGCACAAGGGCTTCACTTTGAGGACATCGAGCGCAGCATCGGTGCCTTCAGTGAGTCTCAGATGGGCAGCGGCAACGAAATCGTTCGGGCCTTCTTCGAGACCAAACAGCAGATTATCAGAAAAAGTGGCATCATGGAATTTGTCGCCAATGATACCGGTCTGGATCACTTGGGCGGGATAGAAAATCTCAAAAAATGGTTAGAGCGTCGTGAAACGGCATTTGGCATGGATAACATTTCCAGCGGTGCAAAGCTGCCGAAAGGGGTATTGGTCATGGGGGTATCCGGCTGCGGCAAATCGCTGTTTGTCAAGGCAATCGCCACGCGGTGGCGCCTTCCCCTTATCCGTCTTGATATGGCAGTTGTATTTGGAGGGGCGTTCGGCTCGCCGGAAACCACCCTGCGCAAGGTGTTCAGGACTGCAGAGGCGATTGCGCCCTGTGTCCTCTGGATAGATGAGATTGAGTCCGGCATTTCATCGCAGGGGTTCAAGGCTGAGGGAGGCACCGCCTCACGGGTCCTTGGGTCTTTCCTGACCTGGATGCAGGAAAAAAATGCGCCTGTTTTTGTCGCTGCCACCGCCAATGCCATCCAGATGCTTCCCGCTGAGATGCTGCGCAAGGGACGCTTCGATGAGATATTTTATATGGGACTTCCCGATGAAAAGGCACGAGAAGAAATATTTCGCATCCACATAAAGAAGCAGGGTATCGATCCTTCCGGGATGAATATCGCGCTACTGTCGCGATTGGCCAACCGTCTTTCAGGAGCCGAAATCGAGCAGGTAGTCAAATCAGCGACTTTTGAGGCCCTTGCAGATAAGCGTCCCGTCGTCGAAGAAGATTTCAAAGTAATTCTGCGGGTGACTGTCCCTCTTGCGGTGACCATGGATGAACAGATAAAGAGCATTGAGGCGTGGGCCTTCAAACGAGCAGTGCCGGCCTCGGGCGAACTAAGGCGTTAGCTCAAATGAGGGGCTGAATCTTTGCGCTGTCGGGACATCGGTGCCAGGCAATCTGCCATGCCGTTCGTCGTTCTGAGGGAGGACAACCCCTTTGCAAGTTGCGAGGACTTCTCTTAAGTTTGCTTTTCTTCTCTCTCATCAGCATCGCTTCCGCCTCCCATAGATTCGCCTCTAGAAGATATTGTCCAAGATTTTTCGTATCGATTCTTTTCCGAGGCACCCGTGTAGCTTCGTATCGTTTTTTCGTTAGGCAATTCGATATAGGCAATTCGAGTTCTTGACAGTCAAGTTCAGAAACCATATACTTTGAAAACTTATCGTGGCGTTCAGATTAAGCCCTTGAAGTCAGGCTTAGAACGTTCCACCTGCGAAAATCTTTGGATAAAAGTTGAGGATATATTCGGGAGAAAAAACGGATGAGAAAATGTGCAAAAGTGTATTGGCTAAAAGTTTCTTCATTTATTCTTTTAGTTGTATTCTTATCTTTACCTCTATACCACTGTGGAGGCAGATTCCGCACTTTTCCCAGCCAAGGACAAGTCGATGGCACTTGGAATTTAGTTCTAATCAAAGACGGCGTGACCGTACGCAGCCCACAACTCTCTATTACGCAAAAAGAAAGATACGGAGATTTTTCAGGAACGACATCGGATGGCGGCACGCTAACAGGTACTTTCAACGTGAATACTGTTACCATTACTCTCAATAACGCAGACGGAAGTGTCACAACCTTAAACAACGGTGAATTTAGTGATGATGGTCGTACAATTTCCGGCGCATATTCGAGCACAGATTCGGACGGCTCCGGCACATGGACAGCAACTCGTCCATTTACACCACCTTCTCTTGCGGTAACACCCACGGCGGTTTCGTTGAGTTGTCAATCAGGACAATCCCAGACATTTACGGCAACAGGCGGAAGCAGTGCAAATTACAGTGTTGTCGCTACTCAAAACGGGACCCTTATTACGCTTTCAACGACTACTCTTACGACAAACGGCCAATTTATAGTAGCTGCAAATACGTCCTGCACCGGGGCGGACGGGACCGTTGTGAATTTAACTCTTTCAGATACGGTCACTTCAATTCCCATTACAGTGACTATTTCGAATCCTTAGCGGCACTAAGAAAGTTGCGTGACAGCGGCGCATCGCGCAGATTATCATGTTTAATCATTATTCGGTGAATGTCTAGAATGGACTTCACTGAATAATGATTTGTTCCTGACGTAACCTTTAGATATGGCAAAAAGCGATAGCGTTAATAATAAGGGAGTTAAGTGGTCTCTCTTTTCATCGGTCATTTTCGATCCAGACATATTCTCCGCGCTCGCGCTTGAGTCAAAGGGATGCCTTGCTTCGACCGGTAAATACGGTGCTGACAAAAAGCGATTTACAGGGTGCACATTATTTCTATTCCTACACGAAATCGATAATAGTTTCGGTGTCTAATACCTAAGGACGTCGGTAAACTATTTAAGCCGCCTTTAAGCTGAGGGGGCGGGCTTCCATATGAAAGTGGAAATCAGTATTGCCTCAAAGTATGCACTGCCTCCAGGTCAGACAAAGACTGACAATAAAATCAGCCTTCTGCCGATAGCAATGTTGGTCCGATTTTCTTATAATGAGCATATATTTTTTTTCCGTGGAAACCCACAAAGGGGTCAGGCATGAATCCGTTACAAAAAACAGATATCGACGAGTTCAAAGCCCACTTCAGGGGGGATGTGCTTCTTCCTGGCGATGCGGCCTATGACAAGGTGCGCCAGATATGGAATGCCATGATCGACCGCAAGCCCGCGATTATCGCCCGCTGTGCATCGGTTGAAGATGTTGTCCATTCTGTCGGGTTCGCACGCAGGCGCGACCTGCTAGTCTCGATACGGGGTGGTGGGCACAACATCGCGGGCAATGCCGTCTGCAACGACTGTCTCATGATCGACCTTTCTTTGATGAGAAAGGTCAAGGTGGACCCGAACGCACGCCGGGCGACTGTCGAGCCCGGCTGCACCCTCGCTGACTTCGACGCAGCCGCGCAAGTGCACGGCCTCGCCACACCTCTGGGCATTAATTCGACTACGGGCGTGGCAGGCCTTACGCTTGGCGGCGGCTTCGGCTGGCTGAGCCGGAAGTACGGCATGACCATCGACAACCTTCTCTCCGCCGATGTCGTCACGGCAGATGTCCGTGAGGTGCACGCCAGTGAAACTGAAAACAGCGACCTTTTCTGGGGGCTTCGTGGCGGTGGTGGCAATTTCGGCATTGTCACAAGCTTCGAGTTCCAACTTCACCCTGTCGGGCCGGATGTGCTGAGTGGCCTTATCGTCTTCCCGTTCGACCAGGCGAAGTCCGTGCTCACGAAGTTCGCCCGTTTTACCGAAACGATGCCGGAAGAGCTAAACGTATGGATGTTCACCCGGAAGGCGCCTCCGCTGCCTTTTCTGCCCAAGGACGTCCACGGGAAAGAGATCATCGCTTTCGCATTGTGCTATGCGGGTGATCCAACTGAGGGCGGTAAACTGATCGAACCGATGCGCGGATTCGGTACGGCGCATGGCGAGTATATTGGGGTGCAGCCCTACCTTGCCTGGCAGCAGACTTTCGACCCGCTCCTGAAGCCGGGCGCGCGCAACTACTGGAAGTCTCACAACTTCTCAAGACTAAGCGATGGCGCGATTGACGCCATCACCGAATATGCCGGCAAACTGCCGTCGCCGCAGTGCGAGATATTCATCGGCACAATCGGTGGGCAGACTGCCCGCGTAGCTCCTGAGGCGATGGCCTACTCGAGCCGGGACGCCAATTACGTGATGAATGTGCACGCCCGCTGGGAGTCCGCTTCCGAGGACGAGCGCTGCATCGCATGGGCGCGCGAATTCTTCGATAAGACAAAGCCGTTTGCCAGCGGAGGGGCGTACATTAACTTTCTCACCCAGGATGAGACAAACCGCGTCGAATTCGCTTACGGCACGACGTACAAGCGGCTGATGGAACTCAAGAAGAAGTACGACCCGACAAACCTCTTCCGCATGAACCAGAACATCAAGCCGGTCTAAGAGCAGGTCTTCCCTAAAAATGGGATGCAGCGGGCGGAACTGCGCCGCTCATGCAGATTATGTATTTATTACGCGAACCTTCTGTGTTAAAAAAATTGGGAATGTCTGGTGCCGATGAAGTTCATAGGCCGAGATAGCGCCGCATCTCTTTCTCGAAGTGACCGCTGAAGATGTCCCGGCCGAGGTTTTCTTTTATTTTTGCTGTCTCACAGAAGGCGACTTCATCAATCTCTTCCCTGTTGAAATCGATCTCCCCCTCATAGACGCAGGAGTAGGTGTTTACAAGTTCCGATTCCTGTTGGTTTGAGAAAATGTAGCTATACAGGAAGCGAAGCTCACAGCCTTTAATGCCAAGTTCCTCTTCCATCTCCCTCCGTGCAGCCGCAAGTGCATCCTCTCCGGGGTTGATATGGCCACCAACTGATGTATCCCACTTGCCAGGGGCGACATCTTTTTTGAGGGACCTTTTTTGAAGCAGCAGGTCGCCTCTGTTATTGAAAACCAGGACATGTACAACCCGGTGGATAAGCGAAGGGTTTCGGTGAAGTTCAGACCTTTTGGCAAGGCCTATGACGTTGCCGTCATAGTCCACAATCTCCAGCTTTTCAGTGCCTTCAGAACTCATCTTGTTCCTGGGGCACCGTCAAAATCAATTTCTGTTTTATCATGGCAATCTTATCTTTTACTCCCATGTTTTCAGCTCTGGCGATAAGGTATAATAGCACCTATTCGGGAATAAGGAGAATATAGTGAAAATTGCGATAACAGGGCTTGCAAATTCGGGGAAGACGACTATATTTAACGCGCTTACCGGAATGGACCTTGAGACCACCATTTATGCTACTGTCGTGCCCGAACCCCGCCTTGGCGTGGTGAAGGTGCCGGATGCCAGAATTGATAAGCTTAGCGAAATATTCAAGCCGAAAAAGACTAACTATGCGACGGTTGAATATATGGATTATATAGGCCTGACAAAGGGCGACATGGAACAAAACCGCAAGGTCTTTGATCTGATAAAGGACGTTGAGGCAGTGGTGCATGTGATAAGGGGCTTTGAGGATGAGCAGGTGATCCATCCCTTAGGAGGCGTCAACCCCAAAAGAGACGCTGAAACCGTAGAACTTGAGATGATATTTGGCGATCTGGAACTTGTCGATAAGCGTCTTGACAGAATGGAACAGGGCATGAAGAGGGGAAAGAAGCCGGACGAAGCTGAAAAAAAGCTGCTTCTTAAGTGTAAAGAGATCCTGGAAGGAGAGAGACCGCTCAGGGACGTCGAGTTTACGGAAGAGGAACAGAGGGGGATGAGTCACCTTCAGTTTATGTCGATAAAGCCGTTAGTGGTTGTTGTCAATGCCGGCGAGAAGGATATGAACTCTGAAGAGACAGCAGCAACCGTGGCATTGCTTCAGTCCCTCTTTACTGGCAAAAGAGTAAGGGTTCTAAGCCTGTGCGGCAAGATAGAGATGGAGCTAGTCCAGCTGCCTTCGGATGAAGCGGCTGCGTTTCTCGATGACCTGGGCATAAAGGAGCCTGCGCTTAACAAGCTTATCCATGTTTCTTACGACCTTCTCGGTATGATCTCTTTTCTTACGACCGGTGAGGATGAGGTCCGGGCCTGGACTATCAGGAAGGGCATGAACGCACAGAAGGCCGCGGGCAAAATCCATTCCGATATTGAGAGGGGATTTATAAGGGCTGAGGTGGTTTCCTTCGATGACTTCATCGCCCTGGGCAGTATGTCTGCCGCGCGGGACAGGGGACTGCTGCGACTCGAGGGAAAAACCTATGAGGTGAAGGACGGAGATATCATCAATTTCCGATTTAATGTATAGAACTGTACAGCTTTCAGCGGCGGAGAATGGATTGTGCTTCGGTTTTGTGGTGTATAATGAAACACAGAATAAAATGATACCCGGAAAGACATGAAAGCGCAGGAGATTTTTCAAAGCAGTGTCGAAGCCATGAAGGAGCTTCTTACCAGACAGGAGATGGCTGATTCAATAAAGAGGGCCAGGGAAAGAGGAGAAGAAGGGAACTTCAGGCTTCTGGAAAAAGAACGCAAAAACGTAAACGAACTAGTCAGAAGGATAGTTGATGCCGGGGGTTCGACGGATGTTGTGAAGACGGAGCGCCTGGAAGTAATCGATGCAATGGTGATGCGTTATCTCAAAAACAGGGAAGTGTTTATGAAGACGTTTCCTGATGGTATAGAGGGCGTCGACGCAGACAGGTTTTCCATATGGGCCTCCATCATGATTTCGCCAGCAGACGAGTCACCGGCTTCCTGACGGGACATGGAGGCGGTAAAGGAACTGATAGGGCGTTACGGGCTTCAGGAAGACCAGGAACATATTATCATCCCTATTGTCGACAAGGACGGTAGGAAGAAACGCTGTTTTCTTCTTAAGAGGCCGTTTATGAGGATAGTATATCCGGACGGACATCTTGCCGATTTCCCGATGGAAGAGGTCATCGAGGCTATTATTAAATACCCTGAGCTCCCGCTGAGCGAGGCCTTATACCTGCTGCATGAGGAACTCGACGCCGAGATATCGAAAATTTTTGGAAATGAGAAAGAGGTAATGTGAGACTGATATGAAAAAAAAGATCTTGATAAACGCGATGTACCCGGAGGAAAAAAGGGTCGCAATCGTCGACGGAGATACCCTTGTGGACTTCTATGTAGAGGCTTCAGGGAAGGAGCACCTGAAGGGCAATATTTATAAGGGCAACATCGCAAGGATAGAACCCGGCCTGCAGGCGGTTTTTGTTAATTTTGGTCCGAAGAAACACGGTTTTCTGCAGTTGCGGGAGATAAATCAGGAGTATTTCGTCAATACCCCGAAGGGCAAGAGGCCGCGCGTGCAGGACCTTCATAAGGGACAGGAACTGATCGTGCAGGTCGAAAAAGACGAGAGGGACACAAAAGGCGCAAGCCTGACGACATATATCTCGATTCCGGGCAGGTACATAGTAATGATGCCGGGCCAGGAGCGAGTGGGGATCTCAAGGAAGATCGAGGACAGGGAGGACAGGGAGCGTCTTAAGGAAATATTTCATTCACTTAAACTGCCCAAGAAGATGGGGTTTATCTTAAGGACAGCCGGCAGCGACAAAACAGGTGAAGACCTCGAAAACGATCTCAAATATCTTATGAAACTCTGGAGCAAGATCCAGACAGAGGCCAAAAAGGTTTCAGCTCCCGCGCTTATCTACAAAGAACAGGATATCGCTGTCAGGACGGTAAGGGATTATCTGACGTCCGATGTGGGCGAGGTGCTCATTGACGATCAGGATGCTTTCAAAAGGACGAAGGAGTTCCTCAGGAAGACCGTGCCATGGCGGAAGATCAATATCAAATTTTATAAGGAAAAAAAGCCGATTTTCGCAAGACACAATATTGAAGAGCAGATTGCGAAGATACACGAAAGGTACCTGCATCTTCCTTCGAAGGGATATATTGTTATAGACAAGACAGAGGCGCTAACAGCGATCGATGTGAATTCCGGCAGGTCAAGGAAGGAAGAGAACGTCGAGTCTACTGCGTTGAGGACTAATCTGGAAGCCGCCGATGAGATTGCGCGGCAGCTCAGAATAAGAGACATTGGCGGGCTGGTCGTGATCGATTTTATCGATATGGCCTCTTCAAAGAACAGGAGAGAGGTTGAAAACAGGCTGAGCGATGCGATGGAGTCCGATAAGGCACATGCCGAGATAACAGGCATCTCGAAATTCGGGATCATCGAAATGACGCGGGAGAGGATGAGGCCCGCATATTTCGAGACAGTGACCAAACAGTGCGAAGTTTGCGGAGGTCTCGGTACTGTAAGAAACGACGAAATGATAGCTATATCGGCCCTCAGGGAAATCCTGACGACTGCATCCAGGGGCGGACTGAAAGGCGTCAAATGCCGCCTCCCCGTCGAAAGTATGAACTACCTGATAAACAGCAAGCTTGAGGATATCCGCAGTGCGGAGAAGGAATACGGGCTGAAGATTACGATACTTGCCGATAGGGAATTAACAGGTCAACATGTCATAGAGACCGAAAAAACAGAGAGTCTGGAGAAAACCAGAGAACATGAAAAGCCCGGGGAATTGCATGCTCAGAAGTCCAGGGGGAGAGAAAGGGAGAGGACCGGTGCTGTTACAGACGGAGGGCACGGGCTTGAAGTTAAAGCGGGAGACCTGACGGATGCTGATACTGAGACTTCTGAAACTATTCAGATGAAAACTGATGAAGTGCCGGCTGATGAAAGGCAGGAGGGGCAAGACAGCGGGCAGCATAAACGCAAGCCCCGGGGCAGGTACAGACACAGGGGCAGGTTCAGAAGGAGAAGAAAAGTCGAGGCCGGAGAGAAAGATGAGACCAGGAATAACAACAGCGGAGAAGCAGATACGGCTGAGCGCCTGGGAGAGAAACCGGTCTAGATATTAAGCGACTGGACCTTTGAATAAAGTTGAGGGATGTTTATCGGTTTTTCAAGGAAACACGCTGCGCCAAGCCTGTAGGCTTCGCTCCTTGTTGCTTCAGTACCATAGCCGGACATGATTATGACCTTCGTCTCGGGGCTGACTTCCCGCACATAGCTCAGTAGTTCAAGCCCGCCTCTACTGTCCTTTCCGTCGAGGCGGAGATCCGAAATAACAAGGTCGAATTTAACAAAGGAGAGTGCGCATCTTGGTCTTCGAGACTGTGGCTCGTTATAACAGTGGAGACTTTTTTCAGCAGATCCGAGAGTAATTCTCTTATATAAGACTGATCATCTACGATTAATATGAACGCCATAAGTAGAGGCATTTGAGCAATAAACATGCCACAAAAGCAAAAGAAAAAACCTCATATTTGTAAGCAGCTTCAAGAAAAAACTAAAAAAGCCATACAGAAATCTGATATGCTTATTTCAAAATTTATATAAGGCGGCTTCGCTCCTGCAACTCCTCGTTCGTAGCTGTAAAAAAAGACTAAAAGAATCATGTCTTGGAAATTTTCAGTGTAACTACGCTATGCCTGCGTGCCCTGGAAAATGAATTGATTTAAGGCGTTCATTTTTGACACAGACCCAATATACGTATAATTCTTTATAAGAAACATAAAACCGTATTCAGCGGCGGGTTTAAGGACAAATTCGGCGAATAACATTGGACCTGAATAACAGGGATTGTTAGGGTTTAATATGAGACAAAGGTAAATATGATTATTTGCATAATGTGTCCGCTGCCAACCTGTAATTTAGTCTTCGTACAAAAGCAGTTTTTTCAGAAAATTGAATGGAAACATTCTTCATGAAGATCAACAGCATCAATTATTTTATTGTTGCGGTACAGATAATCATGCTTATATTGAGCTCTGTCTCTGCCGCCTCTGAGGCCCAGATTGAGGAATATACGCTTAAGGCTGTCTACATTGAAAAGTTTACCAGGTTTATCGAGTGGCCTAAGGAATCGGGGATTGATGACACCTGGTTGGGGCTTGTACCCCTGGGGCGATGATCTTTGCTAGTTTCGCCACAGAATCCTACTTGTTTCTTCCGGCGATATATGTTTCCACGGCTTCTTCAACTTTTACCCTAACAGCTTCTTTAGTCCTTCTTTTCTTGATTTCAATAAGACCTTCCTTGAGGTTTTTCTCTCCGATGATGATCTGGATCGGGATGCCTAGCAGGTCCGCATCTTTGAACTTTACGCCGGCCCTTTCATCACGGTCGTCCATGAGGACCTCGAAGCCCTTATCAGTAAGATCCTTATAAATCGTGTCGGCCGCCTGCATTGTCTTTGGGTCCTTGATGTTCAGGGGCAGTATCTCGACATCGAAAGGAGAAATGCTATCAGGCCAGATCATGCCGTCTTTGTCATTGTTCTGTTCGATAGCCGCCGCAGCTATCCTGGCAGGTCCTATGCCATAACTACCCATGACGATCGGTCTTTCCTGGCCGCTTTCATCCAGGAAGACCGCCTTAAGAGGCATAGAATATTTTGTGCCGAGCTTAAAAATATTCCCTATCTCTATAACACGCTCTACATGAAGAGATTGGCCGCACTTTACACAGAAGTCGCCCTCTTTTGCGACATGGATATCATGCCATTCTGCCTGAAAATCACGCCCTGCCCTGATCCCCTTCATATGGTAGTGGGGTTTGTTTGCGCCGCTCACATAGACACCATCTCTCAGGGATTCGTCTGCGATTGTCCTTATCTTTTGACCCATCGGGCCGATGAACCCGGCCTCCACCCCTAGTATGCCCTTGACCTCGACCTTCTGAGCCGGTCTGTGACTGCCGATTACCCTAGCGAGTTTCTTTTCATGGAGTTCCTGGTCTCCCCGGACAAGCGCAAGCACCGGGCCGCTATCGGTTATGAGGAGTATGCTTTTAAGGAAATATGAGGGCGGAAGCTTCAGAAAATTCGAGACTTCCTGCACAGTCCTCTTTTCAGGAGTGTGCACCTCTTCGGTCTGCCAGTCGACAGGGTTGTTCTTAGAGGGTGCAGAGAGTGCGAGTTCCACGTTTGCGGAATATCCGCAGCCCTTACAGATTGCGACTTCATCTTCCCCGGCAGGGCTGGGCGCCATGAATTCATGAGATACGGCGCCGCCCATCATTCCCGGGTCTGACTCGACCATGAAGAACCTCAGTCCGCAACGCTCATATATCCTGTGGTAAGCGTCGGCATGGAGCTGGTAGTTTGTTTCAAGAGCTTCTTCGGATACGTCGAAGCTGTAGCTGTCTTTCATGATGAATTCCCTGGTCCTGAGAATGCCGCTTTTGGGTCTTGCCTCGTCCCGCAGTTTTGTCTGTATCTGATACCATATCTGGGGAAGATCCCTGTATGAGCGTATCTCCTTTGAGGCAAGCCAGGTCATTATCTCCTCATGCGTCATCCCAAGGCACATATCACGGCCGCCCCTGTCCTTAAGACGGAACATCTCGTCTCCTATGGCATCCCATCTGCCTGTCTGCTGCCAGATCTCGGCCGGATGAAGCACCGGCATCGAGACTTCCTGTGCCCCAATAGCGTCCATCTCTTCCCTGATAATTTTATTTATCCTGTTCATCACCCTCCATCCAAGCGGAAGATAGATGTAAAGGCCCGAGGCGAGCTGCCGTACGTACCCGGCCCGCAGCATCAGTATGTGGCTTACCGACTCGGCATCGGCCGGGACATCTCTTAGGGTGGGTATGAACATATTTGAAAACCTCATATCTTTCCTCCGGAATAATGGACCTTCTGTGGCGGTCCGTTTAGGATTAGAAAAACGAAATAACTGTTTAGAGTAATGAATGAGAACGGATCAGGTCAAGACATTAACTGTCTTAGAATAGAACGCAAATTGCTCCTGCCGTCATTTCGATGCGCAGCAACGTTGGGCGGCCCTTTAAGAATCGATCAGTGCGTGATAAAGTTACGATATGAAGATCAGGGAGATTAAGGCAAAGAACATCTTATCCAAGTCTCAAATCTATGATTATGCTTTGAACCCTTATGTCGGCTGCCGGCATAATTGCGTTTATTGTTATGCCAGGTTCATGAAGCGCTTTACAGGTCACAAAGAGAGATGGGGGGAGTTCGTCGATGTGAAAATCAACGCAGCTGAGCTTTTGGCAAATGAGACAAAAAAGAAAAAGATCGGCAGGGTCTGGATAAGCGGAGTCTGCGACCCATACCAACCTTTGGAAAGGAGATATGCACTCACGAAAAGATGTCTTAACATCCTCGCTGAAAACAGCTGGCCGTTTACGGTTCAGACCAAATCACCCCTTGTCCTTAGAGACATAAAGATACTGCAGAAAGCCAACGATGCGGAGGTCGGATTTACAATAACCACTGCCGATGAGAGAATAAGGAAGATTTTTGAGCCGGGTGCACCACCGTCGCGCAAGAGGATTGATGCCTTGACGAACCTTCACGCAAATGGCATCAGAACCTTCGTGATGATAGCGCCCATTCTTCCCGGTGCCGAGGGCCTGGTGGAGGCTCTCAGGGGCAAAGTGGAGAACGTGCTTATTGATAAGCTGAACTATCATTATGCAGACTCTACCTACAAGAAATACGGGATGCAGTGGGCTATGGAGGCCGGCTTTTTTTTGCAAAAAGGGGAGGAGCTGAGAGCGGCATTTGAAAGTGAAGGAATTCCGTGCCAGCTGCTGTTTTAAATGAAGCTGATAAAATTGTTTAATTTTTTTGATCGGCCATTTGCATTTCTCATTACACTCGTAATTTTGATCGGGGCTGGCCTGTTTTTCTGGTATGAGTATAGGCCAGCCATGGTGAGGGAGAAATGTTCGATCGAGGCTGAAAAAAGGGCGGAGAAAGATCCATTTGTCTACGAAATTATTTACAGGCATTGTTTAAGAAGGCATGGGATAGAATATTTTGAACAGGAGGAACGAAAAGAGTAGATTAGGGGCGTGTTTTACCCAAAATATTAATTTTTATTAATCAAACATTCACAAGTTCTTAACAGGGTAACTGCTTGTACTGTATTGTAAAAAACCAAAAAGGTGGATAAACGTGAATAAATTCTCAAATATTTGGCCGGCACGTTAAGTTAAGATCAAATACTTCTCTCCTTAACCGGTTCCGTTTATGACTTTTTCGACGAAAATGAGATAGTATAAAAAAAAGAAAAGGACAGTTTCGTTGAAAAAGAACTGTTGGGAAGTAATGAAGTGCGGAAGAGAACCCGGAGGGAAAAACGCCGGTGAGCTTGGGGTTTGCCCTGCCACAACGGATGCAAGGCTGGACGCCGTCCATTCAGGGAAGAATGCAGGCAGGGCATGCTGGGTGATTGCGGGTACTTTCTGCGAGGGTAAGGTGCAGGGTACATTTGCCAGGAAGTATGAAGACTGTTCGTTGTGTGAGTTTTTCAGGCAGGTAAGAGCAGAGGAAGGCTCGGATTATCAGATGGCACTGGTTCTGCTTAAGAAACTTAACGTGCTGAAGTAGCAAGTCGCGAAGTTCCATAAACCAGATAAGAAAACATGCCGAACACATATTGAAGGCTGCAAAAATATCGCTGAGCGCCTTAGCTTCGGTAGGTTTTCTTCTTTAAAAAACATATTCCGACGTGTTAGATTACTTTTACTTCACGCAATATATAATCGAAAGGAGCATGATGCGGAGAGTACCGCTTACACCTGCGGGGTTCAAGAAACTGCAGGAGGAACTTGATAGGCTCATGAAGGTCGAGAGGCCCAAAAACATCCAGGCCATTGCGGAGGCGCGCGCCCATGGCGATCTCTCCGAGAATGCTGAATATCACGCAGCAAAGGAGCAGCAATCATTTATCGAGGGCAGGATTAATGAACTTAAGGCCAAGATAGCGCTTGCTGACGTGATCGACCCTTCGAAGATAAAACAGACGAGGATTGCTTTCGGGGCCACGGTTAAAGTCCTGGACCTTGGGGCAGATGAGGAATATGTATTTTGTCTCGTCGGACCGGAGGAGGCGGACGTTAAACAGGGCAAGATATCGCTGAGTTCACCTGTGGGCAAGGCGCTCGTGGGCAAGGAAGTCGGAGATACCGCCGTCATCAAGGCTCCGGCGCGAACTATTGAGTACGAGATATTAGAGATCAGTTTTGAATAGATATTTCAGGGCAGAGATACGATCCAACCGGCCAGTACACATAAATCATAACCTCCTTTCCCTGGCCAACATCGACCCAATGGTCGAACCACAGCCCGGTCAGTTCTATATGCTCGAAGTGAGCAAGGGACTCGATCCTCTGTTAAAGAGGGCCTTTAGCCTTTTCAGACGCACGCAGGAGGGGTTTCAAATATTGTACAGGATTAAAGGGAAGGGAACGTCCATTCTCAAGGACCTGAAAAAAGGGACGGTTCTTCATGTGCTCGGACCTCTCGGGAACTTCTATCCACTGCCTTCTGATTCGGAGAGCCCACTTGTTATCGCCGGGGGAATAGGAATCGCGTCAGTCTTCTCCCTGGTCGAAAAACTTTCAAAAAAAGCCTTCGTCTTTTACGGTGCTCGCGCCGAACAGGAGCTCTTCATGACAGATGCGCTTGAATCTTTTCACAGGGAGCTTGTCTTATGCACGGATGATGGTTCATGCGGCGTGAAAGGGACGGTCGTCGACGTTCTTACTGATTTTATTAAAAAGCGTGACGAGTTCCATCAGCCTGTTATTTATGCCTGCGGTCCGAAGGCTATGCTGAGGGAGATTGCGAAGACCGCTTTGGCAAACGGGGTAAAGGCGTATGTATCTCTTGAAGAGCATATGGCCTGCGGAATAGGCGCCTGTCTGGGCTGTGTGGTAAAGACAACGTCGGGGCATCAAAGGGTTTGTAAGGAAGGCCCCGTGTTCGATGCCAGGGAGATTGTGTGGTGACAGGGTGACAGCGACGATATATGAACCTTGAAGTCAATATAGGCAAACTCAGGCTTAAGAACCCTGTTATGACCGCATCGGGCACTTTCGGGTATGGCGAGGAATTTGCAGAGTTTATCGACCTGAGCAGACTGGGTGCTGTTGTTGTTAAGGGCCTTTCGATCAACGCCAAAGAAGGCAATCCCCCGCCCCGCCTGGTCGAGACAGCTTCAGGGATGCTTAATGCGATAGGTCTTCAGAATATAGGGATCGAAAGGTTCATAAAAGAGAAGCTTCCTTTCTTAAAGACATATGATACGTCCGTCATAGTGAACTTTTTCGGTGATTCGGTGGAGGAATACGAAACCGCCGCCGCTATGCTCAGCTCTCAGGAAGGCATCCATGGTCTTGAGATGAACATATCATGCCCCAACAAGCAGGCGGGATGGTGCATATTCGGTACAGACCCGAAGGTTACATTCGAAGTGGTGAGCGCAGTCAGAAAGAGGACAGCCCTTCCGCTTATCGTCAAGCTTTCACCCAATGTGACGGACATATCGGTCATGGCGCGCGCGGCGGTTGAGGCCGGAGCCGACGCTCTGTCCCTTATCAATACCATTACCGGCATGGCAATCGACATAAAGACCAGAAGGCCGAGGCTTGGAAATGTTACGGGCGGACTTTCGGGTCCGGCAATCAAACCAGTTGCGCTCAGGATGGTATATGAGGTGTACAAGGCTGTCAAGGTGCCCGTAATCGGCATGGGCGGCATTATGAGCGCCGACGATGCGGTAGAATTCATGTTGGCCGGCGCCTCCGGCATTGCGGTTGGGACCGCAAACTTTGTTAACCCGTTGGCGTCTATCGAGATATTAGATGGTATAATTGATTATATGGAGAAGCAAGGGATAGAGGCTATCAGTTCTTTAACAGGAACTGCCCATGCCGGGTAGGCAACTTATAACCCTAACAACGGATTTCGGCTACAAAGACCCTTTTGTCGGGGTAATGAAAGGTGTTATCCTCAAAATCAGCCCTGAAGCCGAAATTATCGATCTCACCCACGGAATACGCCCCCACGACATTGTGGAGGCCGCTTACACTATAGGCATGAATTTCCAGTACTTCCCTGATGAAACACTTCACGTTGTTGTCGTTGACCCTGGCGTCGGTTCGTCAAGGAGGCCAATCTTTGCGCTTTCAAACCACCATTTTTTTCTTGGTCCCGATAACGGCGTCTTCTCTTATATCTACGGGATGGAGCATGAGGCACTCAGCGTGATTCATGTTACAGCCGATCACTATTTCCTGGAAAAAAGAAGCACCACCTTCCAGGGACGCGATGTCTTTGCGCCCATTGCCGCCTGGTTTTCAAGAGGGGTTCGGATGGAGAAATTCGGCGAACCGATTACGGACTACGAGAAGGTTGCTTTGCCGCGCCCTGTTGTGATCCCTGGAGGTGAGGTGCAGGGCGAGATCATTATCACCGATGGTTTTGGCAATGCCATCACCAACATCAGCCAGGATGATATAGATATTGCGTGCGGTGCAGGGGCGAAGGATGACTGTAAAATTATATTCAGGGGAAGTGAAATGCCGCTCAAAGAGTTCTATGCAGAGGGTGACAAAGGGTCCCTGTGCTCTGTGGTCAACAGCTCAGGGCTCCTTGAATTTTTCGTCTATGGCGGAAACGCTGCCGATGTGAGTGGTGCCGCCGTCGGTGAGAAAGTGGCTGTGGTTTTGCGCAAGTAGTGCGTTTCGCAGGGGACTGAAACCGCTCCACGTTAGTTCTTCCTACGCTAATTCATTTCATTTTTGGCGGAACCGCGCTACGACATGCTAACGCATGTCATTCATGAGTGAAGGAGGAGACCATCTTTTCCCTCATTCTCGTCCCGGAAGCTTTCAGCATACTCGGCCGCTCAAAGACAGTCTCCTCCTTCACATGCGCAATAGGAGTTTGGGCTTAGAAATAATACTTGACAGATTTACTAGAGTATTTTACTTTATAGGTATGTTGAGGTTGTCTACGAAAGGTCAGTACGGAGTGCGCGCGATGTATGAGATCGCCAGGGGTTACAGCCGCGGTCCCATAACGATCAAGGAAATATCGGAGAGACAGGAAGTCTCGGTGGCGTATCTTGAACAGATACTCAATACCTTACGGAAGGCGGGAATCATTAACAGCGTCAAGGGGCCGGGAGGCGGATACGTTCTTAGCAGGGACCCCGACAGCATCAGCATCGGTGCTATTCTTCGGGAACTCGAGGGGCCTGTTGCGATTACGTCATGCCTTGATCCCAGGGAGGGATGTATGAGGGTTGAAGGCTGCGTGACCCATCTTCTTTGGAAGGCCCTCGGCCAGAATATCGAATCGTTTCTCGACAAAATGACACTAATGGACCTTCTTAAGGGCAACCAGTTTATAGATTTACAGGGAAATATTGGAAGGAAAAAAACCGGGAAAGGGACTGCACATAGTCTGGCGAGATGAAATTTGTAGAGAACGTAAAGCCCGATGTCACCTCGGACATAGTCTATATGATGTGTCCGATGCATCTTTTAAAGCTGGAGGAACAGATGAAGGAGCTCGAACAGGGACAGATACTTGAGATCATGACCGACTACGACGGGGCCCTAGAAGACATCCCTGCCTGGTGCAGGAAGACAGGCAATGAATTCCTCGGTATGGAAGATTCCGCTGACTTTTATAAATTTTATATAAAGAAGAGTGCGAGGTGATTATGAAAAAGATCTATCTTGACCATGTCGCGACAAACCCCCTTCTGCCGGAGGTGCTTGATGCGATGCTTCCCTATCTCAAGGAGGATTACGGCAATCCGCTTAGCGTCTACGAATATGGGATGAAGGCCAAGACGGCGATCGAGGACGCCCGAGAAAAGGTCGCCGGCCTTGTAAATGCAAAACCCGCGGAAATAATTTTTACAGCCAGCGGGGCAGAGGCAAACAACTTCGCACTAAGGGGGATAGCCCTCGCGAAACAAAACGAAGGAAAGCACGTTCTTGTCTCAAGGATGGAACACCACTCGGTCCTTAACTCAGCACGCTTTTTGGAGAAAAGCGGCTTTGCCGTCACCTACCTCCCTGTAGACAAGAAAGGTTTTGTAGATCCTGAGACAGTAAAGAAATCCATTACGAAAGAAACCGTCCTGATATCTGTTACACATGCAAGCAGCGAGGTCGGCACGATAGAGCCGATTAAGGAAATCGTAAAGGTCGCGAAAGAGAAAAATATCGTAGTCCACACAGATGCGGTTGCAACTACAGGTAACATCCCTGTGGACGTTAAAGCGCTGGGGGTGGACCTTCTTAGCATGGCGGCCCATCAGTTTTATGGACCGAAGGGTGCGGCAGCCCTTTATGTAAGACAAGGGTTGCGTATAGTTCCCCTGATCTATGGGGGCATTCAGGAGTCAGGTCGAAGGGCGGGAACGGAGAACGTCCCTGCAATTGTGGGTATGGGAAAAGCCGCTGAAATCGCCCGGGCAGCACTCAAAACGCGGATGGATTATCTAATGCCTATGAGGGACCGCATAATCGATGCCATGTCCGGGGTGGAAAGGGTATATCTCACGGGCGATAGAGAACAGAGGCTGCCTGGCCATGCCAGTTTCTGCGTGGAGTATATTGAAGGAGAGGCGATGCTCCTTCTGTTGGCTGCAAAGGGTATTTTCTCGGCGAGCGGATCGGCATGTTCTTCAAAGGCGTTGAAAGCCTCACCGGTACTTCTTTCGATGGGAATCTCATCCAGCCTTGCACAGGGCTCGATTGTGTTTTCGCTGGGGATGGATAATACAGCAGAAGATGTTGACTATTTGGTCAATGAATTTCCGGCTGTGATAAAAAGACTGAGAGAAATCTCACCTTATGCACAGGGGTGGGGAGACAGAGAGGAAGGTGGAGAACAATGTACAGTGAAAGAGTGATGGACCACTTTACCAACCCGCGCAACGTGGGTGATATGGCAGATGCGGACGGCATCGGTACCGAGGGCAATCCCACCTGCGGCGACGCCATGAAGATCTATATAAAGGTCAGGGACGGAAAGATCGTAGATGCGAAGTTTAAGACTTTTGGCTGCGGAGCGGCAATTGCTGTCAGCAGCATGGTTACCGAAATGGTGAAGGGAAAGACGCTTGATGAGGCACTTGCGATATCCAAAGAGACGGTCGCAGCGGAACTCGGTGGACTTCCGCCTCAAAAGATGCATTGCTCAAACCTTGGAGCTGACGCCCTTAAGAAGGCGATTGAGGATTACCGGAGCAAGCAGAAGTAGCAGACCGTCAGCCCTTCTTTAAATGCCGTTGAATAACCGGGAGGGAAGAACCCCGATGAAAGGCTTCCCCTCCCTTTTTTCTCGCCCTTTATCCGATCTCCGCTTTTTCTCTTATCGAAACGATCGATGCATTATAATAGTCCATAGGCGGAATGGATCCATGATCGACAAAGACCACCTGCAGCTGCATACGGGAAACCGGCTCAACTTCGACAGGTATAATGTTACCGCGGTTTTCTATGATATCCTTGATCTCCACTGGGAGAGGCAGTACCGAAAATGGAGACCGAAACTGATCGGTGATATCCGCGGAGCAGTTCTTAAGGCCGGGGCGGGCACCGGCAGAAACCTCCGCTACTGAGGGCACCTCAACCACATTTCTAAAGCACGACGTCTATCTGCTTATCGAGGGCATGCGCAGGGAGTGATGCCGTAAAGGCATATTTCGCGCGTCTGCTCGCCTTTAAGAGCGGCGCAAAATGCTCATGCAAAAAGGTGCATGGAAGTTGACAATCCGGCAATACCCGATAGAATTAATACAAGAGGTTTCGCTCTTCAGATTTCATAGTAACGAGGGTTATAGTTGAAAAAGACTGCTTTATTGATGGTCCTGCTTGTTCTTTTGCTACAGGGGAGGACGGGTGCAGGAGAGATCGGGTACATCAATCCAGGTCTTGATGAGAAGACGGGAAACTCCGTCCCCTTGGACCTTACTTTCACAAATGAAAATGATCAAAACGTGACGCTGAAAGAGCTTATAGACAGACCGGCCTGCCTTGTGATTTTATACTACGACTGCTCACACATCTGCCCCCAACTCCTCGGGGGACTGGCGAAATCCCTCGATAACCTCCAACTTGTCCCCGGGAAGGACTACAGGGTGATTACGCTAAGCTTCGACGACTCCGAGAAACCGGAAGAGGCACGGGCACAGAAAAGAAATTATATCAAGGCGATAAACCGTCCTTTTCCTGAGGAGGCATGGCAATTTCTGACCGGAGACAGGGTCAATATAAGGAAACTTGCTGACGCCGTGGGTATCAAATATAAGAAGGAAGAGCATGGGTTTATCCATCCCGAGGTGCTAATCTTTATCTCCCCGCGAGGGGTGATTACCAGATACCTCAATGTACAGAAATTCAATTATGGAGTGGCAGACCCGATGCTTTTTCCCGCGCTGGATATTAAGAGTGCCTTTCTGGACGCAGCTGCGGGAAAGATTTCGACTGGAGGGAGCGCGACGCCTCTGTATTGTTTCCTTCACGAACCGGCCAATCAGGAAAATTTCTTCAATCTTCTGAAGGTGTCCGGAACCTTGACGCTCCTGGCCTTTGTTTTGCTTTTTTTGTATTTGAAGAGGCAGAGAAGACCCGTAGAATGAAGGGAAGGCGAATTGGAAAACAACGCGGCTGATTACGAAAACAGTTTCTATCAGGAGAAGGGCAGGTATAATGGCGTCCTCTCATGGCTCATGTCGACCGACCACAAACGGATCGGCATACAGTATCTTGCGGCGATTCTGACTTTTTTTTCGATAGGCGTTATGCTTGGGCTTCTTGTCCGCCTGAGTCTTATTGCACCCGGGAAGATCCTCAGCCAGAATACTTATAACCAGGTTTTTTCTGTCCACGGTATTCTGATGATCTTTCTTTTCATCATTCCAGGTGTCCCGGTGGCGTTCGGTAACTTTTTTCTGCCGATAATGATAGGTGCGCGGGACGTTGCGTTCCCACGCCTAAACCGCCTCACATGGTGGCTATATCTTGCAGGCGCGGCCCTGGTCGCGCTTTCTCTTTTTACAAGCGGCGGGCCGCCTGATACGGGCTGGACCTTTTATGCCCCTTACAGCATAAGGGCACAGGCGAATATCACGCTTGCAGTAACCGGTGTTTTTGTGCTGGGATTTTCCTCTATACTAACAGGCCTTAATTTCGTCACCACCATCCATCGCCTGCGGGCGCCGGGTATGACATGGTTTAAGCTGCCGCTTTTTGTATGGACGCTTTATGCAACAGGCTGGGTTCAAATGCTTGCCACACCTGTGCTTGCGATTACTCTTGTCTTCATCATACTGGGCAGGGTTTTTGGTGTGGGGTTTTTCGATCCTTCCAGAGGTGGCGACCCGATCCTGTATGAGCATCTATTCTGGACTTACTCGCATCCGGCTGTTTATATAATGGTGCTTCCGGCCATGGGCATCATCAGCGAAGTGATACCGGTCTTTGCCCGAAAGAAGATATTTGGCTATAAGGCTGTTGCATACTCGGCCCTCGGCATCGCTTCCGTCGGCTATTTTGTATGGGGACATCACATGTTTACAAGCGGGATGAGCGACACAGCAAGAATCATTTTCTCATTTATCACCTTTCTTGTAGCTGTCCCCTCAGGCATCAAGATATTTAACTGGGTGGCAACTCTGTACAAGGGATCGATTATGCCCAATGCCCCTCTTTATTTCGCACTTTCCTTCATATTCCTTTTTTCGATTGGAGGTCTTACCGGGCTTATTATCGGCTCTCTTGCTCCGAATCTCCACCTTCATGGCACATATTTCATTGTTGCCCACTTTCATTATGTGATGTTTGGCGGGGCTGGCTTTGCAATCCTTACAGCCCTTCATTACTGGTTTCCGAAGATGTTTGGGAAGATGTATCCCGAAAAACCAGCGAAGGTCGGCTGGTTTATCCTTTTCATCGGCTTTAATCTCCTTTATTTCTCGATGTTCATACTTGGCTACAGGGGTATGCCCAGGAGATATTTCGATTATCCACCTGAGTATTTCAACCTTCACCTGATATCGACGATAGGCTCATGGATACTTGCGATAGGCCTCCTCGTTATCCTCGTCAACCTGCTAAGGGCACTCTTCAGGGGAACGCAGGCGCCGTCAGATCCATGGGGCGGCAAGACGCTTGAGTGGAAGATAGCCTCACCGCCGCCCGCTGAAAATTTCCACGAGATACCGGAGATAAAGTAAGTGAGCTACGAAAGGGGAGCCATTGAAAAAAGCGGGGAGCAAAGAGACCAGACCGGGGCCAAATATGGCATGTGGTTTTTTTTATTTACAGAGATCCTTTTTTTTGGAGGCATGTTCATCCTTTACTCAGTCTTTCGGGCGAAGTACACCCAGGATTTTCACCTGGCGGCTGGTGAGGAAAATCTCCTTTTGGGGTCGCTCAATACAGCGGTTCTTCTTACAAGCAGTCTGTCCATTGCCCTTTCGATATCGGCCCTGAAAAAAGAAAATTACAGGTTATCCGTCCAACTGCAGACAGCAACGGTTCTGATGGGGTTAATCTTTCTTGTCATCAAATACTTTGAATGGACCGCCAAGATTTCAAAGGGTATATATCCTGATTCGCCGGTGCTTCTGAAAATGAGCGCAGGCCAGATCCTATTCTTTGGCCTGTACTATGTTATGACCGGTCTGCACGGACTTCATGTCCTGATCGGTATTGTCGTGATTTCTTTTATGATATATTTCACAAAAACAGGGAACGTCACCAGCGGGAACTTCTCAAAACTAGAAAACACGGGCCTTTACTGGCATTTTGTGGATATCGTATGGATATACCTCTTCCCTTTGTTTTATTTGATTACATAAACGTAAGAAGACAGTCCCGGCTTGTCCGGATGCGGGAGGATGATGATGCAGGGTGAAACTGAAAAGAGCGATCATATAGTCCCCTATGGAACATATGTTAACGTCTGGATTGCCCTCATGCTTTTGCTTGCCGCAACGATTGCCGTGGCCAAGGTCGAATTTTCGAAATACAGCGTATTTGCGAATCTCTTAATCGCATCGCTAAAAGCTGGACTGGTCCTCTTCTTTTTCATGCACCTTAAATATGAGAAATGGGTGCTCAAGGCCATGCTTTTTATGGTCATCGCTACTTTAACAGCGGTAATTGCGCTCTTCTTTGCGGACGTGATGTTCAGATGAGGAGAAGTATTATATGGTTTTAGGACCGTCCAATATAGCAGGAAAAATAGAGACGTCTTTCCTGATTGTTGTCAGCGCCTGCGTGGTGCTCCTTGTGGCGGTTACAGTGACGATGCTGGTTTTTCTTTACAGATATAACAGAAAGAGGCATCCGGTCCCCGGGGAGACCAGGGAAAATATTCCTCTCGAGATAATCTGGACAGTCATCCCGACGATACTCGTTATCTTCATGTTCTATTTCGGTTGGGTGGATTTCGACTATATCCGGAATCCGCCAAAGGACGCGATGAACGTCGACGTGATATCGAGGCAATGGTCCTGGACCTTTAGGTACAAAAATGGCAAACAGAGTGATACTCTCAGAGTACCCGTTGGGCAACCCGTAAAACTGACGCTGACGTCGGAGGATGTGCTCCATTGTCTCTTCATCCCTGCCTACAGGGTGAAGGAGGACTGTGTCCCCGGACTGAAGACGCACCTTTGGTTTACGGCAAATGAGGCCGGGACATATAACATTTTCTGTACGGAGTACTGCGGTCTTGAACATTCACATATGATTTCGAAGCTGATCACTATGTCAGCGGCCGAGTTTAGTGCGTGGTACCAGAGCAAGCCTGAGGCGAAGGCAGGGCAGAAAGGGCTTGACCTCCTTCAGTCGAAGGGCTGTCTCGGATGCCACACGACCGATGGAACGCCTAAAGTCGGGCCGACTTTCAAGGGACTTTACGAACGCAAAGTGACGGTGTCAACGCAGGGTAAGGAACGTACGATCGTTGCCGATGAAGAGTATCTGAAGAGGGCTGTGCTCGATCCCGGCTCGGATGTTGTTAAGGGATTTCCAAATATCATGCCGAAAATGCCGGTCTCTGAAGATGAACTGAAAGAGATAGTGAATTACATTGAGACCCTGAAATGATTATGCGTTCAGATGAAATTTTATCGTATGCTGAGCTTTGCAAACTGAGGATCTCGCTTCTCTCTGCTTTTTCAGCCGGGATGGGATTTTTGCTCTCAGCGCACCGGACCAGTTCAGGGATGCTAAGCGTGGCTTTGGGCGTTTTTTTGCTGGCATGCGGCGCCTGCGCGCTTAACCAGTTTCAGGAAAGAGATCTTGATGCCAGGATGAAAAGGACATTGGGCAGACCCGTGCCTTCAGGGCGGATAAAGCCCGCAAGCGCCTTATGTTTCGCCCTTTCGCTCATTAGTCTTGGTTGTCTTATACTTTTATTGACCGGCGGGACGGTCGTTATGTTTTTGGGCCTGATTGCGGTCATCTGGTATAACGGTGTTTATACCTTTTTAAAAAGAAAGACGGCCTTTGCTGCTGTCCCAGGCTCTTTGACAGGCTCGGTTCCGCCGGCGATAGGATGGGTTTTGGGAGGCGGAGCGCTTACAGATCACAGGCTTGCTACCATATGCTTCTTCTTTTTTATGTGGCAGGCGCCTCATTTCTGGCTTCTTTTGATGGGCCACGGCGAAGAGTATGAGAAGGCCGGTCTTCCGTCGCTGGCAGTCCTGTTCAGCAGGCCTCAGTTGCGAAGAGTGATATTCATATGGACAAGCGCTGCCGCTATAAGCGTCCTTTTTATTCCTATGGGGGGAGTTGTCCAAAATTATTTGACAGGTATATCTCTTTTTACCGCATCAGTGTGGTTAATTTTTCGCGGAGTCAGGGTCCTCAGGGCGGGAGACGGGGATGACTGCTTTTTATTGGCCTTCAGAGGGATAAATGTCTTTGTCTTTGTCATAATGCTTCTTCTGTCCATGGACAATCTTATCGGGGGTTTTACCCTCTGAAGCCGCCGGTCTGTTAATGGCCACGAGAGATATATGCAGTCTTGACTACCTCACCGGAACCCTTGCGACTGCCTATAAAGGTGTAATCACATCTCTTATCGCAAAGGATTTCTGCATAACTGAGGAAGATAATAAGGTGACCCTCAGGGGGACGATCCTTTCGATGCCCGCCGGAGACTACCGGGCTTTTCTTAAACGGGAGGGCATCGAACTTTCCAGGGCGGAAATAAGCCAGGGCCAATTTGAAATCGCGGCAGCCACGGATGTATTCGAGGGATCTAAGAACCTGCAGATCGATATCATTCAAAACGGCAGGCATATCGGGACCTTTCTGCTAAAAAGGGCTGAAGCGGATGACCGCTTCGTTTCGGCGCTCGAACTCTCAGAGGAAGTGAAGGGGGTAGACTTCAGACATCTTTTCGCGCGGCTGTCTCAGAAACCCGGCCTGCTTGTGCGTGCAGAGGGTCTTGCCGCAAAGATATTTTCGACAAAGAAGGACTGGAAGAGCTTGTCGGAGGAAATAAACTCCTTTTCAAGGGATCTCTTCTGGTTCGACCGTGAGTCTTGCTACGCCTGGTTTGGACTGCTTTCGAGGTATGCCCTGAGGGCCTGTGAAAAGACGGACCTTCAGCAAAGCAGAAAGACTGTAGAGAATTATCTTTCGCTGATAGAATTGCCACTCGGAAATGAAAAGGACGGCTACAAACTCCGGTTGGCTTCAACTTTATGGCTGAGGACAATAGAGACGTCCGCGGTGGACTTTTCGCTTTATTTCAGGCGCTTCATCACAGTACTTGCGGATATTTACAACAAATCGGGCCCCGAACATATCGGGCACACGCTGGGCAGGCTTTTGGAGATGTTGAATGTGAAGGTAGAAGGTGCAGCAGTGATTCCTCACGCAGTCATTGAGGCTCTTCGACCTTCACTGAGGAGCCATGATCTGGATACACTCCGCAGATACAGCGACGAAGCCAGGCATGGACTTATTGACGAGGTCGGGTCGGCGCTCGAGCTTGTGAAGGTAGCCAGAACTGCTGAGATTTTTGAAAAAGCGCTCGCTATCGATCTGGCAGTCCTGGACGATAAAGGCATGACTGATTCTTTCTTTGAGGTTGTCCTGAAAAATATGAATGCGGGCCTGGCTGAAAGACTGGTGCTTTCAGTAATTGAAATGTTTGAGGTCTTAAAGGCTGTCTCTCCTGAGGCTTACAGGCATGCCATGATATCGACTTCTGATTTGATAAGGAAAATGCTTGGCATGGGGATTACTGAAGCCTGTCGCAGACTTCTCTGGGAGCTTGGGTCAGAAAGGCGGGCAGAGGACATCCTTCTCAATCCGGATGTGGCCGCTGCAATCTTAGCAGCCGGAGATTCCATACTTCTCAGCTCTTACAAAGAGTATCTCACAGGGATCATTATACCTTCTTCCGGCATCAGGGGTTTTTCGGGTGAGACGTGGGCCGAGATAATAAATCCTCTTCATCTCGAAAGGCTTTCGAAATTTCTCAAAATACTCAGTCTCGACAGTGCCGTATTCAGGGAAGTCTTAGTCCATGTCGTATGCAATCTTCATGTAAGCGGTGTGTTCATCCCGGACGACAGGCTTTTTCAGAGAGAGGTCTCGGCCTATCTGAATTCCGGGATTCCCGGCAGAGAATTCCTCCTTAATTATATGCTTCTGAAGAAACTTCCTGTCTACTACAACGAAGTCGGTGCAACCGGCGTGATAAGAGACTTTACGACGGAACTTGACTCCTGGGGCAACGATACGGTCCTGTATTTCCTTCGTAAGCAGATCCATGTAAACGCAAGTAACCATAACGTGGGTCTTATTGAACAGGTAATAAGCGCCTGGGTCAGTAAGAGTACAGAGCCGCTTAAGCAGGTAGTGCCTGAGGAAGTGCTGGCGAAATTCGACGCATCAGTCCTGGATGGATACTCGCTTGCCACCGCCTCCTTGTTGAGGT
>OUUY01000107.1 GCA_900302705.1 Candidatus Sulfobium mesophilum
GACCGGGATGTGGCAGCCTTCGCCTGGGCTAGCGGCTGTATTGCGGTTCCCTCAGCCCGTTTCATGGCCGTTATTGACAAAGCGGGCTCGCATATTGAGGGTGAATATGAGCTCCTCGATAAAGATGAGTATGAAGGGCAAGGTTCACGTCACGGAAAGGGAAATCCCAGAATGCTTTCAAAAAAAGAAAAAGCTCTGGCGAGGGCACTGAAAAAGTTGTGATCAGAGAAAGCCTCAGGGATCTCAGGCCTGCCGATTCTCTTAATCTCTGCTTCCTCTTTTTTTTGGCTGGTGTGGTTTTTGTCTTCCGCAGCAGCCTAAACAACCCTGGCGGCCTGATACTCTTGTACCTGGTGCTGATAGTTACGCAGATCATGCTTGTAAGGGTGAAAGACAGTAATGCTTTTGGGCGATGGGTCTATGACCTCGTATTCCCCACCCTGTGCATACTTATCGTATTCGACAGCCTCGAAGGACTTGTCCACTCGATCAACCCACGGGACATAGATCCCTTTCTTATTAAACTCGACTATTGGATGTTCGGTTTTTATCCTACTGTGATGGCCGAAAAATTCATGCATCCCTTTCTAACTGACATCATGCAGCTGGCGTATTCAAGCTATTACTTTCTTCCTGTAACCTTTGGCGCATTTCTTAAGATAAAGGGGGAAGATCATGTTTTCGACCGTTCGCTTTTTCTCATCATGTTTTGTTTTTATTTGTCGTATATAGGCTATATGCTGATGCCAGCCATAGGTCCCAGGTACACTATAGGCCACCTCCAGAACAGCGACCTAAATGGGTATATCATCGCCGGTCCTGTCCAGGAGCTTTTGAACCGGCTTGAAGGCGTCAAGCGCGACGCATTCCCCAGCGGGCATACCGGTGTTGCGCTCACCGTGCTGTATCTTTCCTATCGCTATGCGAAGGGGCTCTACAGGGTTTTCCTGCCCTGCGTAATCATGCTTATCTTATCTACAGTTTACTGCAGATATCATTATGTGGTAGATGTATTAGGAGGGATTTTGCTGGCGCTTATAAGTATATTCTTAGGAGAGGCTTATTATGGATACAGGGCAAAGAGAATCGATATTAATCATTGAGGACGAGAAAAAAATCTCTGAGATTGTTCGTGCCTACCTCGAAAAAGAAGGATACAGGGTAAAACAGGCTGAGACAGGCGGGCAGGCGCTGAAATTCCTTAAGGAGACGGTCGACCTAGTCGTTTTAGATCTTATGCTCCCGGATATTCAGGGCGAGGACCTCTGCAGGATAATACGTGAAAGCTCAGACGTGCCGGTTATAATTTTGACTGCAAAGAGCGGTGAAGAAGACAGGATAAAGGGGCTGGGTATCGGAGCGGATGACTATGTAGTCAAACCTTTCAGCCCCAGAGAGCTCGTTGCCAGGGTAAAGGCGCAGTTACGAAGGGCAGGGCGGACGAAAAAGAAGCTTCTGAGCTATAACGCCGGAGCCTTGAGGATCGATGTAAGCAACCGTGAAGTATTCAGAGACGGCATGGTGGTTATCCTTACTCCTACGGAATACAAGATCCTGCTGTCTCTTGCGGAGCAGCCAGGATGGGTATTTTCACGGGAGCAGTTGGTTACTTTCGCACAGGGTTTCGATTTCGAAGGATATGACAGGACGATAGATGCCCATGTCAAAAACCTCAGGCATAAGATAGAGAAAGATTCCCGGGAACCTGAGTTCATCAAAACAGTATACGGGGTAGGGTACAAATTTACGGGTATCCCTGATGCGGACTAAACTTTTTTTTGCCTTCCTCGCTGTAATCCTTGTAGCACTTGTATCAAACCTTATCTTCGAGAGATTTATATCCGATGACTTTGAGGACTACGTAAGCGGCACTAAAGAAGACAAGCTCTACTGGATTCTGGCCACAGTTGAAGGCAGCTACACTGACGGCCGGTGGGACATGACGGCGCTGCACGATGCAGTTCACTGGGCAACTATGCTCGGCTTCGACGTGAAGATCACGGATGAGAAGGCGAAAGAACTGATTACGTCGAAAGGGACGCTTACGATGCTGTCTCAGGCTATGAGGCGCAGGATGGAAGGCATTGTCGATCTGAACTCGGCCAAGGGGGATTACGAGCACTATCCCCTCTACATAGAAGGCAGGGAGATAGGAACGATATACGCCAGGCAGCTCGGAAGGGTCGGCAGCGCAAACGAGAAAGAGGCTATATTCAGGAAAAGGGCCAGAGAGTTTCTCTCCATGTCCTTTGCGATAGCAGGAGGCGGGGCCGTATTTATGGCGGTTATTTTTAGCCTCTTTCTATCGCGGCCTCTGAACAGGATGAAAAAAGCTGTCGAATCTTTTGCGAAAGGCGATTTCAGCGTTAGGGTCGGAGCCGGCGGAAAAGACGAGGTCGGCAGGCTGGGAGAGAGTTTCAATTTTATGGCAGAGGCGCTTCAGAGGGAAGAGGCTTTGAGAAAACACCTGACATCCAATGTGGCCCATGAGTTAAGGACCCCTCTGGCTATCATGAAGGCCAACGTAGAGGCAATGATAGATGGGGTGGTGGATAGCCGGGAGCAGGGACTTGAAAACATACGGATGGAAGTTGAAAAACTCATCAGTCTTGTGGAGGGCATCGAGGATATGACCAAGGCCGAGGCGAGTTTTTTTTCAGGAAGGTTTTATGCCGAGATCGACCTTGGCAAATTTCTTTCCAACATCGTGGAAAAGTTAATGCCTCTTGCTGCTGAGAAAGGGCTTGCCATGGAGGTTGCCCAGGGCAGCGCTGTGCGCACAGTTACCGACCCTGAAAAACTTGAGAAAATAGTCCAAAACGTTGTCACTAACGCGATCAAGAATACCCTGAGCGGAGGGATAACAGTTGAGTATGGTAGGGATAAGGACATTTTCTTTGTGGAAATCAGAGATACGGGTATAGGAATTCCACAAGACAAGATGGATATGGTATTTAAGAGATTTTATCGCGGCGAGGATTCCAAAGGCATAGGGCTGGGGCTTTCGATCGTGAAGGAACTAATTGATGTCATGGGCGGCCGCATCGACCTCAGAAGCCGGGTCGGTGAAGGAACAGTATTCAGAATATGGCTGCCGGGTAGTGAAAAAAAGAAATGAACATCCCATTTAAGAAGACTAAGGAAGGGATATTGATAGAGGTGAAGGTTGATCCGCGGTCTTCAAGAAAAGGGGTATCGGGCATTATGGATAATATCCTGAAGGTGAAGCTGACAGCGCCCCCGGTTGAGGGGGAGGCAAACGAACAACTGATCGAAGTCATATCAGAACTGACGGGCGTGCGAAAATCGGACATCAGAATTGTAAGAGGGCGTTCTTCCAGGAGGAAGGTCGTCGAGATACGGGGGGTTGAAGCTATCTGATTTAACATAATTTCTTCATATTTTCTTCATTAGTGGAAATTATTATTAAAAGTAATTAATGAGAGGGTTCTGGATGGCTAAAGTTATTTTTTTTGCTATAGCAATAATTGTGTTCTTATCGATACCTTTATTTGCTTATGCCGAGGAAAACAGCGGTACTCCTTATGGCGATTATTGCAAGGATTGCACTATTTACGGCACTTGCAAGGAAATCATCTCCCCTAAGGGAGCTATGATGGCGCTTGACAGGTATTACAGGGAAAAAGGTTACAGGGTCGGCGCTTTTTATCACAAGGGAAGGTTTGTAGAGGCGGTGATCTTCAAAGACAGCAGACAGGTGGATGTGGTACTGTTTGACAGGAAGACAGGAAGATTACGTTCTATTTACTGATATATTTAAATTCTATTGCAGGAGGTTCCTCATGAAGAAGTTGATGGTTGTGCCTGTTGCTGTAATGTTATTTTTTGCCTCGATGGGTTTGTCTGACGCCATGATGCAGGACAAATGTATGGGTGGAGGCATGGGGATGGGGGATATGCATCCCATGCTTGAGAAACTCAAATCGCTCGGACTCGATGAGAAACAGACTGCCGAGGTTAGGGCAGTGCATTTCAGGGTGATGAAGGAGATGATTAAAAAGAGGGCTGATATGCAGGTTGCACGGATGGAATTGAGAGAAATGCTCGGCATGTCCCCTGTGGATATGAAGGCGGCGGAAGGAAAGGTAAGGCAGATAGAGGCGGTGCGCGGAGACATGCTGATAATGCATATTCAGGCCCGTGAAGAGGTGAAAAGCAAGTTGACACCGGAGCAGAGAAAGAAATTCGAAACTATGATGCCAATGATGATGCACGACGCTATGATGGGCAGATGTGAAGACTGCATGAAAGACAAAATGAAAAAACATGGCAAGTGCGGAATGAAAGGCAAAGGCATGATGGGTGGAGACGGCGACGATATGCTTTCAGAAGACGAAGCAGATGAAATGCCGGCGATGGGCCATCAACATATGCACCACGGAAAGTAGTAACATTTTAAGCGGCGCTCCCTAATGTCAGGGGCGGCGTTTTAATATTCTCTATTTATGGAGCTGACAGAAAACGTCAGCTCCTTTTTTTTGTGGTCCATCGTATATCTTGTGGCCTATCAAAGTAATTGCACAATATACGACAATTGTTTTTAATGCATTTATTTTTTCCCTTGACATCAAGATCATTCTCCCTTATATTTAAGTGGTAAATAGTGGTAGAAAGTGGAGGACGAAGTGCCAGCTTTCTCTGGAAAATATTATTACACTTTAGATCCAAAGGGGAGATTAATCATACCTGCTCCTTTCCGGGAAATCATTTCTTCTAATTATAATCCCAAGCTTTATGTTGTCAATGACATTTTCGACAACTGCCTGCATATATATCCCCAGGAAGAATGGAGCAAACTGGAAGAGAAGGTGCGGACCCTTCCCAAGATGGACGAAGACGTAAAACTGTTTATAAGAAAGGTCATAGGTTCTGCCCAGGAAGTGGAGATAGATAAGCAGGGCCGCATTTTGGTTTCAGCTGCCCAGAGAGTGGATGCCGGTCTAAACTCAGAGATCGTTATTGTCGGGCAGCTTGACAAGATAGATCTGTGGGACAGAAAAGAGTGGGATGCTGTTAACGACCTCTCAAAGATAGACAAGAAGGCGACTGCTGAAAAACTTGCTGCGTACGGTTTGTAGATGACCGTAGAACATCTCCCGGTGCTGCTCAGGGAGGTGATTGCTCTGCTTTCCCCCCGTGAAGGGGGAACATATATAGATGCAACTGTCGGGTTAGGGGGACATTCTGAGGAGATATTGAAGATGATCGGTCAGGATGGAAGAGTAATCGGAATCGACAAGGACGAAGAAGCATTACGAAGGACAGCTGCACGCCTGCGTGACAACAGGCTGATCTTAAGGAGAGGCGGTTTTTCCGGGATTGAGGACATTGTGGGGTCGGCGGGCATAAACGAGGCTGACGGTATCCTTTTTGACCTAGGAGTGTCCATGATGCAGTTCAAGGACCTGAGGCGAGGGTTCAGTTTTTCTTCCGAAGAAAGGCTTGATATGAGAATGGATATTTCGCAGAAGCTTTCGGCCTGGGATGTGATTAACAGATATCCTGAGAATGATCTAATAAGAATTTTAAAAGATTATGGCGAAGAATATAAGGCCGCCAGGATTGTGCGGGCGATTGCGGGACAACGGAAAAGGAAACCCATCGACACCTGTGTGGAACTGGCTGACATCGTTGCCCGGGCTGTAGGGACAAGGGGCAGGCTACATCCGGCAACAAAGACTTTTCAGGCGCTCAGAATCGAGGTTAACAGGGAGATCGGTGAGCTCAAAGAGGGGCTCGATGCCTCCCTGAGACTGCTAAGGAAGGGTGGAAGGCTTTGCGTTATCTCCTACCATTCACTTGAGGACAGGACCGTGAAGAACTTTATGCGAGACAACGCAAGAGAACAAAAATTAAGACTTCTTGTAAAAAAGCCGATAGTACCGGACATCCGCGAGGTAAGGGGAAACCCCTCTTCACGGAGTGCGAAACTGAGAGGAGCAGAGAGACTATGAAATGTACTAAAACGGACAGCAATATGTTATCATTTCTATACAAGCCGCTGTGTGTCGTAATCCTCCTATCAGGCTTATTCGGACTCATTTGGCTCAGATCGGGCGTAGTGACGACCGCATACGACCTCAGGAACCTCGAAGAGAAAAAAATGGATTCCCTTAAAGACAGAAAACTGCTTTTGGCGGAGCGGGCAAAACTGATGTCACTGGAGAAGATCGACGCCTCTTTCCGCGGCAACGTGCAGGCAGAAACCAAGCTTGTGGCGGGAGATAACATGTTTTCCAACAGGGTGAGAGTGATACATATAAAGCGCAACAGTGTCCCGGGAACATATAAGGTTTCACTTGCAGGTGAGGGACAGGGAGTTAAAGGAAAAGAAGGGTTTGAATAAAAAACGCGCAATTATCCTGAACACTGCCGTAATATTCGGTTTCTGCGCGATATGCCTGCGCCTGACGTTCCTGATGGTATTCGATCATAAGGCCCTTGCTGAAAAGGCCAAACTCCAGCAGATAAAGGCCGAAGACATCCACGCCATGAGGGGAAACATCTACGATCGCAGGGGCAGGGAGTTTGCAGTGAATGTCGAACTCGAATCGCTTTACTGTGATGCAAAGGAGGTAGACATCGACAGCGAGGGGATAGGGAGGCTTGCTACAGCCCTCGGCATGGAGGCAAAGTTCATCCAGGCCAAATTTCAACCTAATAAGAGATTTACCTGGATTAACAGGAAGCTCTCCCCGGAGACTACTCAAAAGGTGAGAGCAGCGCTGGGAATAGAGCAAAAGGCGGGAGCTTCAGCCGCAGCAGGGTTCGGGTTCGTACCGGAGGCAAAAAGGTTTTATCCGAAAGGAATGCTCGCCGCCAATGTAGTGGGCACCGTAGGAATGGACAACCAACCCCTTGAAGGGATCGAACTTAAATATGACAAATACCTGAGGACTACAGGCGGAAAAGTCTATCTCGAAAGAGACGCAAGCGGGAAGATGCTGTCCCCGGGTGTGAATATGGAGACGAGGGGGGATGACATCTTGCTCACGCTTGATGAAGGTCTCCAGTATATTGTCGAAAAAGAACTCGACAAGGCGATGGCCAAATGGAGGTCCGTTGCCGCCTCGGCTATCATGATGGACCCTTTTACGGGTGAGATTCTGGCAATGGCCGCCAGGCCATCCTTTGACCTGAATGGTATGGGAAGGGCTAGTAAGAACGATGTGAGAAACAGGGCGATCACTGACATATATGAGCCCGGCTCCACATTCAAAATAGTGGTCGGTACCGCTGCCCTTGAAGAAGGCATATATAACCTCGACTCGACCTTCGACTGCAGCCGCGGAAGCATCGAGGCCGGTGGAAAGGTTATCCATGACGCGCACCGCCACGGTTTGCTTACTTTCAAGGAGGTAATACAGAAGTCGTCAAACGTTGGATCAATCATGATAGGGATGAAGCTCGGCAGGGATAACATCTATAAATATGCAAAACTCTTCGGCTACGGCGATAAGACGGGCATTGACCTGCCTGGAGAAGTGACGGGATGGATAAGGAAGCCCGAGAGCTGGTCAGCCACATCCATCGGTGCGATTCCGATCGGACAGGAGGTTGCTGTTACGCCTTTACAGGTCCTCCGGGCTTATTCTGCGATAGCAAACGGCGGGTACCTGGTGCGTCCGCATGTCGTCTCCCAGATCAGGACCCATGAAGGAAAAACGCTCTTGACATTCGATAAGCCGGAGAAAAAAAGAGTGCTTTCCGAAAAGACAGCGGCAGTCTTTAAAGATATTCTTAAGACGGTCGTCGAAGAAGGAGGGACAGCGACAGGCGCCTCTGTGGCCGGCAACAAGGTTGCGGGAAAGACCGGGACCGCCCAACTTATCGATCGAAGGACCAAACGATATTCAAAGGACAGGTTCATAAGTTCTTTTGTGGGCTTTGTGCCGGCGGACGATCCCAAGCTTGCGATGATCATCGTGATATATGAGCCCAGGGGTGCTATTTACGGTGGAGTTGTTGCAGGGCCGATATTTAAAAGCATCGCAGACCAGGCTCTATCCTATATGAACGTGCCGAGGGACGATATTAACGAAAAGAACCTCCTTTTGGTGTCAAGATGATACTGGATAAAATAATAAAGGGGACCGATATAAAAAGTATCACAGGTCACGCGGATACGGAGGTCGCAGGCGTGGCCTATGATTCAAGAGCGGTTCTCCCCGGATACCTCTTTGTGGCGGTTCGTGGAGAGAATGTTGACGGCCACAATTTCATTGAGGATGCTGTCGGAAGAGGCGCTGTCGCGGTTGTCTGCGAAGAAGAACCCGCCGGCAAGGCGGTGGAAGTACCGGTGGTCGGTGTGAAAGACAGTCGTGCGGCATTGGCAGCGATATCAAACAACTTCTTTGGCAGACCGTCCGAGTCTTTATATGTTATCGGCGTTACCGGAACAAATGGAAAGACAACGACTACTTATCTGATTAAATCAATCCTTGAGTCTTGGGGGAAGAAGGTTGGGCTAATAGGGACGATACAATGCATGATCGGAGATGAACCTTATGATGCCCGGCACACTACGCCGGAGGCACTGGAATTTCAGGGGCTCCTCCATAAAATGCTTATATCTGGTTGTACGCATGTTGTTTCTGAGGTCTCTTCCCACGCGCTTGCGCAGAAGCGAGTCGACGGCACGTTGTTCAGGACCGGAGTGTTTACGAATCTGACGAGAGATCATCTCGATTTTCATAAGACAATGGAGGAGTACTATCTAGCCAAAGAGAGGCTATTTATGGAGTTACTGCATGGCGCTGCGGTAGTAAACTTTGACGACCAATACGGGAGAAGGTTGATAGCTGATATTAATAACCTTCGGACTGAATTGAAAGGGTGCTATACCTACGGACTCGAAAAAGGTTCGGATCTTATGGCTGCTGAAATCGGAAAGTCGTTCGATAAATTGCGGTTCAAGATACTTGATGGAGGAATACATAAAGTAGAAACGTCTTTAACGGGATTGCCCAACGTCTATAATATACTTTCCGCCGCCGGCGCGGCTGTGTCCATCGGTGTCCCCTGGGATGTGATATTAAAGGGGATAAGAGATGCCAAAGCTGTGCGGGGGCGTTTTGAACGGGTCGAGGCCGGACAAAAATTTCTGGCCATAGTGGATTACGCGCATACCGAAGACGCGCTTGAAAGACTCATCTATACGGCCCGTGGTTTAACCGAAGGGAAGATAATTACGGTCTTCGGATGCGGGGGCGACAGGGATGCCGGCAAGCGACCGAAGATGGGCGCTGTTGCCACAAGGTTGAGTGATTTTGTGGTTATTACCTCCGACAACCCCAGATCGGAAAAACCGGAGAAGATAACAAAAGAGATAGAGGCCGGTGCAGTGAAAAGAAACTATCTTATCGAGCCCGACAGAAGAGAAGCGATAAGAAGGGCCGTCCTTATGGCGAGAGACAACGACGTTTTGCTCGTGGCGGGCAAGGGACACGAGGGTTCTCAGATTGTCTCCGGCAGAAGCTTTCATTTCAGCGACAGGGAGGTGCTTGAAGAGGCTATAAAGCAACTGGTTGGCAACGACTGAATCAGCAGATTTTTTTAGGGGGGCAGCAAGACATTTAATGAGGCTTTTATTACTCGACGATATAGTGAAGGCAACGGGGGGGAAGGTACTCCATGCCGACAAAGAAGAGTTTTCCGGCCTGTCCATCGATTCCCGGACGATAGGCGACGGCGAGCTGTTTGTCGCACTCAGGGGCGAACGGTTTGACGGCCATAACTTCCTCTGCGATGCGCTGAAAAGGGGAGCCGGTGCGATAGTTGACCGGGAGCCCGGGGGAGTTTTCGAGGGCAGGACGCTTGTCTATGTTTCAGACACCCTCCGCTCGCTTCAGGATATAGCCAGGCAGATGCGTATTTCAAGGGATGTCCAGGTTGTCGGTGTTACTGGTACTAACGGAAAGACTACCACAAAGGAGCTTATTGCCTCCGTCCTCGGCCAGCGGCATAAAGTGCTCAAAACCAGCGGAAACCTTAATAACCATATCGGTGTCCCTCTTTGCATATCCCGGATGCATGGTGATGAGACAGTTATGGTTATTGAGATGGGTTCAAACGCGGAAGGCGATATACGGCTCCTTTGCGACATAGCCCGTCCTGATATTGCGGTTGTGACGAATGTAGGCCCTGCGCATCTCGAAGGATTTGGCAGCCTTGAGATGGTAAGGAAGACAGACCTGGAGATTTTGGAATATGTAAAGACAGTTTCGGTAAATGCCGACGATCTTTTCCTCCTTGAAGGCGTGAAGGGGTTCCGTGGAAAAACCGTTACCTACGGAATAAGGAACAAGTCAGATGTGAGTGCGAAAGACGTTGAGCTTCATGAAAAGGGGGCGCGGTTTACGATCTGTTTCCCGGACGACGAAAAACTGACGGTCGACCTTATGATCTCCGGAATAGTTAACGTATATAACGCCCTTGCAGCTGCTTCCGTTGCGTTCGAACTGGGAATGGAGAAGGATCAGATTAGAAGCGGACTCGCATCTTTTCTCGGTGTTCCGATGAGGCTCGAGGTTAAGGAACTCTCAGGGGCTCTTGTCATAAGCGATGTATATAACGCAAATCCTGCCTCAATGGAAGAGGCTGTCAAGGAACTCATAAGATTAAAAAGACGCAGGGCCATAGCCGTGCTGGGAGACATGCTGGAACTCGGAAGCTACTCTGAATCTGCCCACAGGGAACTGGTCGGGGCGCTTTCCCCAAGAGGGGTGGATATCTTGATTGCGGTGGGAGAGCAGATGAAGAGGGCCTCATCAGAATTTGGCGGAATGCGACATGAGGCCGAAGATGCCGGGACTGCTGGGTCCATACTTTCACGCATAATGACTGAGGGAGATACGGTGCTTATTAAGGGCTCAAGGGGTATGCGCATGGAGACGGTTCTTGCGGGTATTACAGAGGCAGCAGGGGTGGGGGAAATTGCTATATAAACTTCTATACAGCGCGCATGATTTTTTCTCCCCGGTGAATGTATTTCGCTACATTACTTTCAGGACGGCACTGGCGGTAATCTCGGCTATGCTGCTGTCTTTGTTTATAGGGCCGAGGATAATCACATGGCTTAAGAAAATAAGTATAACCCAGCAGATCAGGGATGACGGCCCTCAAACACATATCAAAAAATCAGGCACACCGACCATGGGCGGCATAATAATTATTGCCTGCATCGTCCTAAGCGTACTCATGTGGGGCGACCTCGAAAATATGTATGTCTGGATAATGGTCCTTTCCCTAATAGGTTACGGCGTGATAGGTCTGCTCGATGACTATCTTAAGGTTATAAGAAAGAACCCGAAGGGCCTCAGGGCGTGGTATAAATTCGGCGCCCAGATACTTCTGGCCCTGGCGATAGGCTTATTCTTGTACATGAACCCCAAGGACCCTTACAATGATGTGCTGAGCATCCCCTTCTTTAAAAGATGGCTTTTCGATCTTGGCTGGTTCTACATTCCCTTTTCCATACTTGTTATCGTCGGCTCTTCAAACGCAGTTAACCTTACAGACGGCATTGACGGACTGGCCATAGGGCTCGTCGGCATAGCCCTCCTGGCCAATATGATACTCGTCTATATCTCAGGTAACGCGAAGTTCGCGCAATACCTGCAGGTCCTTCACCTGCCGGGCACAGGCGAACTCACAGTAGTCTGTGGTGCGATGCTCGGGGCATCACTTGGGTTTCTATGGTTCAACTCTTACCCTGCGGACGTATTTATGGGAGATGTGGGATCTCTCGGCCTTGGCGGTTCGCTGGGGACACTCGCTATCATTACCAAGCATGAAATAGTCCTCGCCCTTGTCGGCGGGATATTCGTAATAGAGACGCTTTCGGTCGTGTTTCAGGTCGCATCATTCAAACTTACGGGCAAGAGAATCTTCAAGATGGCCCCTATTCATCATCATTTCGAGCTCAAGGGGTGGCATGAATCGAAGGTCATCGTGAGGTTCTGGATCGTAGGCATAATGCTTGCGTTGCTGAGTATTGCAACGCTGAAACTGAGGTGATAATGACAAAAAAATCCAAGATCCAAGATGCTGAGTCTTTCACTGATGGGAAAATTTTTTTATGTGTGTCTGTCTTTTTATTATTCATTTTTTATATTTTACTTTCTTCAGTTGTCTATGCAGAGGAGATTAGGTCCCGGGCAGCTGTCGTAATGGATGCCGTGACAGGCAGGGTGCTATACGCGAAAAACCCTGACCTCAGGCTGCTTCCGGCAAGCACGACAAAGTTGATGACTGCCCTGGTTGTGGTTGAAAGGGCGAAGTTGTCAGATGTCACAACGATCAGCAAAAAAGCGGCGAACACCGCCCCGACTAAAGTTGGATTCAGGGAGGGCGATAAGGTCACCCTTGAGACGCTCCTTTATGCTGCACTAATAAAATCAGCTAATGATGCGGCTGTTGCACTTGCTGAGGCGGTTGCTGGCTCTGAAGAAGAATTTGTGGCGCTGATGAACAGGAAGGCTCTTACTATTGGGCTGGATGATACAAAGTTCATTAACGCAAACGGCCTGCCCGGAGACGGACAACATATAACGGCATACGACCTCTCAAAGATCATGAGGCAGGCCATAAAATATCCGGTACTGAAGGAAATACTCGGTACTAGGATGACCGAGGTAGCCACCGAAACCGGGAGGACCAAGTTCATAAAAAATACAAACAAGCTCCTGTGGTCGGACGAAGAGCTTCTGGGCGGCAAGACCGGATTTACAAGGCAGGCCAGGCACTGCTTTGTCTGCGCAGGCGAGCGTGAGCATGAAACGATCATTGTCGCCCTCCTGGGGGCCCCAAGCAGGGATTTGCTCTGGAAGGAATCAGAGCAGTTGATGGACTTCGGCCTTAAGGTCATCAACAGAAGCGAGGAACCGGTGGTCTACCTGAGCAAAGACGACAGAAACGGACCGAAGGCAACGACGGCCCTATACACTGAAAGAAGCGGCCCTGCTGATGAAGGAAAGAAATTGAAAGGGAAGAAAACAAGGCATGGCCGTTCGTCCAAACATAAATACGTGACGGCACAGCATAAAAGCAAGAACAAGCGGATGGTCAAGGTGGCCCAGAAAAGCAAAAACAAAAAAGTAAAAAAGACGAATATAGCGGAGATGGACCAGGATGGAGTTAAAGGGTAGAAAAGTGACTGTGGTCGGCCTCGCCAGGTCGGGCGTGGGTGCAGCAAATTTGCTTGCAGATATGGGTGCCGACGTGACAGTGACCGACAGGCAGTCAGAAGCCAGACTGAGCGAGATGGTCAGCAGGCTCGTACCTTCGGTGAGGCGCGTGCTCGGGGGTCATCCTAAAGATCTTTTCATGTCTGCCGAGATGATAGTTGTGAGCCCCGGGGTCCCTCTGGAAATTGAGCAGATAGCTTCTGCGAGGGCAGCCGGGATACCGGTCATCGGAGAACTGGAACTTGCATATCAGATAATGGACAA
Organism: Candidatus Sulfobium mesophilum; assembly: GCA_900302705.1. Lineage (GTDB taxonomy): Bacteria > Nitrospirota > Thermodesulfovibrionia > Thermodesulfovibrionales > UBA6898 > Sulfobium > Sulfobium mesophilum. The sequence continues at coordinate 13,473 of OUUY01000107.1, forward strand.
AGCAAGGGGCGGCGGCAGAATCCCTTTCCTGGCGATTACGGGCAGTAACGGAAAATCTACTACCACCACGCTCCTTGATTATATGCTCAAAAAGGGCGGTTTCAAGACACTAATTGGCGGAAATATCGGCAATGCTTTAACAGAGGAGATTCTAAAAACCGTCAGAGGTGAAACGCTAAACTTGCGGGGGAACGGAAAGGGCTGCAACTTCCCGCAGGATTGTGTCGTTGTAGAGGTGTCCAGTTTTCAACTCGATTCGATAGAGCGTTTCCGCCCTCACATCGCCGCAATACTTAATATCACTCCTGACCATCTCGACAGATACCACTCACTTGCGGACTACGGTAGTTCAAAGGCGCGGATATTTGAAAACCAGACCGAAGAAGATTATATCGTCCTCAATGCCGATGACCCTGAAATAGAAAAAGTGGAAAACCAAAGATTAAAAGGGAAAGTCGGTGGCCCGAATGTGCTTTATTTCAGCCGGAGCAGGAAAGTTAAGGGCATTTATTTCAGGGACGGAAATATCTATTGCGACATGCCGCGCATCTCATGTTTGCCTGAGCATCCTTTTATTTCCGCAGCGGATATAAAGATCAAAGGCGTCCATAACCTGGAGAATGCCATGGCCGCTTCGGCCATGGCTCTCCTTGCAGGCTGCCCGCAAGGGGCAGTTATAGAATCCCTCAGGGAATTCGCCGGGCTTGAGCACCGGCTTGAGTTCGTACGCGAACTCGACGGAGTCAGATATGTCAACGACTCAAAAGGGACAAATGTGGGTGCTGTGATGAAATCCATTGAAAGCTTTGATGAGCCGGTGGTCCTGATTGCCGGCGGCAGGGACAAGGCAGGAGATTTTTCAGAGCTCAGTGAACTCGTGGCCCGGAAGGTGAAGGCGCTTGTTTTGATAGGAGAGGCTGCCGGGAAGATAAAGGATGCTATTGGAAATCTGACTGATACGGTCATGGCAGAGGACCTGAAAGACGCCGTGACTCTATGCCGCAGTAAGGCCGTGAATGGGGACGTAGTGCTTCTGTCGCCGGCCTGCGCGAGCTTCGATATGTTCTTGGATTTTGAAGACAGGGGAAGGCAATTTAAGAAAATCGTGGAGGAACTGTCCTGATGAACCATGGGACTCATGACATGGAAGGGCTTGTAGTAAAGTCATACGACAAGGTGCTCCTTCTTGTCATGCTTCTTTTGCTTGCCTTCGGGTCCCTTATGATCTACAGCTCAACTTCGGTAATAACCCCCCTTCTTGCAAAGAGGAACATCACGGAGTTCTATTACTTCAAAAGGCATATCCTGACTGTGTTTCTTGGAAGTCTTGCGCTTCTTTTTACATTTTCGCTGCGGCCTGAGGTTTTGAAAAGGTTTTCTTTCGCGTTACTAATTTTTTCGTTTGTCCTTCTCTGTCTTGTGTTTCTGCCGCATATCGGCGTGACGGCCGGCGGTGCGAGACGATGGATCAGACTCTGGCCGACAACATTTCAGCCTTCCGAACTGGTTAAGCTTGCAATGGTCGTGTTCCTTGCGAGATATATGTCTTCGCCCGGATACAATACGGAAAAATTTGCTTCCTTTATGAAACCTGTCTTAATTATGGCGGTTTTTCAACTGGTGTTTCTGAAACAGCCTGACTTCGGCTCAACAATGAGCCTGGCGTTTCTGACGTTTGCGATGCTCTTCATCTCGGGGATGAGATTAAGATATATAGCTTCTGTCCTCATTCTGGCCGTCCCGGTTATCTATAAGCTCGCGATGGAACCTTACCGGCTGAGGAGGATAACTTCGTTTCTGGATCCGTGGAGGGACCCCTTGGGCAACGGTTTTCAACTTGTGCAGTCATTTATCTCTCTGGGCAGCGGCGGCCTTACCGGCCTAGGGCTGGGCGAATCGAAACAGAAGCTTTCGTTTCTGCCGGCCTCCCATACTGACTTTATCTTCTGTCTGGTAGGGGAGGAACTTGGGCTTGTCGGAGCTTTGGTTCTTATCTCACTATTCATTTTTTTATTTGTAAAGGGGATTTCGATAGCCGGCAGGTCTAAAGACAGATTCGTCAGCTATCTCGCATACGGTCTTACCCTGATGATTACGCTTCAGGCGCTGATCAACTTTGCGGTCGTCACAGGACTTGTTCCTACGAAGGGCCTTCCTCTGCCCTTCCTAAGTTACGGAGGTTCGGCGCTCCTGGTGAATATGGCAGCAATAGGCATACTCCTTAAGATATCCAAAGGAGAGGAAGAAAAAAATGTTGATGAGAACAGGGATTTAAAAGCCAGAAGGCTCGCAAGACGAAATATCTATGCCAGAAAAGGGTTCAGCAATTGAAGGTTGTGATAGCGGGGGGCGGTACGGGAGGGCATCTATTCCCCGGACTGGCTATTGCTGAGGAATTTAAAAAGAGGGACGGAGATAGCGAAGTGATTTTTGTCGGGACGGAAAACGGGATAGAGGCTAAGATAATTCCGCGGGAGGGATATCCCATAAAGTTCATAAGGTCTGAAGGGATTGTCGGGAAGTCTCTTTTTAAAATGATAAAGGCCACTGCTGAACTCGTCCTTTCAGCTATTGACTCAAGCAGGATACTGAAGGTCCTGTCGCCGGATATTGTGATCGGCGTCGGAGGTTATTCCTCGGGTGCGATTGTCCTGCTTGCAGGGCTCAGATCGATCCCGACGATGATCCACGAACAAAACTCCGTCCCCGGGCTGACAAACAGGATACTGGGCAAGGTCGTAAAAAGGGTATGCGTGACCTATTATGAAAGTGTCTCTTCCTTCCCGATGGGCAAGACTTTTCTAACGGGAAATCCTATCAGGGGGAAGATACTCAAGGGTGAAAAAGAGGCCTCATACCGGCTTTTTTCCCTGCTCGATGATATGTTTACTGTCTTCATATTTGGCGGCAGCTCCGGAGCAAGGTCTATAAACAGGGCGATGGTCGATGCCCTGAATTATCTGACTGACCTCAGAGACAAGATCCAGTTCCTTCATCAGACCGGCGAGAGAGACTTTGAGGGTATTCGTGAAGCTTACAGGAAGGCAGGTGCGAAAGGCACTGTAGCCCCCTTCATTTATCAGATGGCCGAGGCATATGCGGTAGCCGATGTCGTTGTTTCAAGGGCCGGGGCAACAACACTCGCCGAAATCACAGCCCTCGGGAAACCGGCTATTCTGGTCCCCTATCCTTACGCCGCCGGGCGTCATCAGGAGTTCAATGCGCTGAAACTCAGGGAGATGGGCGCTGCATTCATGATTCGGGACGACGAAATGAGAGGCGAAAACCTGGCTAAAAACATCAGGGAGCTTTATGAGAATGAGGCACTCAGAGCTGAAATGCAGAGGTCCAGCCAGGGACTTGGCAGGCCGGACGCTGGCAGCAAGGTTGTTGATATAGCAATGAGCCTGATTAAAAACGGAAGACGCAAGACGTGAAAGTTGAAAGGGAAAAAACTGAAAAGATGATTCCGCGGGAAAGAGGACACTCCGGTGTTTGAAAAATACAAGGTCATACATTTTGTAGGCATTGGCGGTGTGGGCATGTCTGGCATCGCGGAGGTGCTTCTGAACCTGGGATACGATGTCACCGGCTCAGACCTGAAAGAATCGGACACGACGAAGAGGCTGAGCGCAATAGGAATAAAAGTGTATATCGGCCACAGAGAGGAAAATATCGACAGCGCCCACGTCGTAGTCGTATCATCAGCTGTTTCCGATGACAATCCGGAAGTCAAGGCCGCACGGGCTCTGAACGTGCCGGTAATCCCTCGCGCGGAGATGCTTGCCGAGTTGGGCAGGCTGAAATACGGCATCCTTGTTGCGGGCGCTCACGGCAAGACT
>OUUY01000011.1 GCA_900302705.1 Candidatus Sulfobium mesophilum
TCATTCAAACACCTCCTTATGGATTTTTCCCTGCAGAAGCAGGGATTAAAGCCCTTTCCAAGGGAAAGAGCAAGGAGCCTTAATATATTACACATACGCCTAGGTTACGTCAACAAAACCAGCACTTCCTTGGCCTTCCATGCTGCTTTGATTTATAATTAAAGATGCTTCGTACGGTTGAAGAAAAAATTCTCGCTGAAAAACGGCTGACAAAGCGTGATGCACTTAGACTTTTCGAAACCGATGACATTTTTTCCCTCGGCAGGCTTGCGTCCTTTGTTGCTGAAAAGAAGAACGGCAACAGGGCCTACTTCATAAGAAACCGTCATATCAATCCGACGAACATCTGTGTAAACAGATGCAGGTTTTGCGCCTTCAGCAGGTCTGCCGGCCAGGAAGGCGCATTCGAACTTACTGTTGACGAGATTGTCAGTAAGCTTCGGCCTCTGGTTCATACGAACCGCCCTATCTCAGAAGTGCATATCGTGGGCGGACTGCATCCGGACTGGCCTTTCGAATATTATCTCGAAATGATCTCTACTATTAAGAAGCACTTCCCTAAGTTGCATATTAAGGCCTTCACAGCAGTGGAGGTCGATTATATGGCCAGGATAAGCGGCCTTGGGCTTAAAGAGACGCTGACCGCTCTTAAGTCAAGCGGCCTGGGCTCGATGCCCGGGGGGGGAGCGGAGATATTCGCCCAGGCTATACGCAACCGCCTTTGCCCCGAAAAAATCTCCGGCAAGAGATGGCTTGAGGTGATGTCTGAAGCGCATGACATCGGCATACGGACAAACTGCACTATGCTTTATGGACACATCGAAAGTTATGAGGACCGCGTCGACCATCTCATCAGCCTGAGAGCACTTCAGGAAAAAACAGGAGGATTTCAGGCATTTATACCACTTGCGTATCATCCGAAAAACACAAAAATAAAAGGGAGATATACTTCCGGGATTGATGACCTTAAGACAATCGCCATCAGTCGTCTTGTCCTCGATAATTTCGACCATATCAAGGCATACTGGATAATGCTTGGGGAAAAGATATCCCAGCTCGCGCTTAAATTCGGGGCAGATGATTTCGACGGCACGATCATTGAGGAAAAGATCACGCACGCCGCTGGCGCGCTCACAGGGGAACAGCTGACGGCGAACGAACTGGTCTATCTGATCAGAAGGGCCGGAAAGGTCCCTGTGGAGAGAGATTCTTTTTACAAAGAAATCAGACTGGATGGGAAAAGGCATGCCTGAGAGACGGATCACCAAAAGTCAGGCGCTTAAGATGCTCAGGAATTCCGACCTGCTCGAGCTTGGCAAAGAGGCTGACGGATTAAGAAAAGCCCTTCATCCGGATGGCATCGTTACGTTCATTGTAGACAGAAACATTAACTATACCAACGTCTGCATCAATAAGTGCAGGTTCTGCGCTTTCTGGAGGGACGAAGATGCCCCTGATGCCTATCTTTTGGATGAGGAGACGCTGTTTGCAAAGATAGAGGAGACCATAGAACTCGGCGGCACGCAGATACTGATTCAGGGCGGACTTCACCCTTCTCTTGACATCGATTATTACACAGACATGTTGTCTTCAATTAAGAAGAGGTTCAAGATAAACGTCCATGGCTTTTCGCCTCCAGAGATATGTTATATCGCCGATTCAGCGGAACTTACCGTGCAGGAGACCCTCGTCATATTGAGAGAGGCCGGACTTGATTCCATACCCGGCGGCGGTGCGGAAATCCTTTCGGACAGGGTAAGAGAGATCCTAAGTCCGAAAAAGATACGGTCCTCACGCTGGCTCTCCGTCATGGAAGCTGCGCATCGCATAGGGATGAGGACCACAGCCACGATGATGTTCGGAAGTGTGGAAAGACCCGAGGACATCATTGAGCATCTCGATTCAGTCAGGCAACTTCAGGACAGTACCGGCGGCTTCACAGCCTTCATCCCGTGGTCGTTTCAGCCTGGCAACACTGAATTGAGCAGGGGTTCATCGAGGTGCGCGACTGCGACTGCTGTTGATTATCTGAGGGTACTGGCCCTGTCCAGGTTATATCTGGACAACATTGAAAATATCCAGGCCTCATGGGTAACACAGGGGCTAAAACTGGCCCAGGTCAGTCTGAGGTTCGGGGCAAACGATTTCGGCTCGACAATGATAGAAGAGAATGTGGTTGCATCCACAGGGGTAAGCTATTGTGTATCAAAAAATGACATAATCAGCGCCATCCGATCGTCGGGATTCAAACCTGCGCAAAGAGACACCTACTACAAAATTCTAAGAAGATTCTGAAGGTTTAGATCGTCCTGACTGTTATAGTCTCTAACATTCTTCAACCTTTATTATTCACACGCGCGGAGAAGGCTGTCTTTGAGCGGCTTTCCCAATAATTGGATCCAGCCTCGCCCCCCTTTGGCAAGGGGGATATGAGGGTGTTAGAGGATTGAGACAAAATAAAAGTTTATAAATTGTCCGGGCTGATTCTTGTTCAAAATAGAGAAGGGAGTATGGCTGAACGCCTCATAAACCCAACGAATCGACATTATATTAACTAAAACTTAACCTCATCCCTGTGTGCAAAGCCTTGCGTATTGTCGAGGAAAAAACCGGCGACCGGCTCAATCTTAACGAAGATCATATCAGGGTCAGGCGCAAATTCGGCTACAAAGGGGAATTTCTTTAAGAAAAGTTCTCTGGCATACTTTATGTCTTTCTCCTGGGAAAGTATCGTAGCCCGGCCCTCGGCCTGCACACCCTGGATCTTCATCCAGTCGTCATAATCTTCATCGACAGCCAGAGACACATTCTCGTTTTTCATAATATTCTGTGCCTTCCTTGTTGTTTTCCTCGTCGCAAAGTACAGCACCGGGCCGTCGTCAGATACATATTCCACCGTATGCGCAAGCGGCCTGCCATCGAGCGTAACCGTGGCGAGGGTCATCTTCCTGTGGTTCTTAAGATAATCTGAAATCGCCTGTCTGATCTCTTTTGCTTCCATTCAACCCTCCTGTACAAACCTTTATGGACTCTTTACCCATTATATGTGAGCCGAAGGGCACATGCAACGGGCGGGCATCAGAGCGGGCCAGAATCCAGAATTATCCCGAACCCGAATGTATTCAAATTGAATCTGATTGAGACACTTTGTGTGACAAGCGCGCTCATGGTATGGTTAAATAGTTGAATAATCGTGAATATATCAGGAGGAGCCATGACCGAAACTGAAGATATATATGACATAATCATAATAGGCGGCGGCCCGGGAGGTCTCTCCGCAGCGCAATATACCTCAAGGGCAAAATTGAGAACAATCGTTCTTGATAAATCAGCTGCGGCAGGGGCCCTTGCATATACAAGTCACATTGAGAATTATCCAGGACTTGTATCTGCCGTCTCGGGCAAGGAGCTTCTCGATATATTCCGCAGACAGGCGATTAATTTCGGGACTGAATACGCAGAGGCTCAGGTGATCGGAGTTAATCTCGACTCCGATCTCAAAGAGGTCTTTACTATGGAGAAAAGTTACCGTGGAAAGGCGGTCATAATAGCAACTGGTTCGATGGGAAGAAAACCCACGATAAAAGGAGAAGCCGACTTCCTCGGCAGGGGCGTGAGTTACTGCGCTGTCTGCGATGCCGCGTTCTTCAAGGGTAAAGTAGTGTGCGTCATCGGAAACTCCGAGGAAGCGATAAAAGAAGCAGGCTATTTAACAAGGTTTGCCGATACAGTATATCTCATTTCACCGACCTCAAAACTTAAGGCAGAAAGCCATTCTTCATTGGACGCAGAAAATCTCAAAGTCATATCTGAAAGTTCGGTGGTGTCTATTGAAGGCGACGAGACAGTCCAAAAGATAAGGCTGCTCGGCCCTGACAAACAAGAGAAGGAAATGCCGATGTCCGGCGTCTTCGTCTATATCCATGGCAGCAGGCCGATAGTTGACTTCCTTTCGGGGGCACTCGAACTTAAAGAAACTGAATGCATTGAGACAAACCGGATGATGGAAACATCGAAGCCGGGGGTTTTTGCCGCTGGCGATGTGACCTGCACTGAGGTCAGACAGGTTGTGATAGCCGCTTCTAACGGTTGCCTCGCGGCGCTTTCGGCGGAAAAATATATCCACCACCGGTCGAGACTGAAATCCGACTGGGGAAAGTAGACCTCGCGAATCAGAACCAATATTCCGGATATTTTCTGGAACTCGAGAGATTATTCACAACGAGCGCTATGATCAGCAGGATGACGGCGCCAAGGCCAACTGGAATAACTGCGTAGAGAAAGCCGAGATCGTGCACCTTTTTCCCTCCTATGACCGCTATCAGGGCTGTTGCGCCTCCGGGCGGATGGAGCGTCTTCGTAAATAGCATGCCCACAATGGCAAGGGAAACCGACATCGCAGAGGCTATCCAAATGGTATCACCGAAGAATTTGTAGCACATAACGCCGATAATCCCAGAAAGGATATGTCCGCCAAGGAGATTTCTCGGCTGCGCCAGGGGGCTTTTTATCGCAGCGTATACGAGGACAGCTGAAGCGCCGAAGGAACCTATTATCAGACTCATATCTCTGGGTTCAAAATATTTGGCGGAAAGATATCCGCATAATGCTATCCCAACCGAAGAACCCAGCCATGCCCATAGCATTTCCGCTATCCCGACGCCGGGCGGGCTCTTTGCCCCGCCCTTAATTTTAAGAAGAAAGTCCGTCATTTTTTTGCGACCGCTCTCACAATATCTGCCCTGGAGATAATGCCGATTAGCTTGCCTGCGGCCTCTACAACCGGTAATCTCTTGATCCTACGTTCTTCCAATATTGATGCAACCTCAAGTATGCGCCTGTCGGGGGTGGTCGTTATCGCCGGAGAAGACATAACCTGCCGGACAGTGTTTCCTGACTTGTTTCCAGGGGCTGGCTCACCCAACAAACGAACTATGATATCTTTAAAGGTATGCCCCTTATTCATCCCCATGACAGAAAGGATATCAGCCTCTGTGATAACGCCTACGACATGATTTTCATTATCCGTTACAGGCAACCCGCTTACTCCTTTATCCGAAAGGAGTTTTATCGCCTCAGCGATATCGGCATCTTCATTAACCGCCACCGCATCAGCCGTCATCACCTCGGACACCTTAATGCTAAGGGCCATTCTCTCCTTAGCATGCCTGACCGCCAGAGAATATATTTTGAGAAGGTCTTCTTCGGTGATATCAACATACGTCCCCATATCGCTCAGGGCAGCCCTAAGATCTTCCCCGGAAATCTCAGATATTTCAGCTTTAACGTCCATAATTCAGACTTTCATTTATTAGCCTAATACAAAACTCCGCACCAGGATATGACATGCATCATACAGAAGAAAAAAAGGGACGATGGGAGTTCCCTTCGCCCCTTTAAAAAACTTAAAGTTTTTTACTTACATTTCAGTCAAAGTTACCGCGCCTGTAGAACAAACGCTGGTACAGGTCTGGCAGCCTTCGCAAAGGTCGGCCTGCTCAGCAAAGGCCTTCCCGTCCTTCATCACAAAAACACTGACAGGACAGTTATTTACACACTCTTCGCAGCCCTCGCATTTTGTTGGGTCAACAGAAACAAGATACATGCTCACTCCTCCTTTGAGTCATTAACCAGAAAGCCCTGGTTTTTTTAATTATATATAAAACGCTTTATAAAATCCAGCCTTTATTCGTGATATCCGCCCTCTTCTCTGACAGATACCGCTACCTTGTATAAAACTGTAAGGACAAGGAAGCCGATGGCCCAAACGCCCAGAGTTATGATCGCCTCTGGAACAGTCGGCCAATACTCCGTGATGCCCTCGAACATATTAGGCACAAATCCGCCTACGACCAATCCGAACCCCTTGTCTATCCAAAGAGAGATAAAAAGGGATGCGCATGCAACTGCAAGAAGGTTCTCGTTCCTGCGGAAGCCCGGAAATACAAGAATAAACAACGAGACCACCGCAAGGATACTGGACGTCCACATAATCGGCACGAGTTTATCATGACCTTCAATCCCCCTGTACAGATACATGAAAGGACTTATGTGACCGGGGATATTGCTATAGAAAGCGGTAAAGAACTCCAGTCCCAGAAGAAAGACATTTGCGAACATGGCATAGGTCACAATCCTTCCCAGTGCCTGGATCGGCTCATAGCCCGGGTCAAACTTCGTGACCTTTCTGACAATGAGCGACAGAATGATCAACAACGCGGGGCCCCCTGCAAAGGCGGACGACAGAAACCGGGCAGCCATAACAGCCGTAAGCCAAAAATGTCTGCCTGGAATACCGGCATACAGGAAGGCCGTAACAGTATGGATACTGACCGCCCAGGGGACGGATAAATATATAAGGGGCTTTACCCACTGCGGCGGGTGCACGCCTTTACGGTCTGCGCCAAGCGTTGTCCAACCTATCACTATATTAAGTGCGAGGTAACCGGCCAAAACCACGGAGTCCCATAACATTACGGAGCTTGGTGTAGGGTGAAGCACAACGTTCATGATCCTCATCGGCT
>OUUY01000081.1 GCA_900302705.1 Candidatus Sulfobium mesophilum
GCAACGGAGCGTTCTTCTCTTACCCGTTTTGCGTGGCTTTCGATTTCTGCGGCCATTCTCACTATCGCACTGAAAGCCATTGCTTATCTGCTGACAGGTTCGGTCGGGCTTCTTTCGGACGCGATGGAGTCCCTGGTCAACCTTGTCGGTGCGCTTATGGCTCTGACGATGCTCACCATAGCTGCCCGACCGGCTGACGAGGATCATGCCTACGGACACAGCAAGGCCGAATACTTCTCAAGCGGGGCCGAAGGGACCCTGATTCTGATAGCTGCAGTCAGCATTGCCGTGGCAGCGGCTCAAAGGCTCATTTCTCCCAAACCTCTTGAGCAGATCGGGCTGGGGCTGGGTGTTTCTGTTGCGGCCTCACTGGTCAACCTGTTTGTGGCAGTTGTCCTGTTAAAAGCCGCGAAAAGCTATCAATCGATCACCCTCAAGGCTAACGCGCATCACCTCCTGACCGATGTCTGGACGTCAGCGGGCGTCGTGGTCGGTGTCGCGGCCGTGGCTTTTACGGGATGGGAGCGGTTAGACCCTGTGGTTGCGCTCATTGTTGCCGGGAATATCGTCTGGTCAGGGGTACGCATCGTCCGTGAGTCTGTATCGGGACTTATGGACACCGCTCTGCCGGTTGATGAGATTAATACGATACAGGAAGTGTTAAATCGGCATTGTCAGCCGGACATACAATGTCACGCGCTTCGCACACGCCAGGCAGGTTCGCGTCGGTTTGTATCGGTCCATGTACTTGTCCCGGGCGATTGGACTGTCGATCGTGGTCATAAACTCCTGGAACGAATGGAGGATGATATTCGGGCAGCCTTGCCGAATGTCACGGCAATAACGCATCTGGAGTCAATACATGACCCTGCTTCGTGGGATGATAAGGACCTGGATCACGGCTAAAACACCGGCAGAACGGACAGCCCCTGAATCGTCTGGAATCGTACTTCTATGGCAACCCTGTTTTGTTTCCCGATCAGCGTGAATTGATCTTATGAGCGAGGCAGCCTGCTCCGAAGCCGTTGTCGATATTCATGACCGCGATGCCAGGGACGCAGGAGTTGAGCATCGCAAAAAGCGCGGTAAGACCACCGAGGCTTGTACCGTAGCCTGTGGAAGTGGGCACAGCTATAATCGGCTTGTCCGTCAGACCTCCGACTACAGACGGAAGGGCTCCTTCCATGCCTGCGACAACAACAATCACGCGCGCCCTGCGCATATGCCCTGAGTTGTCGAGCAGTCTGTGAAGGCCTGCCACACCGACATCGTAAACCGTGCTCACCTTGCTGCCTAAAAAAGATGCTGTCACGGCAGCCTCTTCGGCAACCGGCATATCCGACGTGCCGGCCGTCAGCACCAAAACATTGCCGCTCTTTTTTTTCGTCCCGCCAACTGAAATGACCCCGGCCGAAGCGTGAAAGACAGCTCCCTTTATTCCGAGAGCGTCATATATTTCCTTACCTGCCTTTGTGATAAGGAAAGAGCCGCTTCTCTTATACATCGCATTGGAGATTGCGACAACCTGCTCTATAGTCTTTCCGGAGGCATAGACTACTTCCGGTATCCCCTGCCTGATATGTCTGTGATGGTCCACCTTCGCAAAGTGCATGTCCTCGTAAGGCAGGTGTTTTAACCGGCTGAGCGCATCTTCTAAAGTGGTCTTCCCTTCCCTGACCGACTCAAGAAGCTGTCTGATCTTTTCACTATCCATAGGCCAAATCAGAATTCAGAGCGCAGGGCCCTGTTCATAAGCATATTTACAGCTTCGGCCGGACTCCTGTCCTTGTACAGCACTTCGTAAACCTTTTCTACTATCGGCATCTCTACGCCGAATTTCTTTGAAAGCTCGAAGGCAGAAAGCGCTGTGGCGACCCCTTCCGCCACGCTCTTTGTAGATGAAAGGATGTCATTGAGTTTTGCACCCTGCCCGAGTTTCACGCCGACAGAATAATTTCTCGAAAGAGGGCCCGTGCAGGTGAGCACAAGATCTCCCATGCCGCTAAGACCGGAAAAGGTTCTCTTGTCGGCTCCCATGTTTTCTCCCAGCCTCATCATTTCTGCTATGCCACGGGTGATCAGCGCGGCCCTGGCGTTGTGGCCAAGTCCGAGTCCGTCTGAGATGCCCGATGCTATAGCAATCACGTTTTTAAGCGCGCCACCCAATTCCACGCCCAGGATGTCTGAGTGTGTGTAGACCCTGAAATAACTGGTATTAAATATCTCCTGAAGAAGCAGGCCGATCTGCGAATTGCCTGTTGCCAGCGTGACTGCGGTCGGCAGCTTGCTGATCACCTCCCTGGCAAAGCTTGGCCCTGAAAGGACCGCGCTATGGTTACCCAATATTTCATTCAGGATGGAAGCTGCCGTCAGAAGAGTGCCATGTTCGATGCCTTTGGAGGCGCTGACTATAACGGCATTTTCATGGATGTATTTACCCGCTTCCCTGAAGACGGAGCGGATAAACTGGGTCGGCACGACATTTAGTATATAGCGTGCATTTTTGACTGCGCCCGGCAGATAATCAGTCGCTTCCAACCCCCTAGGGAGCTTTACGCCGGGCAGGTAAGTATTATTCGTAAAGTAATTATTTATTTCAGCAGCAACTTCCTTCTCAAAGGTCCAGAGGGAAACCTCGTAACCCTTCTCCACAAGAAGGCTCGCAAGAGTTGTTCCCCAACTACCAGCCCCTATGACAGCGATATAACTCATATATTGCTCCCTATTCCTGGACCATTATGACCTTTGCATGAGAACGGCATCAGAGCTGCTTCAGCGGCGCGTATCTCATGCAAATATTCCTGATGACTGATCCCGATCCTGTTCATCATTTCTTCTTCGCCTTCTCGATCTTGGCCCATGTGTCTTTAAGCGTTACTATCCTGTTGAAAACAAGCTGATCTACCGAAGTGTCAGGGTCAACACAAAAATAGCCAAGTCTTTCGAACTGGTAGCGACTCCCCTGGGCGGCTGAAGCAAGGGCAGGTTCGACATGACACGACTGCAGCCTCTCCAGAGAGTTCGGATTGAGAAGGGACTTAAAGTCCTTCCCCTCCTCAACATCAGCCGGGTCCGGCTTTATAAGAAGATAGCCATAAAGGCGCACCTCAGCAGCCACAGTATGCCTTGCCGAGACCCAGTGCAGGGTGGCCTTCACTTTTCGTCCGTCGGGGGAATCGCCCCCTTTGGTCTTAGGGTCATAGGTGCAGCGCAGCTCTGTAATTTCTCCGGTCTTCTCATCTTTGATTACGCCGGTACAGGTGATATAATAGGCATACCTCAGACGCACCTCACGCCCGGGTGCCAGCCGGAAAAATTCCTTCGGGGGGGCCTCGCGAAAATCATCTTTCTCAATATATATAACACGCGAGAAAGGGACCTTCCTTGTCCCCATGGACGCGTCTTCCGGATTATTTACGGCATCGAGTTCCTCGGTCAGGCCCTCCGGATAGTTATCTATCACCACCTTAAGCGGACGAAGCACCGCCATTGCGCGAGGCGCCCGCTTGTTGAGGTCTTCGCGCACGCAATATTCCAGCAGGGCGATATCTACCAGGCTTTCGCGCTTGGCTACCCCTATCCGGTCGCAGAAATTGCGGATAGCCTCGGGCGTAAAACCCCTTCTCCTCATGCCGGATATGGTAGGCATCCGCGGATCATCCCATCCCGAGACATGACCCTCCTGCACCAACTGGATAAGCTTCCTTTTGCTAAGAATGGTGTGGCTTAAGTTCAGCCGTGCAAACTCTATCTGCTGGGGAAGAGGTCTCTCAAGAAGTCCACCCTCGGCTAGGCGCTCAAGCAACCAGTCATAAAACGGTCTCTGGTCCTCGAACTCAAGCGTGCAGATCGAGTGAGTGATATTTTCGACCGCGTCCTCTATGGGATGGGCAAACGTATACATCGGGTATATGCACCACTTGCCGCCGGTGCGATGATGGTCTGCATGCTTAATGCGATAAAGGGCCGGATCCCTCATGTTTATATTAGGCGAAGCCATGTCTATTTTCGCACGCACCACCATCGAGCCATCAGGATGACTGCCGTCGCGCATCTCCCGCAACAATCTCAGGTTCTCCTCTTCAGAACGTCCCCGAAATGGGGAGTCCTTTCCGGGGGATGTCAGCGTACCCCTATTTTCGCGCATCTCATCCGCAGTCTGGCTGTCCACATATGCATGTCCGGCGGTAATGAGATATCCCGCGGCCTTGTACATGAAGTCGAAGTAATCGCTGGCATAGAGCGCTTCAGGTCCGAAGTCGAAGCCGAGCCACCTCACTGAGTCCAGGATCGAGTTGACGTATTCCTGTTCTTCCTTTTCGGGGTTCGTGTCGTCGAAGCGGAGATTGCAAAGACCTCCGTAATCACGGGCAATGCCGAAGTTCAGGCAGATAGACTTCGCGTGACCGATATGAAGATATCCGTTAGGCTCCGGAGGAAAACGCGTATGGACCCTGCTGTCATACTTTTTCGTCTTTATGTCATTTTCCACTACCTCCCGTATGAAATCAGCGGGTCTTGAAATATCGTTTTCGGCCATGCCTATGATTCCCTTCCCTATTTTTTCCCTTCTATCGTCTCGATCGCCCTTTGAAGCCTTTTAATCGTCTTTTCTTTTCCCATTATCTCGAGCACCTCAAAAATGCCGGGACTCTCTGTGCCGCCGGTCATCGCCACGCGCACCGGCTGTGCAAGGCCGCCGAGTTTAATGCCGTGTTTTTCGACAATCGACCTGAAGATGCCCTCGATCGAATCATGAGAAAAAACTGAAAGACCTCCCAGCGTCTCCTTGAGTTCGATCAGCAAGGAAAGACTCTTCTCATTCAAAAACTTGTTCTTTGCCTTCTCGTCGTACCCGACGTATTCTACGATATAATAACGCAGGACCTTAGCCAGTTCCACCAAAGTCTTTGACCTCTCCTGTAGCGTCCTAACCGCCCTGGCAAGCCATCCCATATCAAGGGACTGCCCCTCTGAAATAAGATTTTCCTTTCTTAGAAAAGGCACAACAAGTTCAGAAAGAGTCTCGGGACTCAGGGACATGATATACTGCTGATTCAGCCAGAGGAGTTTTTCAGGGTTGAAAACAGCAGCGGCCTTTCCCACGTTGTCGAAGTTGAAATACTTTATCAACTCTTCCCTGGTAAAGACCTCCTGGTCGCCATAAGACCAGCCTAACCGCACGAGGTAATTAATGAGCGCATCCGGCAGATATCCCATTTCATGATATGCCATCACCGAGGTTGCGCCGTGCCTCTTCGAAAGCCTTGTCTTGTCCGCGCCGAGTATCATCGGCAGATGCGCGAACTTCGGCATGGGATATCCAAACGCGCTGTAGAGCTGCATCTGTTTGGGCGTATTATTGAGATGGTCGTCACCCCTGATGACATGTGTAATCTTCATATCCACATCATCAACCACTACTGTAAAATTATAGGTGGGCGTCCCGTCGGACCGGAGGATGATCAGGTCATCGAGTTGAGAATTCTCGAACTCAACCTTCCCGCGGATCATATCGTCCACCACGGTATATCCCTCCTGGGGCATTCTGAAACGCACGGCAGGCACCCTACCTGCAACCGCCTCCTTAAGGTTTCTGCATCTTCCGTCATATTTGGGAGTTCTTCCCTGTGCAAGCGCCTCCTGGCGTCTTGCCTCAAGCTCTTCCGGCGAGCAGTAACAGTTATATGCCTTTCCTTCATCAATCAACTTAGAGACATAGTTGCGGTAAACATCGAACCTGTCTGTCTGCCTGTACGGCCCTTCATCCCAGTCAAGGGCGAGCCATTTCATACCCTCAATGATCGCATCGATATATTCATCCGTCGACCGTGTCCGGTCGGTATCTTCAATCCTCAGAATAAATGTGCCTCCGAGGTTCCTCGCATAAAGCCAGTTAAAAAGGGCTGTCCTGGCCCCGCCTATATGAAGATAACCTGTCGGGCTCGGCGCAAAACGTACTCTCACTTCCTCAGCCAAGATGACCTCCTTTTAGAAATTGCCTTTAACAACATCAAGTCTCAGAAATTTTTCAGTGCTGTCATGTACCCTGAACCTGTCGTCGGCCCGGTATCCCGCAACCCAGACTATATCATCTCCGGAGACAACGATCGGTATCATATCCCTCTCGTCCCTGGGAACCTTTGCGTCCACAAAAAAATCCTGCAACTTTTTCCGCTTTCCAAAGCCCAGAGGGAAAAAAAAATCTCCGGCAGTCCTCGGCCTTATCTTAAGGGGGAATTTCATGGCATCCGCGTCAAGAAGCACTGATGATCTTCCATCGCAAGCGTCTCCCTTCACATTATCAAGAGATGCCCTTATAACTGTCCCTGTCCCTCTGACGGCAACCTCCGCAGGAGGGCGAAGTTCATATTCATCGATCCTCCGCGCCGCTTCCAAAGTGATAATCAAAAGTGAGTATCCCCTTATGACCCTTATCCCCCGCGGCAGGGACAGCCTGTCTCCGGAGGAACCGCGCCTTACAAGGTTTATAATGTCTTCCACATGCGTAAAATTTATTCCCCGCAGGCTGTCAGTCTCCTCTATGGCCCTGCGAAGGACCCGTCGCAATATCACGGTATCCATGCTCTCCATTGGGGCAAGGAACAATTCTATCCTCTCTTTGGTCTTTCTGCTGATCATCTTCATAAGCGCCTTGGTAACAACGATACTGAAATAACGCTCTTCTTCCCTGAGTATGTGTGAGGTGTGTGTCATCGTAGCAGCCAGCGAAGGATTGAGCTCTTTCATTACCGGGACAAGCACCTGCCTGATCTTGTTTCGGAAATATTCAGTACCAAGGTTCGATGAATCAACGACAAAGGATATGCTGCCGGCGGCAAGATAACTCTCGATATCGGCTCTCTCAATTTCGATAAGGGGCCTGATGATGTTGCCGCGCTTTAAAGGCATGCCCGAAAGGCCGGCCGGGCCCGCTCCCCTCAGGAACCTCATGCAGATAGTCTCTATCTGATCGTCGGCGTTGTGGGCAAGCGCAATTCTTGCGGCTTCCACCTCAGTTGCGGCCTCATCGAAAGCCCGGTATCTCAATTGCCGTGCAGCCTCCTGTTTGTTGAGTCCAAGCGTTTTTGCGAGGGAGAGCACGTCAACTGATTTCACAAGAAAATTCACGCCCTTCTCCCTGCAAAAATCTTCGCAGAATTTGATTTCTTTGCCCACCTCACCGGGCCTGAGATTGTGATTTACGTAAACGGCGTGAAGGGTCACCCCATAGCTTCCCCTGAGATCTGCCAGAATACTCAGAAGACAGACGGAATCCGGCCCGCCTGAGAGCCCCACAAGGACGGTCTCGCCTCCCGAAAGCATGCCATATTTATTAATCGCATATATGACGCGATCCCTGAGGCTGCTGTTTGGCTCTGCTGTTGCTTTCATGGTTGCCGTCTTTCTGAGCGATCCGGTTGTCTCATTCATACAGCCCATCGCATCATGCGGGGATGCATTCCAACGGTTGAAGAACCTTGCGGCAAAGCCGCAGCGCATCTTGACGTAAGGTATTTATTACATACTCGCTCACTATCACTCGCTGTCCGTCTCAGCGGCGCGTTTTGCCCGCCGCAGGCGGGCGCGCCGATGCCTCGGAATCCCGAAGGCTTTCGGGATGAGAATAAGAGAGGATGTCGTCTCCGCACAAATGCTGACTTTCCTGATGATGAATTAGGTTCACTATGCCGTTTCATATCGGATAATAATTATATTATTATAGAGTAAATCCGCACAAGCTGCACTGAGAGGAAGGTTATGACTTCAGATGAATACAAAAAAAAGAAAATATATGTCGATTCCAAACAGCCGGAGAAACCACAATACAAATCACGCAAAAGCGCTTATGGAGATGAAGCGTCTATATGCACTAATGCCGGATGCGTCCTCAGAAAGAAAGCGAAATGTTTCGGGTTTGAGGGTTGTCCGGGCTTTCAGGGAAGGTGACTGAGGACAAGGGCCACTACATGGGCGGCAGCAACAATGTGGCCACCTGCCCGTGGTTGCCCGGATTGCCTAAATCCTTTTCATCAAGGTTGAGACTGATTCCTCCGGCATTGCCTATTTTGAGAAATATCTTCCCGGAAAACTTCACGTCTTTTGAACTGCCCGGCTTCAGTATCATGTCTTCGGATTTGTCGTCCGCAAATTTGATTAATATCCAGGTAGGTTCGGTCGCGGTTATTTTCAGATAGTGTTCACCTTGGGTCATGTCATTTCCTGCCTCCGGCACTGCAACAGGGCGCGGACTCACACTCTCAGCAGCCGGTATATTCCCCGGCTGAACCTTGTCGGGAATGCTATCTCCCGCCTGCGGCACACCGGCCGCACCCGGATGCACACTCCCGACGACCGGCAGATTGTCCGGCTGAACCCTTACAGTCTCCAATGGTTTTATCCGGGCGCGTGCAACAAAAAAGAAAACAGCCAGCACGCACAGACTTAACGGAATGACATAATAAATTTTTGGAGTTTTTCGTTGTGAAGATGCAACCGGAATGATAGTGCCATGTTTTGGCTGAGAAAGGTTCTTCGTGTAATGCTCAATTATTGATTCAGCATCGATATCAAGATACTTCGCATAACACCTGATATAGCCCATCGTATAGACCGCAGCTGGCAGTTCATAGAAGGCGTCACGTTCGATTGCATCGAGAAAAACAGACTTGATCTTGAGAATGTTTGATATTTCCAGGATGTCCTTGCCAAGGTCTTCGCGTCTTTTTTTTAAGATCTCTCCGGCCAAATCCTTACCTCAGAAGTTTTATTAAACATAGCATATGGCAGCGATATTATCAACGCACGGTCTAACCGCATATGCGGCCAATTTCTCGTGAAACTCAGCCCGAACAGGTATTGTCGTCCCTGATTATTTCGCCGCCGGCTGCCGTGTTATCATAAGTGAGCATGAGACGGGTAGTCATAACAGGGATGGGTGCCGTGACACCTTTGGGAAACAGCTTCAGCGAATCATGGGAAGCCGCAAAGGCAGGCAAAAGCGGGATCGGTCCAATAACCAGATTTAACGTCTCCCATCTTCCCTGGAAGGTGGCAGGGGAATTGATGGGTTTTGACGCATCCCTCTATCTTGGACAAAAAGAGATCAGACGAGTTGATCCGTTCGTGCAATACGCGGTTGCTGCTGCTTTGATGGCGGTTGAGAACGCAGGTCTGACTGCGACTGGCCTGGCCCCGGAGAAACTTCACTCATATCTTTCGTCCGGCGGCGTAATTATAGGTTCAAGCAGAGGGGGAATTGGCACTCTGGAGTCCTCCCTGACAAGAAACATCTCGGATAAGACGCGCTTTTCAGCTTATCTCATGCCCTCAACGACTATCAGCATGGCTTCATCTTATGTTGCCCAGAAGCTGGGGGTCGGCGGCCACTGTTTAGGCATTTCAAATGCCTGCGCCTCCGGCGCCAACGCCATTGGAGAATCATTCAGACTGATAAAAAACGGTTTCCCGGGGCCTGTTATTGCCGGAGGATCGGAAGCACCACTTTGCCGGTTATGCCTTGAAGGATATGGCGCTGCCGGTGCGCTGTCCCGCACAACGGACCGCTCGGCAAGCAGACCTTTCGATGAGACAAGAGATGGCTTTGTACTGTCCGAAGGCGCCTGCATAGTTGTTTTGGAAGAACAAGATAGCGCGCTGGCAAGAGGAGCTCATGTTTATGCAGAGGTTCTTGGCTACGGAAATACAAGCGATGCCTTTCATCAGACAAGGCCAAACAAAGACGGGGTATTGCGCGCAATAAGAAGCGCTATCAGCGAAGCGCAACTCTCACCTGAGGACATCGACTATATAAGCGCTCACGGGACGTCAACTCCCCGCGGCGACAGGATCGAATCAGAGGCCATAGCTGGCCTCCTCGGAAAAAGGCGGCTTGAGGTGCTGGTAAGTGCGGCGAAATCGATGACGGGCCATATGCTGGCAGCTTCAGGAGCGCTTGAGGCCGCGTTTGCCGCAGCGAGCCTGAAGGAAGGCATTATTCCGCCCACAATAAACCTTACTCAAATGGATGCCGGCTGCGGACTAAACGTGGTAACCAAAAAGAAGAAGGCCGGCACCCAAATCGCTGTCTCTAACTCCTTCGGGTTTGGAGGAGTAAATGCAGTTCTGGTATTGGGTCGCTATTTATAGCAAGGCCTGATCACTCTAGCCTAGACCAACGGCTTACCATATATCCTGTATTTCTTATACAGCTCGACACCGAACGCCTCTATAGTGCGCTGAATCGCAATATTTTCCTCCAGTATCCAGGAAAACTCCACCCTTTCGTATCTTCCTTCCTTGATAGGGCCGAAGCCTTCCCTAAACAGCAGCGCCTCAACGCCTTTGTTGCGGAACTCCTTCTTGATCCCAAGAAGCATTACACGCAGATCCTTTATCTTCCGGGAGTAATATAATGCCTTTGCTATAGTCAGCGGGTTCATCTTGCCACCCATGCGCTTAAGGACAAAGTTGAAATCAGGCACCAGGCCCATGAACCCCACGGGCTTGCCGTCTTCTTCGGCTATAAGGGTCATTTTGGGGATAATTATCTGTTTTAGTCTTTCGGACGCATAATGAAGCTCTTCATCGGTCATAGGGACAAAACCCCAGTTTTTCTCCCAGGCCGAGTGATAGACTTCCTTGAATATCATCATATCCGCCCTGAAATTCTTCATGTTGATCGGCCTGACTGATATCCCCCTTTTTTCAACAATAGCCGCAACCCTCAGGACCTTTTCGGGGAGCCTTTCAGCAACCTTGTATAAATAAGCATAAAGGTCTTTGACCTTTTCAAACCCGTAATCCTCCGCAAGCTCAGTGTAGTAAGGCGGATTATAGGGCATCATAATAATCGGAGACTCTTTGAATCCCTCTATAAGGAAACCACATTCCTCATTGGTCGAAAAATTCATAGGGCCCCTTATACGCTCCATCCCTTCTCCCCGCAGGTGGGCTACTGCCGTATCAAAAAGGACCCTTGAAACAGACTTGTCATTCACTGACTCAAAAAAACCGAAAAAACCTGTCTTTTCGCGATGGAACTCGTTATGCCTTCTGTTGACGAAAGATATTATCCGGCCAGCCGGGCGGCCTTCTTTTACCGCAATAAAAAATTTGGCACTGCAATGACTGAAGAAGGGATTTTCAGAAGAGAAATGCACGCGCATCTCTTTCGTAAGCTGCGGTACGTAGAAGGGATCATGAGAATACAGGGAAAGCGGGAATTTGATGAAGTCATCGAGCGACTTTCGGGCCTCAATGACTTCTATCATCAGATAATGCCGAGGGCCTTGCCTACTTTTTCAAAGGCGCTCAACACCTTGTCTATGTGTTCGTCGGTATGTGTAGCCATGTAACTTGTCCTTATGAGCGCCTTGCCGCTCGCAACTGCGGGACTCACTGCCACGTTTGCAAAAACACCTTCCTGCTGAAGCATCATCGCCATGGTAAATGCCCTGAGGTCTTCTCCTACAAGGACAGGAATAATAGGAGTCTCGGTAAGACCTATCTCAAAACCAAGCGACTTGAAGCCCTCGTGGACCCTTTGCGTATTCTCCCAAAGCTTCTTAATCCGCTGGGGTTCATTTTCGATGATATCGACTGCTGCGCTGACAGCGGCTATAGATGCAGGCGGGGGGCTTGCGCTGAAGATTAGGGCCCTTGCGAAATGCTTTATGTAATGGACAACCCTTTCTTCCCCTGCGATAAATCCACCGATAGAGGCGAGAGATTTGCTGTAGGTGCCCATTATAAGATCCACTTCTTTTTCAAGCCCGAAGTGCTCTGCTGTGCCGCGGCCCGTTTTGCCAAGAACACCGATCCCGTGGGCATCGTCAACCATGAGCCGGGCTCCGTACTTTTTTGCGAGTCCGACTACCTCCGGAAGATTGATTATATCGCCCTCCATGCTGAAAACACCATCGACGACTATCAGCTTTTTCCGGTCCTTGTTTTCCGCAAGGATCCTTTCCAGGTCTGCCATATCGTTATGCCTGAACTTCCTCACTTCCGCATAAGACAGCCGGCAGCCGTCAATAATACTTGCATGGTCCATCTTGTCGATGATGATAACGTCATCCTTACCTGCAAGGGCTGATATTACCCCGAGATTTACCTGAAACCCGGTTGAAAAAACGAGGGCCGCCTCTTTCCTGATAAAATGGGCGAGCTTATCCTCCAACTGCACATGGATATCCAGGGTCCCGTTGAGAAATCTCGAACCGGCGCAACCTGTACCGTATTTTCTTATCGCACCTAATGCGGCATCTTTCACCTTCGGATGATTAGTCAGCCCAAGATAATTATTTGAACCGACCATGATCATCTTCTTGCCGTCAATAACAACCTCAGGGTCCTGGGCGCTCTCTATCACCCTGAAGTAGGGATACATCCCGGCGGTCATCAGCTCCTTCGCCTTCGTGAACCGATAGCACTTATCGAAAAGGTCTGAAGCCTTTTCTATAGCCATCGGTGAATTATGTACCAGTCTGCCGTCCATTTTACCCCTTCCCTTAGAGTTATTCTCGGACAAAACCCAAGCTCATCTTTTGCCTTGCCTGAATCGCATGTCCAGTTGGCATAGCGAAAATCATTCATTCTGTCTGCGTTAATTATACCCTTTTTGTCAATTTTTTGACCCAAAAAAGCCAAAAAAGGAAGAAGAGACTGAGGCACTCGTATTTTTATCACTTTTGACCCAACAGCCTCAGAAATCTCGGTCGCAATGACTTCGTTAGTATAAACCATATCGTCAGATAAAAAAAATGTTTTCCCCTCCGCCCCCTCGCTCTCCGCAGCCAGTACGATACCATTAACCAAATCTTCAACGTAGAGCAGCGAATAAAGGCATCTGCCCCAAAAAGGAAAGATGCCCTTCTTTATCATCTTAAACATCACATAAAAGTCGGTATCTCTGGGTCCATACACTGCAGGAGGTCTTATGATAGTAACCGGACAACTACCTCTGTAAACCAGCACCGCCTTCTCGCCAGCAAGCTTGCTTCTGCCATAATGAGATACGGGCAGGGCGGGGGATTCTTCCCTGACAGGCTTGCCATTTCTGCTCGGACCTATCGCAGCAAGACTGCTCAGATAAACGAACCTTCTAAGTCCGGCGCCTCTTTCTGCAGCTACACGAACCAGTTTCTCCGTACATTCCGCATTGGCATGAAAAAAGTCACGCTCATTTAGGGCCTTAGTCACACCTGCGAGATGAAATATATAGTCGAAGCCTTCAATCTCATCAGCATGGGATTCGATGTCGGAAAGGTCACAGGTAATATATTTCAGGTCGAGGTGTTCTATCCACTTCAGGTCGGAAGATTTTCTCGTGAGACACGTAACTTCATAGTCCCTATTTTTCAGGGTTTCCACAAGATAGCTACCGATAAAGCCTGCAGCTCCTGTCACCAGGGCTTTCATAAAGTTACCTATTGTTATGGAAAGGGCCGATAATAGTCAAGAGGGAATAAGTAATTGAAGGCAGATAAGAAGGCCGCAAAACAGCAATGACATGAAACATAAGAGAAATTAACTTACAAACAATTCTTTACGGCAGATACCAGTTCATCCAGCTTAAAGGGTTTCTTTAGGACGTGCACCCCATTGCTTTTCAACTCGTCCTCAAGTTCCGCTGTAACAAACGCCGAACATACAATAACCTTTGTCTTCCCTGGTGAATTTATCACTTTCTTCACCACTTCCAGCCCGCTTCCCTCAGGCATCCTCAGATCGATAATAAGCAGGTCTATGTCCTGGGAGGCGAGTTTCTCACATGCATCTGCCACATTCGAAACAGTAATGACTTCATGGCCACCCTTGCGGAGCGCCCTCTCCAGAAACCACCGGACCAACTGTTCGTCATCTGCAACCAGAATTTTCATCGCAACCCCTAAGGTGTAAGTCCTAGATAATCAATATATCCGTCCTTATCTCTTCTATGACTTGAAACATCACACTCGACAAAGACATCCGGAGCAGTCTGTCCCCAGAATCAATCCCCTCACTTTCTCTTACTGAGACCCGTAACTGTGAAGGCCGGAAAGCAGAAGATTCACGCCCAGATAGGTGAAGATGACAGCGACAAATCCCAAAACAGCGACCATCGCAACCCTCTTGCCCTTCCACCCTCTCATCAGGCGGCTGTGCAGATAAAATGCATAGAAAAACCATGTAATAAGCGACCAGGTTTCCTTCGGGTCCCAGGTCCAATACTTTCCCCACGCCTGATCAGCCCAGATCGCCCCGAATATAAGCCCTCCCAGGGTAAAAATAGGGAATCCCATAGCGATGCTTTTATACGTAATTTCATCGAGCGTCTCGGCAGATATGTTCAGACTGGTGATGATTTTTTTAAGCACGCCGCCGAACCTCCAGATTACGAAGATAATCGCCGCCGAAGCTGCAAAACTCAGGAGGGCTATTGCCGATGAACTATTACGGAAAGACGCCTTAAAGAGATAGCCTTTTATCAATTCCTCCTGGCTCTTCACCGCGACTTTAAATGTCAGATAATCCAGCCCCATAGCGCAAAGTACTATTGCAAAGATGCCGAGCATGATGGTCCAAAACAGATAGGCCGGCTGGTTCCTGTTGTCTGTCTTCACTATAAGATACATAAGGCCTGTGCTGAAGGAGACGGCAAACATGGAATACGCTATAAAACTCATCATGACATGGGCCAGCAGCCAGTTGCTCTGAAGCGCAGGCACCAGAGGCTGAATGTCCTTCGACATGCCCGATATGTCTATAAACGCCAGGACCAGTCCGGCAACCGGCGTTATGAAAGCGCCAAATGAGCGATTTTTATATCTGAACTCTATCACCAGATAGGCCAGTATCAGACACCAGACGAAGAAAACAAGCGACTCATAGAGATTTGTAAGAGGGACAGCCCGCAGCCACCCCATCTGGCCGACCTCATAAAACTCTTTCCATCTAAGCAATATGGCGAGGGTTTGAGAGATAAACCCCGCGACAGTCACCGTTGTGGCCACCACTCCTACCTGATTTTTTCTAAACGCAAGATATCCTATGTACAAAACCATAGCAAGAATATAGGCGATGGTGGATAACCCGAAAAATACCGAACTTGCCGAACCGCTCATCTATTTTCCCCCTTTGTGGCCTTCACCAAGAAGGCCCGCCAGCTTTTCTATATCTCTTTCGAAGGCCGCCCTGTTTCTGTTGGCAGAAGCGCCGATCAAAATTTTCGCGGCGCCCTTTTCCTCAGTCACGTTGACCCAGAGTCTCTTATGGCTCATAAAGAATGTTATATAAAGGCCTGTAGCCATAAGTATGCAACCAAGATATACGATTAACACTCCGGGGTCTTTTCTCACCTGTAATCCAGTATATTCCACACCCCAGTAGTCGAGGAACTCCACGCTGCTTCCATCTGGCAGACGCCAGGTCTGGGGATATCTCTTGAGTATCCATCCGGAATAAGGTTTTCCACCCAAGTTGGAAAATTCTATGTATGCCGCAGGATTCACAAGATTTGCATCGTATGTAAAAGGCCTGCCCGATTGATCAAATGAGAGGGCGGGACTGAAATTCGTAACACGTGCTTCTGCGGACGAGCCCGGCATCGAAAAGTTCCCGCCTATGTTAGTATTGATCTGGGTGCTTTTCCCGTCACTTGAGACCAGCCTAAGCACAAGGATCCCGCCTTTCATGTTCTCACGCACAGGACCAAAGCTCGCCTGGTAAAAGGTAATGCCCTTATAGGTAAGAGGATTATTAACCGATATGACCTTTTTCAATACCTCTTTCCCTCCGTCAAGCACCGTAAGCCAACTCCTGTACGCCTTGGGCATATCGCTTTCGCCATAATACTCGACATCAAAATTATCGCACCGGACCTCAAATCCAAGCGGCACTTCACTGCCCCTGTCTTTGTATGCCACCGGCGAAATCTGTCCTTCAGGGAGGTTCAGAAATCCGTTGAAGCCGAACTTAAGGCCTATGATCGCCCCTGCAAGGATTACCAGGATGCTCAGATGCGTGATATAAACGCCCAGCCTTGTAAAATTTCCTTTTTCGGCATAAAACTGGAAACTGTTTCCTGATGACGATTCGGCCGGCTTAAACCCAATCTTGCTGATCGATGATGACACATCCTCTTTGATACCAGAGGGCTTATTTTTTACAGAAACGCTCCTTCTTATCGACATCTTCTCGATGTGCTCCTGAGACAGTGGTCGGATGTGCTCCCTGACCAGTTTCCATATCCTCGGAAGTCTGTCCAGTGAACAGATAATCAGGTTTGCTGCAAAAAGGAGCAGAAATGTAATAAACCACCAGGAATGATACATGTTCATGAAACCAAGGCTGTCCAAAATACCGTATATACTGTGAGCGGTTTCATGCCCCACACCAAACATCTTTATAAGGACCCGAATATTCTTCTCGGGCTCGGCATTCTGTTCGAGGACCGTTCCCACCATAGACGTCACAGATATGAGAGAAAAAATCACGACTGCCAGCTTGACAGATGCAAAAAGGTCCCAAAGGAGGTCTATAACCGACTTGTTTTTTCCCTTTTCCATTAAACAACTCCCCTCAGCATAATTCGTTTATTCTAATACATCTTTTTTGGATAAAACAAGGAAACAACCCAATAAGAATCCACCATGCGCGGGGATGAATACGTTACCCGCCACGTGGTATGGGAGTTAAGCGAGGACCTTTGGCTTATCCCTCCTGGCGTTGACGATACATAGGAACCCGAAAGGCACATCATTCGGGTTTCTGAGCTGGTGAACCGTGTCCGGTGAAATATAAAGGGTGTCCATATACCGCATCTTCCTCCTGGTCCTGCCGGTCCTGACTACTCCTTCGCCTTTCACGCATATGACCACATGCTCATGCCTGTGCCTTTCCAGACTGCTCGTGCCGCCCGGAGCAATTTCGAAATATCTGACATGAAACTTTGCCGACTCTCCACGACCTCCGATCAATACCCTCCTGACGATATTGGACCATCCGTCCGCAGCGGTCTTGTACGGCTCGTCCGCAATTCCCTGCCAGGTCATATCGCCTTTATAGCGGTAAAGAGCGCATCTGTTTGAGTCTTTGCGGCATATTTTTTTTGAGCTGCCTATTTCACAAAATGACGTTTGCCTCAACGATTTATTTTTCAATGTATTTTTCTCCTAAAGAGCACCGCCTGCCTGATTAAACACAATCATAGCCTTCAACGATTCACAAGGCAGGGAAGTCAGCCTGAAGGCCTCTTCGGTCTTTTCCAGCGGGAACCTGTGTGTTACGACCTTTTCTGCCGACACAATCCCTTTCCCGATCATCTCGCAGGCATCGGCGGTATCGGAGGGCCCGCAGGAATAGCTCGTTATGATATTGATGTCACTGAAATAGAGCTTGTTTGGATCGATCACCAGCGTTTCCCCTGGTTTGGCAGGCGTAAAAAAAAGAGCTTGTCCCCCTGGGCTGACACACCTCAACCCTTGCATCATGGCATCGGCGCTGTTTGGCCCGACGATGACAAGTTCCGCCATCTCTCCCCTTGTAGCCTCCCTGACACCATCGAAAAGGCTAATGGCGGAAACGTCAACTAAATCGTCAGCGCCGAACTCACGTGCCTTGTCCAGTCTGTATTTGATCATATCAGCACCGATTATTCTGTCCGCTCCCAGGTGCCTTGCAGCCATGATGTTTATCATGCCCATTACGCCCAGCCCGATAACGAGCACGGTGTCACCCTGCCGGATGCGCGCCCTTTTAAGCCCCTTAAGAACGCAGGCAGCAGGTTCGATCAGTGCCGCGTCCTCGAAGCCCATATTCTCAGGGATGTGTATCGTATCATTTTCAAGATTTACCCGGGGAACCAGGATATATTCCGAAACGCCACCCGGTATAATGCAAGATTCTTTCCATGTCTCACATTGCACATAATCGCCGCGTCTGCAGAATCTGCATCTAAAGCACGGGGCGTGATGGTGTGTAAAGACCCTGTCACCCTTCTTAAAGGAACTGACCTCGCTGCCCGTTTCCACTATTTCCCCTGCCGGTTCGTGACCCAGAACCAGAGGGGCCTTCTTTTCTATGTACCAGGGCATTACATCACCCGAACAAATCCCGCAGGCCCTTGTTTTTATCAGTGCCTCATGCGGCCCGACCTCGGGCACAGGGACATCCTCGATTCGTATATCGTTAAAACTGTATAATTTTGCGACCTTCATGTATGAGGATTATTCTACTACTTTTGCACCGTGCGGCCTCCGCCGCATTGCCCTTATTTTAGCATTTCCGGTAAGAGATGTACGCCTGCGCAATCGGTTGATCTGTTATCTGTGCTAGAATAGCCTCTAATCCTAAACTCAGGATCCTGATATGATCCATATAGGCACCTGTTCCTGGACTGAAAAGACCCTTATTAAGAGCGGGGAGTTCTACCCGAAAGAAGCAAGATCCGCTGAAGACCGTCTCAGATTTTATGCTGAAAACTTCGGGACGGTCGAGGTAGATTCGACCTACTATGCGATACCCGACTCAAGAAATGCAACGGCATGGGCGGAAAGGACCCCAAAGCATTTCATATTCCATATCAAGGTGTTCGGCGCGCTCACTGGCCACGGCGTGGAGCCAAAGACACTTCCGGCAGAGGTCATAAGAGAGCTCCCCTCCAAAGACCGCGAGAATAAATACATATATATCACCGACCCAGAGTTGCTCAAGATTATCGGCGAAAGATTTAAGGAATCGCTGGCGCCTCTCGCGATAACCGGGAAACTGGGTTTAGTCGTCTACCAGTTCCCCCCGTGGCTTCATTACAAAGATGAAAACCTCAACTACGTACTCACCAGCGTTTCTCTTACCAGAGGCTTTCAGGCAGCTGTCGAATTCAGACATGGCAGTTGGCTGTCTTACGGCAACAAAGAGAAGCTGATGGCTTTCCTCAGAGCAAACGGCATAACCTATGTGGCTGCCGATGAGCCGCAGTTTGGAAATCTTGCGACTGTGCCGTTTTTCCCGGCGGCCACAACCGATACCGCATACTTCAGATTTCACGGCAGAAATAAGAAGAACTGGCTCAAGAAAGGGATCGACACATCGCTCCGTTACGACTATGTTTATTCAGAAGAAGAAATCCGGGAGTTTGTTCCTCATATACTTGACGCCGACAGAAAGGGGAAGCTTGTCTTTGCGATGTTCAACAATTGCCACGGAGCAGCAGCCATAAGAAACGCCCGCAGGATGCAGGAGATAGTCAGAGCAGAAAACAAATTAGCCTAAGTCAGTGCGTTTATGGGATCAGGGCGTACTTGATGCCGTCGCCCTTCGCAAGTTTCGCAAACACATCCTTTATATCTTTAAGGGGAAATGACCCTGATATCAATTTTCGCACATCCACTTTCCTATCCCTGAGAAAACCAAATGCCTTAGCCACATCCCGAGGAGTGAAATGAAAAGTTCCCATCAGCTTAATTTCATCGTAGTGCAGTCTCTCTGCCTTAAATCTGACGATTGCCCCGCTCTTGCAGCCGCCAAAGAGGACTATGGTGCCTCCCTTTCGCACATATTCCACAGATGCCTCCCATATATCAGGCTGGCCGGTACATTCGAAGATATAGTCTGCGCCAATACCCCCCGTAAAATCGCGTATAGACTTAACAGTTTGGGAAGGGTCAAAAACAAGATCAGCGCCAAGTTTTTTTGCGACCTTCAGCCTCTGCTCCTCGAGGCCGGTTATCATGACCTTAGCTCCCTTTGATTTTGCAAGTATCAGATGAAGAAGGCCGATAGGCCCGGCTCCAATTATGAACACAGTATCATTCTTCTTTATCCCCAGCGGTTCCATACCGTGGACTACGCAGGCAAGGGGCTCAAGAAACGCGGCTTCGCTGAAACTCAGGGTCTTGGGCTTCTTAAAGACGTTCTGCCTGACTATATGTTTGGGAAGAAGGAGATATTCAGAATAGGCACCCAGCACCTTCGTAGACATCAGGTTTTCGCAAAGATTGAAGATTCCTTTCTTGCAGTATGAGCAGTAGAGGCACGGCGCGCTATGAACGGCCATGATGGGGTCGCCCACCTTAAACTTTCCGGCGCCTTTGCCCTTTTCAACCACGATGCCTGAGAATTCGTGTCCGAAAGGACCGGGCATGGGGATAAGGGAATGGCCTCTTATGAAAGCCTTAAGGTCGGTGCCGCAGGTAAGGGATGATTTCACCTCTACGAGCAGTTCCCCCTCGCGAGGCTCAGGGATAGCCATTTCCTGAAGCGCTATTTCACCCGGTTTAGCTAAGATGGCCGCCAGCAATGATCAGAACTCTATCTTTCCGCCAATGATCTGGCCGGTAAGAGCAGCCACGACAAAGATTGGCACATACTGGAATCCAAGGTGTGAAGAGACCCTTGCAAAAAAGATCAGCGGAATAGGCAAATGGATACACAGAAACCAGTTAAGTGAAAGTTTCTTCGTACGGGTTCTGAGATGGCCGAAAAGCAGATTAATCATCACAGTCAGTGAAAAAAGACCTGTAATAACGGCTATTTTTGATGTAACGTCCACTTTTTAAAAAATAGCTCAAATAAACAGGATAAGTCAAGAGCGGGCTCGGAAATTTCCGATTTTCCGGTTACTTGCGGCCTTGGGCGTCAGGCCTCTTAATATATGAAGATCTCCCGGTTATCATAAGCTAGCAAAACAATCTTCCCGTAATCAAAGTTAAAAGTGGAGGGCTTTTTTTGCCTGATAATGCCTATTTTTGTCGCTTTTCGGCATAAGGTGAAGATTCCAGATTTTGAAATTTTACGGTCTCCGTAATAATCTTAAATTAGGAGTATTGGCGTGGAGGAAAGGGGGTGTAGAAGATGAAAGGTACAAAAGAACTCGTAAAAACTGAGCCTTCAAGATTGCTTTCTCCGATCGAAGATATGGAAAGATGGTTCGAAGAGATGTGGAGGAGGCCGTTTGCAGCGTTCAGAACACCTTTTTGGGCCACAAGGGGTTTGGAGGCCGAGGAGTTTTCGCCTTCTTTGGATATGTATGACACCGAGCATGAGTTGATAGTAAAGTGCGATCTGCCTGGTTTAAAAAAGAAAGATATTGAACTGAACATTACGCATAACTTCCTGACGATCTCCGGTGAGAGGGGAAAAGAAGAGAAGGTAGAAAAAGCCAATTATTACAGATATGAACGCTCATATGGCAAATTTTCGAGGAGCTTCGAGCTGCCCGAAGGGCTCGACATTGAGAAAGCGAAGGCACACTTCGAAGATGGTGTTCTTGAAGTGAAGATACCAAAATCCGAAGAGGCGGAGAGGATGAGCAAAAAGATCGCGATCGAATAACCGCTTATATCCCCGGGATGTTTTCAACCCGGGGATTTTTTTTTGCCTGCTGCAGTCTGCCCGCGACAGCCTGTCTCCATAACCAATTCTTTTTTACCCGATGAAAGAGGCTATTGACACGGCCGACCTTCGCCGGTAGCATGAGAATATGAATGTACCGGTCAAAGTCGTCTACAGGAATTTATTGCCTCAGTATAAAGAAGGTGTTCAGGGTGAGGTCCGGCTACTCTCCGGTAAACTGGACAAGTTTCATCCTGACATCATCAGTTGCCGGATAGTAGTGGAGATGCCTCATAAACACCATCATGAAGGCAATCTCTTTCGCGCGACTATAACGTTGAATGTTCCTGACAAGCAGATTGTAGTAAGCAGGGAGCATCCGCTCAGCCAAATCCGTGAAAACATATATGTCGCTGTCCGCCACGCCTTCGATGATGCGATACGCCAGCTTGAGGAGTACGACCTCGTTAAATCCAGAGACGTAAAAGACCACGACCTTATTCCTCATGGAGTCGTCTCCAAGCTTTTCGCCAGACAAGGCTATGGTTTCATAGAGGGCTCAGACGGAAGGGAGATATATTTTCATAAGAACAGCGTCCTGGACGGGTTCAACAAACTGAAGTTGGGGATCGCCGTCCGTTTCGAGGAGGAGGAAGGAGAAAAAGGGCCCCAGGCAAGCACAGTTAAGATACTCAGGACGGCCCCCACGTACCGCAGACGGCACTGACAAGAAAGCTGATGAGTCCTATCTTGTCCGCTTACGGCCCTTGAGTTTTTTTATGACAATTGCCGTTTCTTGAATCAGAAATCCGGAAACATCTTAAGATAAAAAAACCTGCCGTCACCCGCTAATCTGCGGGCCGAAAGAATACCGCCCTCAATATATTGCAGTTGAAAATCTTTAAATCCTCTCGAGACCAGACCTTTGGCATCAGCTGGGCAGCCATGTTCACATCCGGCTATTCCCTTGACCATCGCGGGGATAAGACCTCTTACCTCAGCCCCCGAAACAGCGATTCCTCTTGAAGCGGCGAATTTGTCAATCTTGCCGGCTATTTCTTCCAGGTCAAGGTGAAACGGATCAGTGATCTCTATTGACAACGAATCTTTGTCTATGACTACATCAAGAATCATGAGCCGGGCCCCCGTTATTTCGCGCTGTAACAATTTATCAGAAATTCATATTTTATGTCTATAACTTACCGTTGGGCTTTACGCCTGCTTCGTCCTTCTCTGTGATATAATTTCCTGAGGCCATCACAATGGAGACTATCGAAAAGCTAAAAATACTCTCCGAAGACTCGCAGTACGATCTGGCCTGTGCTTGCGGCACAAATAAATATGACCACCGCAGAAGAGGACTTGACGGCAGATGGCTATATCCTGTTTCTCTGCCACAGGGTGGATACTCGGTCCTCCTCAAAACCCTTCTTTCCAATGCCTGTACAAACGACTGCAAGTACTGCCCGCTTCGCTCTGAATCGAACGTGCGGCGCTGCACGCTCAGGCCGGAAGAGATCGCAAACATATTCATGGGATATTACAGAAGAAAGAAAGTCTTCGGCCTTTTCCTGAGTTCCGCAGTCATCGGCAGCCCCGACTTTACGATGGAGAAGATCAATTCCGTGGCCCGTCTCCTGAGAGAAAGACATGAATACAGGGGTTATATCCATCTGAAAATAATCCCCGGCGCATCTGATGCAGCGGTCGAACAGGCATTTTCACTGGCAACCGCTGTATCGCTCAATATAGAAACCCCTGGCAATAAGCACTGCTCAACCCTCTCGCCCAGGAAGAATTATGAGCGCGATATTATCAGGCCGCTTAAACTGATGGGAAAACTTACAGGGGAAGGCATGAGATTTTCGAAGAAAAAATGTACGACACAGTTTATCGTCGGCGCCTCGGATGAGACCGACTCCGAAATAATCCGATATTTATTCCGTATATATGACCGCCTGAACTTTAACAGGGTCTATTTTTCCGCGTACCAAAAAGGACTCGGCAACCCTGACATACCTGGTGAAAAGCGTCAACTCAGCATGCCGGACGGACATTTTCTGAGGGAGCATCGTTTATACCAGACCGATTTCCTTCTCAGGAGGTATGGGTTCAGGGAAGAGGACTTTCTCCTCGACAAAAACGGTAACCTTCGGCTGGATAAAGACCCGAAACAGGTCTGGGCCGACAGTCACCCGGGCTTTTATCCTGTGAGGTTAAACAGCTCCGCCAGGCGAACTCTTCTGAGGGTACCCGGCATCGGGCCGGAGACAGTAAGACGTATTCTACGTGCAAGGAGAGAGGGAAGGATCAGGAGTATCGACGCACTGGGAGTTCGCGGTAAAAGGGCGGATACGATTAGGAAATATGTGATTTTTGAATAGCCGCTCCGATTTAACCTAGATCAAACCAAATAACCTGAACAGTCCCGGTACTCATTCCCGTGAC
Source organism: Candidatus Sulfobium mesophilum (assembly GCA_900302705.1). Taxonomy (GTDB): domain Bacteria; phylum Nitrospirota; class Thermodesulfovibrionia; order Thermodesulfovibrionales; family UBA6898; genus Sulfobium; species Sulfobium mesophilum. The sequence continues at coordinate 23,764 of OUUY01000081.1, forward strand.
AATCGTCAGAGCTCAACACCTGCCATAATTGATCTCATTCATATTTGCTCAGGTCCCTTTCTGAAAGGCCGACCTCATGCACAAGGGTCTTTTGGATCTGTTCTATGAGCTCGTCTTCAGAGGAGCATATTGCTTCGATATTTTTCTGAAAAAGGGTTATCTTATCAGGCAGAGGATAAGGGATCTCGAAGAACCCTCCTTTACGGGGATAAGGCACCCCGCTGAACAGACCTAGCAACAGGCCCCTTCCCTTGCCAAACCTTTTGGTATCTTCTGCTCCCGGGTAGTCCTCGACGATGATGGTGATATTACCGAAATATCTGGTGTATTCTTCGGGCAGAGTCTCGACCGCCCGGTCAACCAGCTCTTCGAAGCGTTCCCTGCTCGTCCTATGTGCCATGAATTATCTTAATCCCGATCGTACGGAATTTTTAAGATGCACTCGAGTTCTTCAATCAGAGGTACGTGCCCTTTATTTATCTTCTCTTTAGCCTGCGCGAGATCGAGCCAGGCTGCGCGGTCGACCTCGGGAAACTCCTGATATCTGCCGGATTTAGGCGGCCACTCAATCCGGAATGTGTTGCTTCTGATCGCTTCAGGGTCGCAGTCTCCTTCAACAGCCCATGCCTTCACCGTTTTGCCGCTCTTGAGTTTTACCGGCGAGAGCCAGATAAAACTGCCCGAGACTTTGAATCCGGTTTCTTCTTCGAACTCGCGCTTGGCGGCAGAGAGAGGGTCTTCCTCAGGATCAATCTCTCCCTTTGGAATCGACCAGGAACCGAGGTCTTTCTTCGCCCAGACGGGACCGCCGGGATGTACGAGGAATACCTGAAGTTCGTTATGCTTCCTATACATAAGGATTCCTGCACTGATCCTAGCCATGCTCATATTGTAGCAGCAAGCAGCCTCGTAAAAAATGTTGGAACTCACCGACCTTACACACACCAGCTGCTCGACCTGAGACTATTAAGTACCCATTTAAATACGCAGACTCATAGGCAGGGCAAGATTAAGACTGCACCGACACCCATTTAGCGGACACCTGTCAAGCAAAAAGATATCTTATCGAGAAGTGTTGTAACTTCTCCCTTTTTATGAGCTGCCGACGATTCTACCAATGCCGTTTTTTCATTAGGCTTCGGCTGCAGTCTTCACTGTGCCAGACACCCATCGGGATCGAAGCCACACCCAGAGATCACTCCCAAAAGAGGGCCATTCCGCTCATTGCGGACCAGAAAACCTTCGGTTCCGTGCCGGGTCCACTTCGTTTCTTACAATTCCCATGGCTCTGACGCCAGTCAGGTGATGGCTCCCGACCCGGGCAGTAAAGATGCCGGTAACTCCTATATTGCTGAGTGCGGCAGCGTTCCAATCAAACCCGTGGTTTTATGCCAGTCGGTGCATTAGGCTAACTGCCGCACTCAGTTCTTTATGTAAATGCCTTTTCTGGCATGAACGGAACTCCGTCTCTCATCATGTAATACGCCGCCCTGGCTAGCTTGTGCGCAAGTGCGCTGTGGGCAATCGGTGCATTTGTTCTTCTTTGTTTCCGGTCAAAATAGGATTTCGCTTCAGTATCAAATCTTCGCGCAAGCTCTGCCGCCTCTCCATAGGCCCATGACAGATACTTATTGCCATTCTTCCTGTTGGTAGTCCCTTTCTTCTTGTCATTACTGAACCTCGCTGCGGGCACCTTCCTGCAATACGACACATAGTTGCCCACGTCCGAGAAGCGCTCAATCGGGCCCGTCTCCATCATGATGGTCAACGAAAGGACCCTTCCCACTCCCGGCAAGCCTAAAAGGAGATCATAAGGCCTCCTGATTTCTATTCTCTTTTCCACAACAACCTCGATTGCCTTGATCTGTCTCCTCAGAGCGTCAATCGCTTCCTTGCTCACCTTGCCGGCGAGAGAGAGATCATCATTGCCTGCCAGCAACGGCGTCACATGGTCTGTTCTCAATGCCTTCATACGATTTGGATGAATCTTGGCCCCTATGTTTCGAGTAAGGATGTTCTGAAGACTCTGAATGAGCGATGTCCTCAGCCTCACCAGATGCCCGCGCTTCCTAAGAAGGTCTCCTAGAGGCCTTTGCTCTTTTGGATAAATATATCCCTCGGGCAGTATCTTCAATCTCAGCATCTCTGCAAGCCAGAACGCGTCATGCTCGTCATCTCCATGCTTGAGTCCCGAATACTGCTGGATCCTTGAGGGATTCGCCAAGTGGACCTGATAGCCTTCCTCCATCATAAGATCTACCAGCCAGTAC
>OUUY01000077.1 GCA_900302705.1 Candidatus Sulfobium mesophilum
CCCTTCCCACCCAGACTCCGACGGCGAGCCCGTCGTCGAATCCTATGAACCAGGCATCCGTAAAATCATTTGTGGTTCCGGTCTTTCCGTAGACCGGTCTGCCCAGTTCTCTCGCCTTGACCGCCGTACCTTCCTGTACCACAGCCCCCAGAAGGACTTTCATGTTTCCTACCGTCTCATCGCTCAGTTTCTCCTCGAAATGGGGGTACAGCTCTTCGACTACAATTCCGTCTCTGTTTTCTATGCGCTCATATGGCAATAGATTTATCTTCTTTCCTGTAGCGAACCCGCAGTAAGCGCCGACCATCTCCACGAGGGTGACGTCAGAAGCGCCTAAAGCAATCGGAAGATAAGGCTGGAGCTCGCTTGTTATCCCCAGCTTTCTTGCAGTTCCGATGATGTTATCTATCCCTACTCTTCCTGCGAGCCTCACAGTCGCCGCGTTAAGGGACTTGGCAAGGGCGGTCCTCAGCGTGACAGTGCCATGATATTTCCCGTCATAATTTTTCGGGGACCAGATCTGACCCGGACGGGCTCCTTTAAAGGAGATCGGGGCATCAGCTATGACATCCTGCGGCGACATGCCGTTTTCCAAAGCGCAGCAATAAACAAAGGGTTTAAATGCGGACCCCGGCTGCCTTAGCGCCTGAGTAGCCCGGTTGAACTGGTTTTGCCAGAAGTCGAAACCCCCGACCATAGCTTTTATGTGGCCAGTGTGGATATCGACCGCTATTAGCGACGCCTGGATCCCGGGTTTTACCCTTTTTTCAACGTTCTTTACACCCCTTTCAAGTGCTTCTTCCGCTATACGCTGCATGGATGAGTCGATGGTGGAATGGATCCTGTAACCTGCGGTGTAGATCTCCCTGCCGTATTTATGCTCCATCCGCTGCCTAAGGAGTTCTACGAAATATGGCGCTTCATATTTCCTGAAATGTGGAGACGAAGGCAGAGGCTCCTGAAGTGCGTGTTCATATTGCGCGGAGGTAATAAACTTGTGTCTGAGCATGATGTTTAAAACGGATGTACGGCGTTCCCTTGATTTCTCCGGATTCCTGAAGGGAGAATATTGCGAGGGCGCCTTCGGCAGTGTTGCCAGCAGGGCGCCTTCCCCCACCGACAGTTCTGTCACGGGTTTGCCGAAATAAGCCTGTGAGGCGGCTTCTATCCCGAAAGCCCTTGTGCCGAAATATGCCTGGTTGAGGTAAATGCCCAGGATCTCGTCTTTTGTATAGCGTCTTTCGATCTGAAGAGACAGCACAGCCTCTTTGATCTTTCGCATAATGGATTTTTCAGGTTTAAGAAAGAGCATCTTCGCAAGCTGCTGAGTGATCGTGCTTCCGCCCTGGACCATTCCGCCGGCCCTTATGTCCTGCACCAGCGCCCTGAGTACGCCTATAAAGTCAACCCCGGGATGGCTGTAGAAGCGGACGTCTTCGATCGCAACAAACGCCTTTTTTACATGGTCCGGTATTTTGTAATGAGGCACAAAGGTCCGGCGCTCATAATAGAATTCCGCCAATATTTTGCCGTCGCTGGAATACACCCTGGAGGATTCGGCGGGTACGTATTCCTCTATTGCATTTACTCTGGGGAGGTCGGAAAGCGCCCAGTATACGAAACCTCCAATCGTTCCGAAAAGAGCGCCGACAAGGACAAAGATAAATATGAATTTTTTCGATAGGGCTTTACCCTGGGTCTTTTCGCGCTTGTCGTCAGGATTAGGCATATATTTCTATTATACAGATAGGGCGCAGACGAAGAGTAATCCTTAAGAAATAGTACTGCAGGCTGAAAGAATGACTGCTTTGGGTCAGTTCCGGCTATCTTCCTTAGCGCTTTTTCCTGAGCAGTTTCTTCGCCCTGGCGACGATGTTTTCAGCGGTGAATCCGAACTTCTCAAAAAGCACATTCGCGGGCGCCGAAGAGCCAAAGCGGTCAATGCCTATGATATCTCCCCTGAGGCCGACGTATTTATGCCAGCTAAGTGGGGACCCTGCCTCTACCGCCAATCTGGTTTCTACCGAAGGCGGCAAGACCCTGTTTCTATATGCCTCCGGCTGTGCATCGAAGAACTCGAAACAGGCAATGTTGACGACCCTCGCCTTTATTCCGCCTTTTCTCAAAGACTCGGCTGCCGTAAGAGAAAGGTGCACCTCTGAGCCGGAGGAAAGTAGGATTATATCAGGCTTTCCCTTCGAGTCAGAAAGTATATAGCCTCCCTTTATAAGGCACTCAGCCGATGGATATTTCTGCCTGTCCAGAACAGGAAGATTCTGCCGCGACAGGATAAGGGCGTGCGGTCTGGCCTTATCGGAGATGGCCGTCTTCCAGGCCACCGCCGTCTCATTGGCGTCTGCCGGCCTGATGACCGACAGGTGAGGCATTGCCCTTAAGGCAGTGAGGTGTTCCACCGGCTGATGCGTCGGACCGTCTTCACCAAGGCCGATTGAATCGTGCGTGAACACATAGATTACATGCTGTCTCATCAGAGACGAGAGCCTGATGGCAGGTTTCATATAGTCTGCAAAAACGAAAAACGTTCCGCCGTAAGGTATGAGCATTCCGCTCAGGGCCATGCCGTTTAGAGCAGCTCCCATAGCATGTTCCCTTACGCCAAAGTGAATGTTTCTGCCGCACCTGGCATTGCCGAGGTCAGGATATTTCTTAAGGTATGTATTATTAGAAGGCGCAAGATCGGCAGAGCCGCCTATAAGCTGCGGCAAGACGCCGGCTATCGCGTTTAATACCTTGCCCGAGGCGCTTCTGGTTGCAACTGCTCCGTCGGACGGTTTGAATACAGGCAACAGCTTTTCCCATCCCTCCGCGAGTTTTCCGCTTGTGATGTTAAGCCATTCCCTGGCAAGTTCAGGATATTTTTTAGCGTAGCGCTTTATAAGGGAGTTCCAGGCGCTCTCCCTAATCTTTCCCTTTTTTACTGCAGCCCTTAAATGAACCGCCACGGCTCCCGGGATGCAAAATTTCCTGTTTGGCGGGCAGCAAAGATTCTTTTTTGTCAGGCAGAGTTCCTCCTCACCCAGGGGGGAACCATGGACATCCGGGGTGTCTTGTTTGTTGGGGCTTCCAAAGCCGATGTTCGTTCTCACCATTATAAGGGAAGGTTTGTTCTTTTCTTTTTTTGCCCTTTTTATTGCGTCTTCGATCTGCTTTATGTCATTGCCTCCCGCCCGCAGAACCTGCCAGCCATATGCAGCGAACCTCTTTGCCACATCTTCTGTGAAGGTTATATCAGTGGGACCCTCAATAGTGATCTTATTGTCTGAATAAAGATAGACGACCTTTCCAAGCTTCAGGTGTCCTGCCAGAGATGCTGCCTCTGACGCTACTCCTTCCATCAGATCGCCGTCAGAAACTATGCCGTAGACGTGGTAATCGACAACAGGGAACCCGGGCCTGTTGAACATCTCGGAAAGGTATTTCTCTGCCATGGCCATGCCTACACCTGTGGCAAACCCCTGGCCGAGCGGCCCTGTAGTGGTTTCTATCCCGTATTCCGGAGCGTATTCGGGATGTCCCGGCGTTTTGCTTTCCCATTGTCTGAAGTTCTTGATGTCATCAAGAGAGAGGTCATAACCTGTGAGGTGTAAAAGGCTGTATAGGAGAGCTGATCCATGACCCGCCGAAAGGACGAACCTGTCGCGGTTATACCAGAAGGGGTTTTTGGGGTTGTGGCTGAGAAATTTCGACCACAAGACGTATGCCATGGGCGCGTCTCCCATCGGCATTCCCGGATGTCCCGACTTGGCCTTCTGCACGGCATCGGCAGAGAGCATCCTTACTGTATTAATAGAAAGAGCATCAATATTGATCTTATTCACTTCGTAGCCTCCGGTTCCTTCAAAAAATGCGGACTTTTCAGGTTGATATTTTGCCTCTAAGGCAGATTATCTTAACACAACTAATTGGATCATTTCTTATGTCATCAGTACCTCACTTTCATAAATAAATATCCACAACTTTCAATAAATTCATACACCTGACCTATAGAATTGACTTCCCCGGTGCATTTGATACCATGGCAGTAAGACACTTGACAACATAAGGAGGTTTTTATGAAACCCTCTTTGAGGACATTCTTGATTATTGCGGTTTTTGTGCTCGGGTCTTTCCCGTTTGCCGCCTTTGCCGGGTCCAATGTCTTTGATGTAGACCACGAGTTTTATCCTTATTATCCGTCTCTGATCAAATGGAACAAGTCGAATGCCCAATTTACTCCGCCTGAAGTCTGCAACGGCTGCCACTCTGATAAGTATAATGAATGGACCGGCTCGGTACATGCCCTGGCTTTTCAGGACCCGGTCTATCAGGGCGAGTTGAACAAGGCCATCAAGGCTGTGGGGCACAATATATCGCGCCAGTGCGAGGGATGCCATTCTCCAGCGGGAGTGATTACCGGGGAGATCAAAAAGGCCGGCATCGCGGGTCTAAGCCCTATGGCACTGGCAGGGGTGTCCTGTGATATCTGTCATTCTATCAGTGGTACAACCCATTGGCAAACTCCGGCTCATGAGCCGGAAAATGGCTCCTTTATTCTCACTCCTGGAGTGCAGACTGAAGAAGGCTTGCAGCTGATCAAGCGAGGGCCTTTCACACCTTCCGACGGCTGTGGCATGGGGTTTCACAAATGTGTTGAATCTTCACTTCATCTTCAGGCGGACCTGTGCGCCAGCTGCCATCAGGTCTACCACTACGATTCACACTTTCCGCTGGAGGCGACTTATCTGGAGTGGAAGCACGGTCCATATGCTCAAAAAGAAATCCTTTGCCAGGACTGTCATATGGTAGATATTCGAACGTTCATGCGCACTGCAGACGAGTTTCGGAAGCCCGGACGCAAGGAATATCGGCACTTCTTCAACGGCGCCAATTATCTTATCTACCACCTCGCCGAAGGTGCTGCCAGGAAGGCCGGAGATGAAAAGAAGGCCGATATCCTGAAAGAAAAATACGAAATGGCTGTCAAGCGCCTCCAGTCGGCCGCTGACCTGGAGATCTCACCTGTCTATCGCGGCGGCAAACTGGTGGAAGTGAAGATCAAGGTGAAAAATGTCCGCGCGGGTCACAACCTCCCCACCTCTCTGACTAATGTTCGTCAGATGTGGCTTGAGATCGCGGCGAAAGACGAAAAAGGGAATGTCTTTATGACCAGCGGCACTACCGACGCCCAGGGCCATCTGCCCGAAAATGTCCGTGTACTCAATTCTGACGGAATGGGCGACGACTTCCACTTTGCGATTGACCCCTGGGTGGTTACAGCTTTCTCAAGGCATGACACTATACCCGCGCGCGGATATAAGGAAGTCTACTACGCATTAAGCGCCCCGCAGGGGAACAATAAGATTATTCTTGAAGCCAGACTTCGCTACCGTCAGGCCGATCAGGGGGTGGCAGAAGCCCTCCTGAGCGCCGTACCCGAAAGCATAAATCTCAAAGATATATATGGCCTCACGAAGGTGCCGGAACTGCCGGTAGTAGACATGGTCGTCAAACAGGCTTCTTTCAGCACTGTTCAATAGACAGAAATTTACACAAGGTCACGGCCCCGGTAGGAGAAATCCCGGGGACCCCCGGACTTTCTGACCTCGCCATAGGTTACAATAGTGGAAGAATTCGCACTCAAAGAACGTTGCCCTCCCCATGCAATGCGAGAAAAAGTCATGAGCGGAATCGGTTCATCCGGACGGATATAAACTTTGACTTAGATTCCCTTATAATTTTATGCTTATACATGCCCGGCAGATGGATAGAATTGCTTATTACTTATGATGCCCTTGAGGCAGAGATGATAAAAGATCTTCTTGAAAGCGGCGGAATTGAAGTGGAGATAAGGTCTGCGAAGGTAACTCCCTATCCGGTAAATATCGGGAAGATGGGGGAAGTGAAGGTGCTGGTGAAGGAAGAGGACAGGACGGCAGCCGAAGAGATGATGAAAGACCGGCAGGAGAACCGAACTGCCGGGGATCGAGACGATGGTTTCCAGCCTGAATGAACTGAAAAAAAGAATATTTTTTGATATGCTTGATCTTGTCGGAAGGGTCTTCATTCTTGTTAGCCATTCCCCGGGAGTTATCATCGGCAAAAGGGGATTTTTGCCGGAAGAGAAGGAAAAGGGGATAGTCCTTGTTTTCAATAGAAGGATGAATTTTGACTGGAGCGTGGATGGGATATCGGCAAAACTCGTTTTCGGCGCAGTTACCCACCAGTGCTTTATACCGGTAAAGTCAATCGTATCTATATTTTCTCCGGAACTCTCGGCACATTTTTCAGTTTCTGCTGCGTCTTCGCCTGCAGGGGAGGAAGCCCTCCCGGAAAAGCTCACATCAGAGCCTGCTGATAAGCAGACCAAATCGGCCGGCGATAATGTAGTCCGAATCGATTTCAATAAGAAAAAGTGAGGCGCAAGGACTGCAACCTCATTTTTTTATGGGGCTTTGCCCCAAGCCCCAGTTACCCTTCTTGCTTGCTCCAAGAAGCGTAACCGGAAGAAGGGCACCCCGCGATAATTTTTTTTGGTTTGCTCGGTCGGTCTCAGTAAATTTTAGGAACTCGTCCCGAAAGTCTTCGGGGCTCAGACAGCCTAAAATTTTTAACCTTCGGCCTCCGTCGCAAACCTGAAATTATCGAAGGGGACCCCGTTTGAGAGAAATGACAGATCGTAGTAAATGATGCAGGATCTGTACTTCAACTCTGAAATATTGCAAACGTCGTTCAGCGAGTGCTAAACTCTTAAATCTCAATTTTGTCAGGAGGTTTTTTGGAGCTATACAGGCTTGGAATCCATGATCTTCAGGGGATGCTCGAAAGAAAAGAGATCTCAGTCGCTGAGGTCATCTCCTCGGTCTATGGACGGATAGACGATGTGGAGAACAAGATAAAGGCCTATGTCACCCTGACGAAGAAAGAGGCCTTTGAAATGGCCGCAGCAGCCGACAAAGACAGGGCTGCGGGCAGGGCAAAAATCCTCTCGGGGATCCCCATTGCGATCAAAGACAACATGTGCACCAGGGGTATAACTACTACCTGCTCGTCTAAGATCCTCGCGAATTTTGTCCCTCCTTATGAAAGTACGGTCACATCAAGGTTGCTGGAAAAAGGATATGTGCTCACCGGAAAGACGAACCTCGATGAGTTTGCTATGGGGTCATCAACGGAGAATTCCGGATTTCACACAACCAGGAACCCATGGGACACCGACAGGATTCCAGGTGGATCAAGCGGCGGCTCGGCAGCGGCGGTAGCAGCGGATGAGTGCATGGCTGCACTTGGCTCTGATACCGGCGGATCGATAAGACAGCCGGCTTCGCTGTGCGGCGTCGTAGGCATGAAACCGACTTACGGAAGGGTTTCGCGTTACGGCCTAGTAGCATTCGCATCATCGCTTGACCAGATAGGTCCGATTACAAAAAATGTGATGGACTGCGCGCTGCTCATGAATGTTATATCCGGAAGAGACCTCCGGGATTCCACATCCGCACCGGTGGGCGTCCCTGACTTTACCTCGGGGATAGGCAAAGACATTAATGGACTTAAGATAGGCATACCGAAGGAATACTTCATAGAAGGGCTTGACCCGGAGGTCGAAAGCGCGGTCAAAGAGGCTATAAGGAAATTAGAGTCGCTGGGAGCTTTGCCAGTGGAGGTTTCTCTGCCTCATACGGGATATGCCGTGGCGACTTATTATGTTCTTGCCACCTCTGAGGCGAGTTCCAACCTTGCCCGTTATGACGGGGTAAAATACGGCTTCAGGGCAGAAGGAAGAGACCTCATCGAGATGTACATGAAGTCAAGGGCGCTTGGGTTTGGCGCCGAGGTAAAGAGAAGAATTATGCTTGGCACTTACGCACTCTCCTCGGGATACTATGACGCATATTACAAGAAGGCCCAACAGGTAAGAACGCTCATCAAAAACGATTTTGAAAACGCATTTAAAGAGGTGGACATTATACTGACGCCCACATCTCCCACGGCCGCATTCAGACTGGGTGAAAAGACCGAAGACCCGCTCCATATGTACCTCGCGGACATCTTTACGATATCCGTAAACCTTGCCGGGGCGCCTGGGATCTCTATTCCGTGCGGCTTTACATCAGGCAACCTGCCGATAGGCCTTCAACTTATAGGCAGACATTTCGATGAGGAGACTCTTCTGAAGGCAGCCTATGCCTACGAGCAGTCGACGGACTGGCACAGGAGGAAACCCGCGCTGTGAAATACGAGGCGGTAATAGGTCTTGAGGTGCATGCGCAGATGCTCACGGACACGAAGGTGTTTTGCGGCTGTTCGACGAAGTTCGGTTCGGAGCCGAACTCACAGACCTGTGAGGTCTGTATAGGCATGCCGGGTGTTCTGCCTGTGCTTAATAAAAAGGCGCTTGAATTTGCAATAAGGACGGGGCTGGCAACCAATTGCACAATATCTTCCTACAGCAGGTTTGCCAGGAAGAATTATTTCTATCCCGACCTGCCCAAGGGATATCAGATCAGCCAGTATGAACATCCGATATGCGAGCATGGCTTTATCGAGATCGTAGTGGATGGTGAGGTCAGAAGGATAGGCATAACCAGGATACATATGGAAGAAGACGCCGGCAAGAATATCCATGAAGGAGGCGGCCATTACAGCCTTGTCGATCTCAACAGGGCAGGGGTGCCCCTGATGGAGATAGTCTCTGAGCCGGATATCCGAAGTCCTAGGGAGGCCTCCGAATATATGAGGAAACTGAGGGCTGTCCTGCGATACCTTGGTGTGTGCGACGGAAACATGGAACAGGGATCTCTCCGCTGTGATGCAAACGTATCAGTGAGACCTACCGGGCAAAAGGAGTTCGGCACCCGGGCAGAGGTGAAGAATATCAATTCCTTCAGGTTTGTCGAAAAGGCTGTCGAATACGAGATAAAAAGGCAGATTAAAGTGATAGAGGAAGGTGGAAAGGTCATACAGGAGACGAGACTCTGGGATTCTACGAAGGGGATTACGGAATCGATGCGCTCAAAGGAAGAAGCCCACGACTACAGGTATTTCCCCGAGCCTGACCTCGTCCCGATTATCGCCGATAGAAGCTGGGTCGGGGAGATTAAGGCCGCTCTTCCTGAATTGCCTGATGCCAGGAGGGACCGTTTCGTAAAGGAGTACGGAATACCCGAATACGACGCCGATCTTCTTACCTCAGAGAAGGCGGTTGCCGAGTGGTTCGAAGACGCGATAAGGGCCGGTGGACAGCCTAAGGCAGTCTCTAACTGGATGATGGGCGATCTGATGAGGCTTCTGAACGAGGAAAATAAATTTATAGAAGAGTGTCCTCTGAAGCCTTCTCAGCTGACCGAGATGCTTAAGCTTATTAACAAGGGAACTATCAGTGGCAAGATAGCCAAGACGGTCTTTGAAGAAATGTACCGAAGCGGAAAGAACGCTGAAGAAATCGTCAGGGAAAAAGGGCTTGTGCAGATAAGCGACGAATCCGCTATCGAAAAGCTGGTCGACGAAGTGATAGCAAGGCATTCAAAAGAGGCTGAGAGGTTCAGGGGTGGTGATGAGAAACTTCTGGGGTTTTTTGTCGGCCAGGTGATGAAGGCGACGAAGGGGAAGGCCAACCCGCAGATGCTGAACGAACTGCTGAAGAAAAAACTGAGCTGACCCACATTATTAAACGTTGATGAAAATAGGGCGCAACATAGCATTCTCTCTCATTCTCGTTTGTAGGGGCGTGCATTATTACGCACCTACAACTCCGGGGCTTTTGCCTCCTGACACAAGAGGAACGTATTGTAGGAATATCGGCAAAGAAACCGTTTGAATGCTATATCACGCCTTATTCTGGAATAACTTGTCTTAAATTAATGGATTGTGTGAGCTAAGGGGACACTTATGGAAAAAGTAATCGTAGAGACGAATCTGCCGGATGTAAAGCTTCTCAGAAGGGGCAAGGTGAGGGATGTGTATGAAGTCGGGGAGCACCTCCTCATCGTTGCCACAGACCGCATATCCGCTTTTGACGTGGTGCTGCCAAACGGTATCGCCGGCAAGGGCAAGGTTCTGACGCAGATATCTCTTCATTGGTTTGATCGCATGAAGGACATAATCGAAAACCACATAGTGGCCACGGAGGTGAAGGATTACCCTGCATTATTGCACAAATACCGGGATGAACTTGAGGGCAGGAGCATGCTTGTAAAAAAGGCGGACCCAAAGCCGGTAGAATGCATTGTCAGAGGTTATCTTTCAGGGTCCGGCTGGAAGGAATACAAATCCAGGGGCACTGTATGCGGTATTGCACTGCCTGCCGGCCTCCTGGAGTCTTCTCGGCTTTCTGAGCCCATATTTACTCCAAGCACAAAGGCTGAAGAAGGACATGACGTCAATATAAGTTTTGAGCAGATGCGCGGCATTGTCGGAGATGAGACGGCAGAAAAACTCAAAGACGCGAGTCTCAGGATTTATGGGAAGGCGAGGGACATCGCCGAGGATAAGGGAATTATCATAGCGGATACTAAATTTGAATTCGGTCTGTACGAAGGAAAACTTATACTTATAGACGAAATTCTAACTCCTGATTCATCGCGGTTTTGGTCTATGAAGACATACGAGCCGGGAAAGGGTCAGGACAGTTACGATAAGCAGATTGTCAGGGACTATCTTTTATCACTCGATTGGGACCAGACCTATCCCGGACCTGCCCTTCCGGCGGATATCGTCGAAAAGGCAATCGAGCGCTATCGTGAGATTTACCGGATTATCACCGGATAAATGAGTCACGATTACTGATTACAAACGTCAGGACATGTTGTAGTTTTTCACCGCGAGTTTGAGTTCGTCTATCTCATGCGGTTCATAACCTGAGAAGAGATATGAAAAGACAGTATTATTGGTAAGAAGAGGGTCCATCCCTTTTTTTACGATTCCCTTGTCTTCAAGGTCCTTCCAGCAGTTCGTTCCCGGTATCGGTGAAAACTCGGCCAGATGTATACGCACGCTAAGTGACCTCAGGAACTCCACCCCATCCTTCACTTCTTCGAATGTCTGACCGGGCAGGCCATACATGAGATAGACGCCAATTTCTTTTTTTGTGAAACCATGCTTTTTCAGATGCTTCACTGCGCGGGACAGGTCTTCGCAGGTTACCTTGCCCCCAGTCTCTTTCTGCCTTTTTCCGTCATATGTCTCGAACCCCAGCCTGATTGTTCTAAACCCGGAATCTTTCATGAGGCGTGCGAGGTCTTCATCAATGAATCTTGCGTGCAGCCCGTTAGGGCAATGGAACCGGGCATTAATGCCACGGGCCATCAGCTCATTAAGGATTGGTTTAATATGTTTGTCAGCGTTTACCAAGAGTGCGTCGTCATAAAAAGCGAAGTCGCGGATGCCTTTTTCGCTAAGCTCTCTTATTTCACTGACTACTTCCCGAGGGGGGCGTTGAGAGAAGTCTTTGCCGAGAATACGTGAGGCACAGTATGAGCACTCAAAGGGACATCCGGTGCCGGTAAGCACAGGGGCAAACGGATAGTTTTGATATAGACCGAGCTTATAATAAGGCGATGAGTCTGATTTTCTTTTCAGCCTGAAGCCGAAGGTATTAAAGATGACCCTTACGCCTTCCCCGACGGCTCTCTGGTAAATAAAATCGGCTCCTGAATTAGCTGATGCATGGTCGTGCCAGAGGGTGGCGTAAATGCCTCCCAGGATAACCGGCACTCTCTTATATCCTTCCCTGATTATTTCGATGACCTTCTGGACTCCCGGGTACCACCAGGACATGACAGAGGTGACTAAAACGAGATCGAAAGGGGCTGCCTGAGCCAATCTCAGTCCGAAACAGTCAGGGCTTATGCCGTACCTGCCGAAGACACGGGGCACGGGTTTCAGGCACTGTGGTTTTTCGATACGTTCTTTCGGATACTTACCCCTACCGTATCCTGGTTTAAGAAAGACATCAGTGCAGTCGATAAACAATAGCTCAACATTGAAGGAACTCAGGTATTCGGCAACCTTAAGGAGTCCAAGAGGTCTCGACCAAAGACTGGCTGCGGCAAAGTCGTATATCCAGGGGTTTATAAGTAAAATACGCAGCTTCACATCAGCTATTGGGACTTTTCTTTTCCTGCCCCCTCTACTTCGGATTTCGAGCAGATTTGCTCAGATAATGAATGTATACCCATCTTACAACTGCGCCAGGGCAACTGGCAACAGTTTTCGCCGAGCTACAACTCGCACGCGTAAAGATGAGGCCAATTATGTGCATTCAGGGCTGAAAAACCTTCTCATCTTCAGCGTCAATTCCTCCGGCAGGGTGATGATAAGTTCAGACTGGAGAAGCTTTTGAAGAAAATAATCGTCGTTGCGATAATTTGGATACAGGTTCTGCCGGGTTATTATTTTAATGATGGAACGCTGACCTTCTTCACGGGCCAACTTCTTTGATGAATAAAGCGCATAATTGAAGCTCAGATAGCCGAGGCTGCCATAGCAATGAAGCACCCTCGAGATGCCGTAACTCAGAGCGCCTATATCTTCCATCGTAAGTTCTGCGAAATCGCTTTCATGCTCGTGAATGGCCATCACTTCGTTGCTGCCTATGGGCGAGAAAGCGGCAATCCAGTGCCATCGTCCCATCTGTGCTATGTACCTCGTGCCAATCTCCTTTTCGACAGCGATGAGGTCCTCATGGTATGCAGAGTCCTCTTTTTGGTAATAATCCCTGCAGGCAGCCATAAGCCGGTTGTGATAAGAATGTGAAACAGGGGAAACGAGAGTCTGCATATGCGGATGGACCAGGCTGGCCCCCGCGGGGAAGAGGTAATTGGCGCAGACAATAGCAAACAGTATGGTTTGGTCATCCCGGTATACTGCTTTAAGGAATTCCTGATTAACGGACAGGCCGCCGAACAGCAGTTGTGGCGTGAACTCTGAAAGTGCAAGGAAATGTGCCCTGCCCAGGGCGGTAATAGCATGATATTTGGCTATAGAGAAGAGATTTGGAAATAGAATTGCTTCTCCTACCTGCAGCCGCCCATCCGGAACGAGGGCTGGAGGATATTTGGGCGTATTCTTTGCAACGCCTTCTCCGCAGAAGAAGCAGGTGCTTCCGCTGCTTTCGATCAAATGCCTTAGCAACTGAGCGTCGTTTTCACCGAAAAAAAGTCTGGCCTTGTCCTTGAGAAAGGGATTGTAAACACTCGTATCACCGAGGAGTGGATCTTTCCGGATCACTACAGTGTGCAGACCTTCCGCGAATTCCTTTGAGGGCTCCAGAATCGTCAGCCGAGACTCGGTGCTTTCAAACTGAATTTTAGACATCACGCACCCCAAGATGGTTGTATTTCAGCAAATGCTGATTTAAATCTACCACCTTTTAGGAGTTGTGTGAAGTAGGGGAAGCGCTCTCAGTTCCTTCCCGAGCTGGTTCCGGAGATTGTAAATCGGTCGTTTAGAATCCTTCGAAATCTCGGGGTATAGACCAGATCGTAAACAAATTCCTTATCAGGAAAGAGGGTAAGCGCGGTTTTCTTTGTATTTTCGATTAGTTCCAGAGCTTCCTGAAGGGAAAGAGCCGACTGCATCAAAACAGCCTCGGTCAGATCGACAACAAATCTCAACCGCCTCATCTTTTTTTCTTCTTCCTTTAGACGCTCTTCGCCCATCTCTCATTATACAACGTAGGGCAATGGCAGATGCTGAACAGCTGTCAAGGTGTGCTTAATAAAGAACTGCTGATTTGCCGGCTATGATCACTATTCCGGGGTAAAGAGGTGCTTATTTATTTAAGACCTTCACTGCTTCTTTAGCAAAGTAGGTCAGAATAAGATCTGCGCCTGCGCGCTTTATAGACGTAAGCACTTCCATCATGGCCCGCTTCTCATCTATCCAACCGAGTTTAGCTGCCGCCTTGATGACAGAATACTCGCCGCTGACATTATAAGCTGCCACAGGCAGGTCGAAACTTTCTCTCACATCGGAGATTATATCGAGGTAAGTCATGGCCGGCTTTACCATCACGATATCCGCGCCCTCCTCGACGTCCAGAGAGACCTCTTTAAGGGCCTCACGTCTGTTGGAAGGGTCCATCTGATAGGAACGCCTGTCGCCGAACTGGGGTGTGGATTCAGCTGCCTCCCGAAACGGCCCGTAAAAGGACGATGCGTACTTCGCCGCGTAGCTCATGATGGGCGTCTCGGTAAACCCTTCGCTGTCTAGGGCCTCTCTTATAGCCCCGACCCTTCCGTCCATCATGTCCGAGGGCGCAACCATGTCAGCGCCAGCTTTTGCATGCGAGACGGCCTCTTTCGCAAGAAGCTCAAGTGTCGGATCGTTTTTAACTTCTCCGTTTTCAATTATGCCGCAGTGGCCGTGGCTTGTATACTCGCACATGCAGACGTCGGTGATGACATAAAGGTCCGGGACTTTATTCTTGATTGCGACAATGGCCTTTTGTACGACTCCTGCTGGGTCATACGCGCCTGAACCGATCTCGTCTTTGTGCTCGGGGATGCCAAAAAGCAGGATCGCGGGGATGCCGAGGGAATACACATCTTTTGCATGCCTGACTACCATGTCAGGAGACTCCTGGAAGCAGCCGGGCATCGATTTTATCTCCTTGCGCACCTTTTTCCCGAAGGTCGCAAAGAGGGGGTAAATAAAATCATCAGGAGACAATGAGGTCTCCCTCACCATCCTCCTGATGACTTCGTTTCTTCTGAGTCTCCTCGGTCTGAGATAGGGAAACATTTCAGAAAGCGACTATCCGCAGGAGCTGCAGCCTGAACTGCATGAGGGCGCCTCGCCGCCGTTAATGACAAATCCCTCGCCCTGTTCTGTCTTGATATAGTCGATTTCCTTTTCACCCAGGCTGGCATAGGCCTCTTTGTCAACGAAGACCTTTAGCCCGTTCTTCTCGACGGTCTCGTCGCCTTCAGAAGCCTTCTCATCTATATCCATGCCGTAGCTTGGACCGCAGCAACCCGAGCCGTGAACAAAAATTCTCAGTCCCCAGCCTTCCTTGCCCTCAGCTTTCAAAATCTCCTTCGCTTTTTCAGCGGCTGTATCAGATACTTTTAACACAAAAACCTCCATTTTGGTTGATGTTTTTAAGATAAGCGATAAACCTGCCAAAAAGCAAGCAAGCCCCCCTTGCAGGATTTTGCTTGTTAAGTTTTTTGATTTACAATACCATATGAGCGTACAAAGGAAATCGTAACAGAATGGTGGCAAAGGAAGATATCAAACTCATCGTTGACGGCATGCACGGCGACCCATTTTCGGTGCTCGGCGGGCACATTGTCTCAGAAGACGATCAAAAACGTTTTGAGATAAGGGCTTTTCTTCCTGAGGCCGGGGAGGCCTGGGTTGTCAATGAGCTGACGGAAGAGTCTCATATAATGGAGAATGTTCACAAGAAGGGCTTCTATTCAATCGCTCTGGCCGGAGAGGCTTTTCCCTATCGTATCGGCATTAAGACCCCCGAGGGAGAGATATCCGAAAAACCCGACCCGTATTCCTTCGGCAAGGTCCTTACGGATTTCGACCTGCATCTGATAGGTGAGGGCAGTCATTATAAAAAATATGAGAAGCTCGGCGCTCATGTAATTGAGGTTAATGGGGTGAATGGTGTGCATTTTGCAGTCTGGGCGCCTAATGCAAAGAGTGTGAGCGTCATCGGCGATTTCAACCGCTGGGATGACAGGCGGCATCCCATGCGTTTGCTGGTCGGGGCAGGGATATGGGAGATATTTATCCCGGGTCTTTGCGAAGGGGAGCTTTATAAATTTAGTATCAGGTCGCGCTACCAAAACTACCGGGCAGTAAAAGCCGATCCCTATGGTTTCTTCTTCGAGGTCAGGCCGAAGAGCGCATCTATTGTCCATGATATAAACAGATATTCCTGGTGCGACAAAAAATGGATGAAAAAGCGTGAGCGTACCAATTGGTTTGAATCACCCATGTCGGTTTACGAGGTTCACCTGGGCTCCTGGATGAGATGCGGGGAAGAAGGGGACAGGATGCTTACTTACGTGGAGCTTGCCTCCATGCTGATACCCTATGTCAAATCCATGGGGTTTACTCACATACAGCTTCTTCCCGTATGCGAACATCCCCTGGATGCTTCGTGGGGATATCAGACTATAGGCTACTTTGCCCCTACGAGCAGATTCGGCACGCCTGAGGATTTCATGGCCTTCGTGGATAGCTGTCATCAAAACGACGTCGGGGTTATCCTTGACTGGGTTCCTGCGCATTTCCCGAAGGACGGACACGGCCTTGGTTTTTTTGACGGGACGTGCCTGTATGAGCATATGGACAAGCGTAAAGGAGAGCATAGAGACTGGGGCACGCTCATCTTCAATTACGGACGCAAAGAGGTGATGAATTTTCTCATATCCAACGCCCTTTTCTGGCTCGCAAAATACCACATCGACGGGTTGCGCGTCGATGCTGTGGCGTCCATGATCTATCTGGATTATTCGAGGAGGCCCGGCGAATGGATACCGAACATGTATGGGGGGAACGAAAATTTAGAGGCGATCGAGTTTATAAAGCAGTTCAACGTGATCACCCACCAGCTTTTCCCGGGTATACTGACTATAGCTGAGGAATCTACCGCCTGGCCCAGTGTTTCAAAGCCGGTCTACCTTGGGGGTCTGGGTTTCGACATGAAATGGAATATGGGATGGATGAACGACATGCTCGTCTACATTTCCAAGGACCCTGTCCACCGGAAGTTTCACCATAACAACCTGACCTTCGGACTCATCTATGCATTTACCGAAAATTTCGTGCTCGTTCTTTCTCATGATGAGGTTGTCCACGGCAAGCGATCTATGATTAATAAGATGCCTGGTGACGTCTGGAGGAAGTTTGCCAACCTCAGGCTCTTCTACGGGTTCATGTATGCCCATCCTGGCAAGAAGCTCCTCTTTATGGGGGATGAGTTTGGGCAATGGGATGAATGGAATTTCGATAAGGCGCTCGACTGGCAGCTCCTCGAAAAGGAGCAGCATCTGAACTTACAAAAGTATGTGCGCTATCTCAATTCCGAATACGTGGCCGAGGCCTCTTTGCACGAGGTGGATTTTGAACCGAAGGGGTTTGAGTGGATAGATTTCAGGGACACAGACAGCAGTATCATCTCCTTCATAAGGCATGCTAAGGCGCCCGACGATTATTTGGTCGTTATCTGCAACTTTACACCGATTCCGCGATATGGTTACAGATTGGGCGTGCTGGAGGAATGTTTCTACAAAGAGGTCTTAAACAGCGACTCTTCTGAATACGGAGGCAGTAATATGGGCAACCTCGGAGGGGTCTATTCAGAAAAAATACCGTGGCACGGGAAACCCTGCTCCGTAAAGATCACGCTCCCTCCTCTTGCGGTCCTTTATTTCAAACCCGAGCGAAAAGCATCTGAAGCCGGGGCCTGAATCCCTTCCTCTTCCCTTCTTCCCTACACCCTCTGAAATTGTGTGGTACAATTTTCACAGTGACGTCAATGCAAATGATCGCGGATCGGTTCAACTGATATTTGATGAGGGAAGAATGGAAGAAGAAATACTGCAAAGTTTAATAAAACTTATCAAGGGTGAAGGGGAAGAGAAGAACATAGAGGGCCGATGCGAGGTGAAGGAAACCGAGAAGACCGACGTGGAGCTTCTCGACGCATACTCGCGGGCAGTCATTACGGTAGTTGAAGCAGTAGGTCCGGCAGTCGTCAGTGTCTCGGTAGGCATCAAGTCCAAGGGGAACGAAACTGAACAGATAGGATCAGGCTCCGGGGTCGTGATCGCCCCGGACGGCTATATCCTTACCAATGATCATGTTGTGCATAACGCACAACAGCTATCCGTCACGCTTACAAGTGGAATAACGCTGCCTGCAACATCTGTCGGTGTCGATCCGGCCACTGATTTGGCTGTTATCCGGGCCGAAGGTTCAGGCCTGCCTTATGCAACGCTCGGGGAGTCCGGATTGTTACGAGCGGGACAGTTGATCATTGCGATAGGCAACCCCTTTGGTTTTCAGTCCACTGTATCTACTGGAGTAGTAAGCGCCCTTGGCCGTGCCTTGAGAAGCCAGCAGGGGCGACTTATCGAAAATATAATTCAACATACTGCGCCTCTTAATCCGGGAAACTCAGGCGGGCCGCTGGTTGATTCAAAAGGTCGGATTGTCGGCATTAATACGGCTATCATTACAATGGCGCAGGGGATCGGCTTTTCCATCCCCTCAAGTACGGCAAAATGGGTAGTGTCTCAGTTGCTGACTTATGGACGAGTGCGTCGGGGTTTTCTTGGTATCACTGCACAGCAGCGGCCTCTGAGCCGACGGTTAGTGAGATTTCATAATCTGAAAAGCGACTTTGCTGTGGAGGTCATATCAATTATGCCTGACGGTCCGGCCGCAAAAGGCGGTATCCGGAAGAGTGATCTCATTGTGGCTATTAACGACAAGGAGGTAACCAGTGTGGATCACATTCACAGTTTCCTGAGCGATTGGCCTTTAGGCAAGGTGGTAAGACTTACGATTTTTCGGGGGCAGGAGCGGCTTGAAAAAGAGATCATTCCCTCTGAAGAGGGGACTTAGGATCAAATAATCCCGCCATGACAAGCCGTAATGCAAATTATAGACTGATGCAACCAGTGAGATATTCGGAGGAACGGTTTTATCATTAATGAAGAAGAAAATTATTCTCATTCTTATTCTTATCATTGTTGCAGCTTCCATCATTGCCCTTTTCAAGCGCTTGACCGAACGTAAGTCTCCCGGAAACATCCTGAAGATTTCCGGCAATATCGAAGCCCACGAAAGCACCGTCGGATTCAAGGTCCAGGGGCGTCTGGATGAGCTTCTTGTGCAGGAGGGACAGGTTGTTCGCGAGGGAGATCTTGTCGCGCGACTGGACAGGGAGGACTACCTGCAACAGGTAAGGCTGGATGAAGCTACTCTTCTTTCCCGCGAATCGGAATTGAGCCTTGCACTTGCCGGAAGCCGCACTCAGGAAATTAAGGCTGCGGAACAGACGCTGCTTGATGCCAAGGCGGATATGGAGTTAAAAGAGCTTGAGTTCGAGCGGAATCAAGCTCTTTATGCGAAGGGCTATATCTCTGCTCAGGATAGAGACATTGCCGACACGAACCTGAAACGGGCCCGGGCTACTTACGAACGAAGTAAGCAAACGTATGATGAGCTTGTGGAGGGCACGCGCAAGGAGCAGATTGAGATAAACCGGGCGAATGTCCATGCAGCGCGGCAGAATCTGAACTTGTCGCGAGTTCGACTGGATTACACGTCGCTGCACGCGCCGAAAACAGGAGTCATAACTGTGCGGCAGGCGGAACTTGGCGAAGTAATGTTACCAAACACTCCGGTTGTTACGATTGCGGATATAGACCATCTCTGGCTGCGCGGCTATATTAGTGAAACAGATTTGGGCCGCGTTCGCTGGGGGCAACCTGCTACCGTTAGAACAGATACTTTTCCGGGCAAAACGTATAAGGGCCGTGTGTCTTTTATTTCATCTGAGGCCGAGTTCACGCCAAAGAGCGTCGAAACACACAAGGAGCGCGTCACCCTGGTTTACCGGATCAAGATCGATCTCGATAACCCTAATCACGAACTTAAGCCCGGTATGCCCGCGGACGCTGAAATCGATCTGACCGGCCGCTGATCGTTTATGACCGAACCCGGCCAGGCAATAAGGGTAGATAAACTGACAATGGAATTCCCTGGCGTTGTCGCCGTGGACCATCTTAGTTTCGACGTGCTGCACGGCGAAATCTTCGGCCTGGTGGGGCCTGACGGCGCGGGCAAGACGACTGTGATGCGCATGCTTGCCGGCGTGCTCACCCCGAGTTCCGGTTCTGCGGCAGTTGCCGGTTTTGATATCGTGAGAGACCCCGAAGGCGTCAAGAATAATATCAGTTATATGTCTCAGAGATTTGGCCTTTACGAAGATTTGACTGTCGAGGAAAACATTAGATTTTATGCTGATATTTTCGGTTTGTCCCGCACTGACAGGGAGCGCCGGGCCTCTACCTTGCTCGGGGCTGCGGGCATGACACCTTTTGGTAAGAGACTTGCGGGCAAACTTTCGGGAGGAATGAAGCAGAAGCTGGGATTGGTATGCGCGCTGCTGCACACTCCGCAGGTGATCCTTCTTGACGAACCGACAAATGGTGTGGATCCCGCCTCACGGCGTGATTTTTGGGGCATCCTGTATTCTCTGCTTGACGAGAAGGTATCAATACTCATCTCTACTTCTTATCTCGATGAGGCGGAGCGCTGCCACCACGTGGCGTTATTGCACCGGGGGCGGCTTCTTTTTTGTGATACTCCTGCAGAACTGAAAAAGAATCTGCATGGGGCCGTCTTAGCTGTGGTATCGTCTGAGCCGCGGCGACTGAGGGATTTCCTAAGCGGCTCCGAAGGAGTATCGAATATGGTGTTAGTGGGAGATGGGCTGCATCTGGTCGTAGACGATGCGACAAAAAGAGTTGCAGAGCTGCGCTCCAGGATCGAATCAGCGAATCTGCCTTTCGACCGTATTGAAGAGGTCACTCCGACAATAGAGGACATTTTCGTGCAGACAATTGGCAGCGGAGGCGGTCAGGGCTGAAAATGAATGGCAGTGCTCCATCAGTTGTTGTAAGTGATTTGGTAAAGAGTTTCGGCGATTTCACCGCAGTGGACCGAATCAGCTTTGAGGCCTATCCGGGAGAAGTATTCGGGTTTCTTGGTCCGAACGGCGCCGGAAAATCGACAACGATCCGGATACTTTGCGGATTACTGAGACCGACTTCAGGCAGCGCAACAGTGGCTGGTATGGACGTTGCCCGTCAGCCCGAAGCAATACGCCAGAAGATCGGCTACATGTCTCAGAAGTTTTCTCTTTACAATGATTTGAAGGTGATAGAAAACATCCGTTTTTTTGCCGGTATGTACAGCGTGCCTGAGTCGGAATTGTCTGAACGTGCCGACTGGGCAATTAAAATGGCAGGACTAGAGGACCGCGGGTCCGCATTGACCGGGACCTTGGCGACCGGGTGGAAGCAGCGCCTCGCCCTGGGATGCGCAGTTCTTCATCGACCCCCTATCTTATTCCTCGACGAACCCACCTCGGGCGTGGACCCTATCTCACGGCGGAACTTCTGGGAGTTGATTCACAGTATGGCTGCCGGAGGAGTTACCGTCTTTGTCACCACCCACTATATGGATGAAGCGGAATACTGTGGGCGACTGGTCCTTATCTATCGCGGCCAGATCGTCGCCTCGGGTTCGCCGTCTGAACTCAAAAGGAAAGCCATGAAAGGCGATCTACTCCTCGTGGAGTGCGAAGCGTTGGGAAAGGCACTGGAATTTCTCCGGTTGGGCCCAGGTGTTTTGGATGCCGCAATCTTCGGCAATGCGATCCATGTCGTCGTGGCAAGTGCAGAAGAGGCTATCCCAGTACTGAAAAAGTATTTTGCGGGGCGCGGCATTGTCGTTTCAAAAATAGAACCGATTAGCCCTACGCTCGAGGACGTTTTCGTGTCGCTAACGAGCCGGCGCGATGAAACTGCGGAGGGAAGAAGCATGCAATGAGACTTCACAGGCTGACAGCCATAGCGCGCAAGGAGGTGCTTCAGATAATGCGTGATGCAAGGAGCATTGCAATCGTTGTAGGGATGCCTGTCATCATGATGCTTGCATTCGGTTACGGCATCAGCTTCGATGTGAAGCATCTGCCGGTGTACGTCTTCGACCGTGAAGGCAGCCAGAAGAGCCAGGATCTGCTTAAGCATTTCCAGGCATCGGAGTATTTCGAAGTAGTGCAGACGGTGAACAACTATCCGGCGCTCGTCCGGGCCGTTGACGCCGGGGACTGCAAACTCGCTCTTGTTGTTCCGCATGACTTCTCTCACAAACTCAATTCCGGCCGGCCGGTAACTGTGCAGGCATTAATAGACGGGACTGACAGTAATAGTGCAAATATCGCAATAGCTTACAGCCAGGCTGTTGTCCAGAACTACTCACGGCAAATTCAGTTCGACTGGATCAGGCGGCATGGGCAAAGTGCCATCCTGGCTCCGCTCAGCATAGACGCCAGAACCTGGTTCAATGAGAACCTTGAGAGTTTGGCCAATATAGTACCCGGGGTTATAGTCATCGTGATGGCCGTCGTCGGTACGTTTCTGACGGCTCTGACCATCTCGCGCGAATGGGAGAGAGGCACAATGGAACAGCTCATTTCTACTCCTGTTACGGCACTCGAGTTGATGATCGGCAAGCTGGCTCCCTATTTTGTCATCGGATTGGTAGACACCTGCTTATGCACGGCGCTCGGCATCTTGTGGTTCGGTGTACCATTTCGCGGCAGCTGGATATGGTTCTTTATCAGCTCCACCCTTTTTCTGATAGTCATTCTCTCTGTGGGTTATTTCATTTCGGTTACAGCAAAATCCCAGCTTGCAGCCAGCCAGATTTCGCTTTTTGCGACCTTCCTTCCGACTTTTCTCCTTTCAGGATTTCTGTTTCCCATCGACCAGATGCCGGTTGCAATTCAGGCAGTCACTTATCTTTTTCCGGCCCGCTACTACATGACGATCGTTCGTAATGTCTTCCTGAAAGGGGCTGCAATCACTTTATTGCTCAATGAACTTATTGCCATGTCGATTATGGCCTTTTTGCTGGTCTTTATCGCAACGCGGATTTTTAAGAAGAAACTTTCATAGTCAGGAAATATGTTAGGGCGACTGCGACATATGCTGATCAAGGAATTCATCCAGGTCCTTCGGGACAAAAGGACCCGTTTTATGCTGTTCGGTCCGCCGATCGTCCAGATGCTGATCTTCGGTTACGCGGCTACACTGGAGATCAAACATGTGCCAACTGCGATAGTGGATTACGATAATACCCAGGCGAGTAGAGATCTTATCTCTCGCTTTGCGGCAAGTGAATATTTCACCGTGCATCTTCTTCCCGTTGACCAGAGACAAATACCAATGCTGATAGACCGGGGCGACGTTACTCTGGCAATGCAGATCAACGCCGGTTTTGCACAAAA
Organism: Candidatus Sulfobium mesophilum; assembly: GCA_900302705.1. Lineage (GTDB taxonomy): Bacteria > Nitrospirota > Thermodesulfovibrionia > Thermodesulfovibrionales > UBA6898 > Sulfobium > Sulfobium mesophilum. The sequence goes on from OUUY01000077.1 coordinate 23,048, forward strand.
TTTGGGGAAGGGACAGACCGCACATATCCAGTTGATAGTGGACAGCAGCAGCTCAAACACCGCACTTATCGGACTCGGCTACGTGAATCAGGTGGCGGGCAACTTTGCGCAGGACTACCAGATATCCCGTCTTAAGCGTTTGTCTCCCATGATGGTGTCGGGCATGCCGCGCGTCCTGCTGGATCACAGGCCCTGGTATAACACTGATTTATCGGACCGCTGGTTTTTCATACCCGGCGTAATCGGCAACCTGATAATGGTAATGATCGTAAATCTCACCGCCTTTGCCGTTGTGAGGGAGCGTGAAATCGGTACACTCGAACAGATTATGGTTACTCCCATCCGGCGTGTCGAATTTATTTTGGGGAAGACGGTTCCTTTCTTCCTGATCGGTCTGCTCGATTCAATTCTCGTAACAGTCTTCGGCACTCTTTGGTTTGGCGTGCCCTTGCGGGGCAGTATCGGCGTTCTGGCAGTCGGCACGATTCTGTTTCTGGTATGCGTGCTAGCCATCGGTCTTTTTATCTCCACAATTTCAAGAACACAACAACAGGCGTTGATGACCGCATTTTTCTTCATCATGCCCGCTATAGTCTTTTCAGGTTTCGGTACGCCTATCAGCAGCATGCCCGAGGCGATGCAGTGGCTTACCTACCTGAACCCGCTCCGCTATTTCCAGGAGATATTGAGGAGCGTATATCTTAAGGGAGTTGGTCTGGACGTCTTGTGGCGGCAGATGGCGGCAATGGGTCTGCTAGGTTTAATCACGCTGACGATCAGTGTTTTCCGTTTCCAGAAATCTCTTGACTGAGCAGCGTTTCAGGCATCAACTCCTGATTGATCCCGCGAGAGAAATATATCGAGATCAAGCGGGTCTACTTTCTCTTGTATGTCCCTATGATCTGTGCCTGCGAGATGATATGCCCCTGCATGGCTTTTTCAAGATCCTTTTTCCCCGCGTTCGCTCCAAGGCTGAGCTGGGTACCGAGTGCGTAGAGCTTAAAGAAATATCTGTGCGTGCCCGACGGAGGACAAGGGCCGCCATAATCATGCTTTCTGAAGTCGTTCATCCCCTGGGCCGCACCCTTCGGCACTGAATTCTCCACGATCTCAGTCACTTTGGGATCTATGTTCCATACCACCCAGTGCACCCACATGCCGCCTGGCGCGTCCGGGTCGTCAACGATAAGCGCCAGTGATTTTGCACCGGCAGGAACTCCGGCAATGGCCAGGGGCGGGTTTATGTCCCTGCCGTCACATGTGAATTTCGCCGGAATACTGCCGTTGTTTTCAAACGCACTGCTCGATATTCTTAATGCCTCCGTCATCTTTGCCTCCTTGCCCGAAGCAGTGAATTTATAAAGAAACAGGGACGCTGCCAATAACATTACGACTGGAACAATTCTTGTTGCCTTCAGTTCCATACTTCAAGGATAGCAGGATTTAAAGAAATGTCTACCGCAGGGCCACTGCATTGTCAATCGTCTCGTAATAAAGGAGAGACTTCACCATGGCCGTCATTGCCGCATGTCTCTGGCGGGAATCCATCTGCTTTTTAATACATGAATGCCCGATTACAGTCCTCGGGCATAAAAGATTTTTTATGGTCTGTTGTGAATAAATTAATTTTTCGGATCTGCAGCCAGTCGCCTCGGTCTACTACTCGTGGAGAGTGCAGCGGAATAGAGTGAGAATGCCATCCTGATGCCCGGACGGCTTATCTTTTCTTTTTCCGAGATGCAAGGACAGCAATGAACCTGGAGCGCGTAGAGGCATTGTTCGCAAGCCCTTCTTTTTTGCAGAAGGCGAGAAGTTCTTCCACATCCACTTCGACGAGCTCAGGTTCGAGTCCGTTAGCACGGATTTTTTCGATGGAGGAATCAAGGACCTCCATCCATTCGTCATACGTTTTTTCAAGAATGTGGGAGTCGGCAGCAGTTTTGAGGAGCAGGGGCCATTGTTCACTTCGGTAAAAGCCTATGCCCAGCACCATTTTTTTCTTCATATGAAATCCATCCAAGGCTATTTTTTCACATCCGAAACGCATAAAGCAACAACGCCCTGCTTTCAAGAAAATATTTGTATGAAGCGATTTTAACAGATATATTGAAAATAAAAGGCTGTTTGCCCAAGTGATTGGAGGAGAGATGTTTCAAACTGCAGAACCTAAGGATATTCTTGAAGGCAGGATTACGGACGTATATTTCGACCGCACCATAAAGATACTAAAGGCCAGGGGGAACAGGAAAAGGGTCAAGGCGGAATTTATTGCGAAAAGCCTGCCCGAAAATTGGCCCTGGGGAGTGCTTGCAGGAGTTGAGGAGGCGTCATATCTGATGAAGAATCTTCCGGTGAAGGTCAGATCAATGAGGGAAGGGACGGTCTTTTATCCCTATGAGCCCGTAATGGAAATCGAGGGGACATATCAGGACTTCTGCGTATATGAAACGGCGCTCCTTGGGCTTCTTTGTCAGGCATCAGGCATCGCAACCAAGGCGGCAAGAGTCAAGAAACTCGCGGGTGACAGGCCGGTCATCAGTTTTGGCGCAAGAAGGATGCATCCAATACTTGCTCCCATGATCGAAAGAAACGCCTTCATCGGCGGATGCGACGGCGTTTCAGTACTTAAGTCCGGGGAAATTATAGGCGAGGACCCTGTGGGTACAATGCCTCATGCGCTTATCATCTGTTTCGGATCCACGGTTGAAGCGGTGAGGGCTTATGATGAGATCCTCGGACCTGAGGTAAAGCGTGTCGCGCTGATCGATACATTCCTTGATGAGAAGTTCGAATGCTTAAACGTAGCCGAAGCGTTGGGTGAAAAGCTTTATGCGGTCAGGTTCGACACCCCTTCGTCGCGCCGGGGGAACTTCTTCCGAATACTTGAGGAGGCGAGGTGGGAACTGAACTTGAGAGGGTTTTCGCATGTGAAGTTTTATGCCAGCGGCGGCATAAAGGAGCATGATATTCCTGTTCTTAATCCGGTTGTCGATGGTTACGGCATCGGCACTTCTATCAGCAACGCGCCGGTAATAGACTTTGCGATGGACATCATGGAAGTTGAGGGGACCCCTCTGGCCAAGCGTGGGAAGTGGTCCGGGAGCAAGAGGGTGCTTAAATGCAGGGGCTGCGGTGCCAGGCAAATAGTTCCGCATAGTGGAAGCGGACAGGTCTGTGCCTGTGGAGAAACTTTTGAGGACGTACTTGTGCCTCTTCTTGACAGCGGCCGCCTGCTCGTGGAGTCTGACCCTCCGGCGGTGATAAGAATACGCGTCATGGAGGAAGTGAAGGGCCTTGCTTTAGAGTGAAACCGATCAGTCCCTAACAAGAGGAATTCTCAATCCATAATGCATGCATGAGAACGTCGCCGCTCATTCTCGGTCCGTCAAGTTTCCGGACCTCCGAGGGCACCGGCGCCCATCGCTGCAATCGCGATGCAATACGCGCCGCTGAAGCCGCGCTGACGCAGTCCTCACGCTTACGCGCTGTTGGGGAGGGGATTATTCTAAGTTGCAAGTTTATCCCTCTGTCTTTTATTGTAATTTAATGCGGGCATCCCGCGGCTTCCGGGAAACATAAGCCTGTGACTGAAGCCGGAAGGAAGACTGCCCAGAACAATTGAAAATCTGCGAAATATTCACAAGCATACAGGGTGAATCAACATATGCCGGACTCCCATGCACTTTTGTGAGGCTCAGCGGATGTAATCTCAGGTGTCGTTACTGCGATACGAAGTACTCATACTATGAAGGCGTTGAGATGTCTGCCGAAGATATCATAGGCCATGTAAGGGCGGCAGGCGTGCCGCTGGTCGAAATCACAGGAGGGGAACCGCTTTTACAGCAGCAAGACGCCCTTTTGCTGGTCAGGGATCTGCTCAACGAGGGTTATGAAGTGCTGGTCGAAACGAACGGTTCACTTAGTATCTGTGAAATCGACAAACGGGCGGTGATTATCCTGGACGTAAAGACCCCTGGAAGCGGCATGAGCAATCAGATGGACTTCTCCAACTTCGATTGCCTTAAGCCTTCCGATGAGGTCAAATTCGTTGTCTGCGACCGAAGCGATTATGACTGGGCAAAGGATGTCGTTGCTGAGTTCAGGCTAAAAGAAAAGGCGAAGGTCCTTTTTTCTCCGGCAGTTGGCACGATCCAGCCGGCAGAGCTTGCCAGATGGATAATCAATGACAAGCTCGATGTGAGGTTTAATTTACAGATTCATAAATATATCTTCGGGCCTGAGGAGCGGGGAGTCTAGCATTCATTACTTCTTGTGGCTTGCATACTTGCAGAAGGCCCTGAATTTTGACATCTCAGGCAAGTAACATTTGTGAATGCAGGATTTATACGGCGGTTTGTTTTACCATAAATGTGTACGGTTTAAATAACAGGGGGTGCATATGAAGAAGATCCTTGTTGCACATGACGGCTCAGACTATGCCGACAGGGCGTTGCTGAAGGCAGCGGAACTCGCTGGAACTTCGTCCGCCTCGCTGATAGTAATCTCGGTTGTCCCTAATCTCTGTTTCAGCGAGATCGGCATAGACTGCGATACCGTTACCAGGCTTTACAGGTCGGAGATTGAAGGTGCGATGGAGGGGGTCAAAACTTTGCTTTCGGAAAAGGGGATAGAAGCCGAGACCATGGTTCTTGAAGGAAATCCCGCCGATGTTATTTGCGATCACGCCGGAGGAATGGGGTTTGATCTGGTAGTGATCGGCTCACGAGGTAAGCAGGCCACGGAGAGGACGATTTTAGGCAGCGTATCGTCCAGGGTAGTTGCCTGTGCTCCATGCTCAGTGCTTGTCGTCAGATAAAAGATATGGAGGTTAAGATGAAACTTCTTTTTTGCGTGAGCATCACTGTTTTTTTCGGTTTTGGGCTTCTGTTTTCGGCTGATAATTCGTATGCGCAAAAGCCCGCGGAAGCGAGGCCGGCCGCGGCAGAAAAGACTCCTGCCGCTACAGAACATGTTGGTCTGAAGGGCACTGTTACGATAGAGGCTGATAAAACGTCTCTGGACAACGGCGGTACGATTACAGTGTCTGGTACGGGGCCTGCTGGAAGGCCCGTATGCCTTGAAGTCTGGTCTGAAAGGAAGGTGCGGGCATCCAGGTTTGACGCCGAAATTGACAAAGATACCGGAAAGAGACCGTATGTACTTTATATGACTCAGGATATGCCCTCTTATTACAAGATATTCCTGCCGAAGGACCAGAAGGACAACCTTGAGAAGATAAAGAAAGAAAAAAGCAAATGGAGTTTTTCAAAGGCGCTGAAGGACCTCGGCGCGGAGGCCGTATATTTTGTGCCGGCCAGAATACAAATAGACAAATATCAGGCGACGCTTATGGGAAGTATAGTCGGCTCCAGGGGTGAACTCCTTCCCGCCATGGATGCAAAGGAAAACAAGAAGCGCTCCATGCAGCTTGTGAAGGCCAGGTTCAGGTCGCCTGACAAGGTGCTGAGTGCCGATATTGAAGTGAAGCCCGACGGCTCCTATAAGGCGGTACTGAATATCAGAAAGGGGCTCGCGCCCGGGAAATACAACATCGTTGCGGCGGTTGACAAAGACTTAAGAAGCCAGCCGCTCGTCATAGAGAACAATATCAGCTTCCCAAATGTTTATCTCTCAAATGCGGGAACGAGCATCAATCTCTTCGGTCCTTTTTTCCTTACCCTGGCAATAGCGATATTCGGCGTGCTTATGGGAGCCGGGGGCGGGTTTATGATGAACCCGCTTCTTGTTTCGATCTGGCCGCTGCCGCACACCGTCGTGGCAGGCACTGTGATGCCGACAGTCCTCTTTTCGCAGGGCAGCGGAATCTACAATTATTCAAAGATAAAATTTATAAGCTGGAAGCTGGGTGTTGCAATCGGACTTGCGATGGTGGCAGGCGGGTTCATAGGCCCTAAGCTTACTGAGATGATAACGCTTGAGCAGTTCAAGTTTGTATTCGGATGGATACTGATACTGCTTGCCGCTCTGATGTTCTGGCAGACGACTCCCGGATACATCGCGAAAAACAAGAAGGAACAGGCGATTCTAAAGGAATTCAAGAAAAAGGCCGAAGAGGCCGCAGGTAAAAAGACATAGGAGGAGATAGAAATGATAGTAGAATTCTGGGGGCATGAATTTAAAATAAACGTTGTGCTTGGATGTCTCGGCGGTTTTTTGATAGCGGTCGTTTCATCGATGTTCGGTTTCGGGGGCGGTCCTTTCATGGTCCCGCTTATGACCGTTGGGCTCGGGCTGCCGATGTACGTTGTGGTAGGCAGTTCGCTGCTGGCAATTTTTTTCAACACTCTCATGGGTACGACACGGCATTATATGTTCGGGAATTTCGATGCC
>OUUY01000083.1 GCA_900302705.1 Candidatus Sulfobium mesophilum
AACGCTGAAAAAAAGTTTTTTTATTTTATCGGGGTTGCGGGCTTCCTGGGTCTGCTATATTTTTTGCCTGTCCAGTGTTTGGGGAGCGGCGGACCTCCGCGATCACAGCGAGCAATCCTAAAGAAGTCTTACGCCTGAATAGTAACAGCAGCACTCGTTGTCGAGGTCATTAATAAAGGAGCGTTCTTTGCCGTCATCGAAGAGGACCCTAACCATGCAGAAGCCGCCTGACAATACGGAATGCTTTTCTTCGACAACCTGTCCCCGCCCCCAATACTTATACCGCCGATGATTAACAATATCGCCTAATTTCAGGTACAACCTCGGCCCCATGCATTATCATACATTTTTGCGCGCGGCTAAATCCATTTGTATCCGATCAAACTGAACTTCTCTTGAAATCTTCCAAATGAAGCCTGGGAAAGCTGATCAGAATTGTGATTTGAATTGGGCAAATGCCTGTCTGAGTTCTTCCAGTTCCCTTCTGATCTGAGAGATCTCTTCTGCCAGTCTTGCGATCGCTTCGCTTTCCGGGATCCCCTGCTTATACATGGCAGGCATGTCAGTGACAGTCTCTTCGTCAGTTGCCTGTGGCGAAAATAGATGTGCATATCTCGACTCTTTCCTGCCCGCTTCCCTTGGCAATTTTGTAACGAGGGGAGGATCGTGCTGCATCAGGGCCCCGAGTGCCTCTTCCACTTCTTCTATCGTTTTGAAGGGCGCCATTCTTTCAGCATTCGACCGGAGTTCCCCGGGGGTTTGCGGACCGCGTACCATCAACTCGCACACGATAGCTGTTTCAGGCCTCGACAGATCGAACCTGGAGAGTAATTCATGCAGGTACTTGGGGACACGGCTCCCTGACGTCTGTGTCTCGCGCGCAAGTCCTTTTTGCCGCAGCCCGTCAATTCCTTGCAATACGGTCGATTCGTCGACGGAGAGGACGGGTCTGCGGTTTGATTTCTGGTTGCAGGCGTTTGTCAGGGCGTTCAAAGACAGCGGGTAATATTCAGGGGTGGCAATCTCCTTTTCGATGAGGCAGCCCAGAATGCGGACTTCCATATTATCCAAAACAATATCCATTCCAACACCTCCTTAAGCCGCCTACAAGACGAGATTTCAGCGCCCTTCCTCTCACCTCTAACAAGTATAGGAATTAAGAGGGATGTCGTCAAATGGGACCCTTTGCGCTGTCACCACCGAAAAAACCGTCGACTTAGCATGATATAATCGTGCTGTCAGCGTCATTCGGGCAAATATTTTGTGCTTAGCATAATGAATCGTAAAGAAAGGAGATGGTCTGATGCCTATCAAAAACCATAAGATGGCAATATGTCAGGTCTGCAAATCTGAAAAAAAGCTTGGTGAAGTGATGCCTGCCTCTATGGTACACGGAGTGATTGCGGAAAAAATCAGGAAGGCGTGTCCTGACTGGACATCTGCAAGCTTCATCTGCATTACGGACCTGAACCGGTTCAGAAATGAATATCTGAGTGAAATCATAAAGCAAGACAAAGGCGAACTGACAGAGATCGAGTCTGACGTCCTAAGGAGCCTCCACGAACAGGAACTGCTCTCAACGAATCTTAACGCAGCATATGATAGTCAGCTGACACTAGGTCAGCGGTTAGCGGACAAGATTGCAGATTTCGGCGGCAGTTGGCGGTTTATAAGTATATTCGCCGCGGTGTTATTTTTATGGGTAACGGTAAATACAACCTTCTTTCTGAAAAAACCGTTTGACCCTTATCCTTATATCTTTCTTAATCTAGTGCTATCTTGTCTTGCTGCCATTCAAGCCCCGGTGATCATGATGAGTCAGAACAGGCAGGAAGAAAAAGACCGTTTAAGAGGAGAGTATGATTACAAAGTAAATCTAAAGGCAGAGCTTGAAATCCGGCATTTGCATGAGAAAATAGACCATCTTCTAAACAGCCAGTGGCAGCGGCTTTTGGAGATTCAGGAGATGCAAACGCAACTGATGGAGGAGATAGCCGAAAAACGCACGCAGACCAAATAGAGGATATTAACTGCGGGTAATATTCATTCGCAAGATCGGCAGATGGTCATCCGGGCTTTAGCTTAAAAATGGTATGTCTGCGACCCTCTGTCCGGCAAGTATTACACTGAAATCATCACCTACTGTTAGGCGACCTAACTGCGAGGACGCGATTTAGATGGGAGTTCTTACGGGAGTCTGTAATTGATAGGCCATCATAAAAACTGACTCAAGCATACGATGGCTCCTCTATTTCCACAGCCCACACCCACTTGCCATAAACATTAAGTGTCGTGGATCAATCCCGCTATTATATAAGTCCTTCAGCTCTGACCTTGACGGAAGTCTCCAGTCTGAAAAGCCATCACCTTGAGTCCACTTGCGTATTCCCGTTGTCTAATACTTAAAGGAAAGTGACTTCAACAACAAAGTTTTTTTTAAAAAAAAGAACCCCTTGTGCGACGGGGTTTTTTTTATCGGAATTAACTCTTTTAGAATATTTTTACTATAGTGAAAGTTGTACCTGTCGGGGCACAAGAAGACTCACCCTTGGCAACAATGTCAGAAAAGTCGGTACAACTGGTGATTGTCACCGTTGCAGTTGTCGGCGAGGTAAGAGTAAACGTGACCGTAAAGCTTTCTGGTTCAGTAATAGGTTGGTTATTTGGATTAAATGTACGCTGATTAAACAACTCAGTCACAGTTCCCGTCGTACTATTAAAGGAACCAAATAAGGGAATATAATCATTCATCTCCAAAGGCATTAATGAAACAAAGATAAATCCGCCGTTTTCTCTTACCATTATCAAGGCATCATCCCCCGTTAGTGCAGAGGGATTAGTTTGCTGTAACCAAACCCCATCAACATCCGCCGCAAATACAGGTGTAACCACTGAGAGCAGACCAATCAGCACGAAAAGCACCAATACTTTTTTCATACCAATTCCTCCCCGAGAAAAGATTTGGTTGAAGGCTACCAAAAAGGATGTCGCCATGCCAAGTTACCGACAGCGAAAATAGCGAGTAAACAGCGAGTAAATCCTCGCAAACCCTTATTCCATGCGGGTCCGGGTGGGTTCGACTCCCACTCTCTCCGACACGCCTTTCTTTTATTATCAATGAGTTATCTTCGAAGAAATGCCAAAAACCGCCAGTGAATAGCCAGTGAATTTAAAAACGGAGGACGACGAACTGAAGAGGTTTTTTAGGCCTAAGCAAACACACTTACCCCTATCCTCCCTGTAGAGACACGATATATGCGGAGAATATGGAATAAACATTGGTGAGATGGAGGTGGCAAAAGATCATGTGCACATGCTAGTATCGTTTCCACCGAAGCTTCCATCGGCGATGTGGTTAGAATAATAAAAAGCATAAGTGCGCGGGAATTGTTCCGCGAGTTCCCGAGACTCAAGAAAAAGCTTTGGTCAGGAGAGTTGTGGGAAGACGGATATTTCGCACGAACGGTCGGAGACCGTATGACTCGGCAAATTATCGATAAGTATATCAAGCATCATCGTGATATTGAGCAAGGGCCTGCGCAGCTGCTTTGAGCTGCGCCCAAGATGCCCCGCCCCTTGGGGCGGGGAGCTTCACTAGACATAATTCAGCTGGTTTTCAGATCTTCATTAGGCTTTAAATCCCTCATGCAGACTTGAAGGTTACAATAGGATAGGGATAATCTATAAGAAGGACAGAATTGAAAAGATTTTTAAGACGCTATATTTTTCTTCATACCACTGTGGTGAAAACTTAGCAGGAGGAATCACTTGAAATACGTTAAGCTGTTTACCTTCGCCGTTACTATAATTTTTGTTGTATTGTTTCTGGGAGATGGTAAGTTGGCGGGTCTCATTATTTCTAACCGTGCATCTGCAGAAACTGTTCAGATACCGCAGAAGGCTATTGATGCCCTCTCAAAAACAGGCCAGGCAATGGCAGAAATTGCCGCTGCAGCGAGACCTACTATTGTGAACGTAGCATCCATAGATCCTACAAAGCTAAGGCAGATGCAGGATCCCTTCTCCAAGAATGAGTATGGGCAGAGAGAAAAGCCGAAAGAACAAAAACAAATAACCTTCGGTTCAGGGGTTATTGTGGATGAGGACGGTTACATACTCACTAATAAGCATATAATCGAGAATCCGGATAATATAAAGGTGCGGCTTTTTGACAAAAGGGAGTTCAAAGGCCTTTTAATCGGTGCGGATTCAAAAACAGACCTCGCGGTTATTAAGATAGACGCGAAACATCTTCCGGTTTTGAAAATAGGTGACTCTGACAAACTGAGAGTGGGCGAAGCAGTTATGGCGATTGGAAATCCTTATGGTTTAAATCAGACTGTTACGTCCGGTATTGTGAGCGCAACAGGAAGGGCAGATGTCGGCATTGCGGAATACGAGGACTTTATCCAGACTGATGCCGCAATCAATCCAGGCAACTCAGGTGGCGCTCTGATAAACATGAGAGGCGAACTTATCGGCATCAATACCGCCATATTCAGCACTACGGGCGGGCATCAGGGGATTGGGTTTGCCATACCAAGCAACATGGCAAAAGTCGTTATGAGGAGTCTAATGTTAAATGGCAAAGTCATCAGGGGTTGGTTTGGTGCATCCATACAACCCTTGACAAAAGAACTTGCAAAAATATTCAAGCTAAACAATGAAAGAGGAGCCCTCGTTTCAGATGTATTTGAAGGCAGCCCCGCTGAAAAAGCCGGTTTACAAAGGGGAGACGTCGTCATTGCTTTAAATGGCAAGGAGATCGACGATCCGTTATCCCTTAGAAATACAGTTGCAAACATGTTGCCGCAAACAGAGTTGACTTTAAGAGTAATACGGAAGGGGAAAGAAGACGTAGTAAAGGGCACCATTGAGGAACTGCCCACGGAGATATTAAAGTCATCAGCCACTGTTGACAATTATCTCAAGGGTATCCATGTCCAGAATCTCACCCCTGAACTAAAGAATACCTTCGACGTACCTAAACGCATTACCGGTGTCGTTGTAATCGATTTAGAAGATGGTACCCCCGCTGATGGAGTTTTGATGAAAGGCGATGTCATTTTGGAAGTGAACAATAAAATAATTAATAATCTGAAAGACTTTGAAACTTCAGTTTCAGAAACTATGCCGAGAGAGACTGTACTCCTGCTCATATACAGGGGCGATTCCACAGCGTATGTGACACTCTCAGGAGAACGATGAAGCTTCTTTTTTTCTCCCCCTGATATTTACCCAGGCACTAGTTGCCAATTTTCATTCTACTATTTTCCTACTTTCTGACAAACGTCTTGATAATCCATAATGACATGAATCTTAGCGAGCTTACCTAGATAAAAAAGGAATTATGATTCTGCGGCTGTTTTAATGTTAACAGTGATGTCTGGCTTTGATCTGATGCCGTTTGCGCTCTTTGGCCAGCAGCCGGTCTATCGAGGCAGGGCTTTTCCTAAAGAGCTTCTGCCGAACGTCATCAGAAAGCCTGATTTCGCAAAATTGCTCAAGCCGTATGACTACCTCCCTCTGCGCCGGAGCAAGCCTCTTGCCGCAAATGCAGTCCATGATATACCAGACCTCCTTAAGAGCCTTTGTTACAGCATCGTCATAGACTTTGGCTTTCTTCCTTGGCGTCGTCTTCCCGGCGTCGACCTGTACAACGCAGTGCTTTCTGATCCTCAGCCTCCTGCCATGGCACGTCAGTAAATGAGAGGCATACCTCCTGCCGTACCCCGTTAGTTTGGTAAATTCATCCAGTATCAGTCCCTTGTCTTTCTTTGTAGCTTTCTGGTATCGGCAAGCAACCATCGCCGTTGCCTTTTTTCTCTCGTTCATCGTTAGCATCATTCCCGCCTCCCATAGCTTTGACTATAGAAGACATTTTCAAAGATTTTTCGTATCGATTTCCTATTTGAGGCAACGATTCACTTTCGTATCGTTTTTCAATGAGGCAATTCGTTTTCTTGACTTGCCATTGCCTTCTTCATACAATAGCCCATGATAAAGCGAGTTCTTATCGTTTCTTGGAAGCTCCTCATTCTGCTGGTCGCCGTTGGTAAATACGCTCCTGTTCGCCACCGGTCATGAGAAATCTTAAGATCAAATGGAAGATACTCCTGCTCGTCCTGCCCCTCGTGGTAATCCCTATCATAGTTGTCGGAAATACAATAGGCTATGTCGCGACCCGTCAGGCATACCGGGGCATTACTGACACAAGTAAGGCGGATCTGGATCATATGACGCGGTTTACCATCGATCTTTTGAGAACATACGACGAACATTTCGGTTCTTACCGGCCGGACGAGAGCGACAGCTTTAAACAGCAGTTTTTCACAGACATCAGGAAGATCATCAAGGAAAAGAAGGTGGGCGCCACCGGCTATATTTATTGCCTTGACGGCAAAGGCATGCTCACTATTCACCCGGCTCAGGAAGGCGTTAATATTTCGGAATCAGTGGACTTTAACGGAAATTACTTCATCCGGGAGATGCTTATGAAGAAAACGGGCTGGATCCGTTACCCCTGGAAGAACCCGGGGGACAAAGAGGCGAGGATGAAGATCGTGCGATATATCCACTTCGAGCCGTGGGACTGGATAGTGGCAGTGGGCTCATATGAGAACGAGTTCTATTCCGAAGCCAATCTCATAACCCGGCAGATTCTCCGGAATGTGATTCTGGTCCTCATTGTCTCTATGCCTGTCTCTGTAATCCTCGTGTTCTATCTCTCCTCAAAATTAACGAACCCAATCAGAAACATAATGGAAGTGGTCAGGGATATCAAAAAGGGCAGGACCGAAAGACGCATCAAGATCACAGGAAGCGATGAGATAGGAGAACTGGCGGGAAGCTTCAACAGGATGGTCGAGATGATCGAAAGAAACAAGGAAATGGAGAAGGCCCTGAACCAGCAGGCGAAGATGGCCTCGCTTGGCGTGCTTTCATCGAAGGTGGCTCATGAGATCAACAACCCGCTTGGCGTCATCCTGGGCTATACCTCCTACCTGGAGGGGAAGGTGCCTGCAGATTCCCCTGTATACCGATACGTCCTGGACATAAAGAACGAGAGCAGGCGCTGCAAGAAGATTGTCGAAGACCTGTTGAGTTATGCCCGGGTTCCGGCCCCGAAGCTCGAGACAAAGGACCTCAATGCAATCTTGGGTGAAATTGTACGGTTCGCCTCGAACCTGCCTGAGACCCGGAATGTGGAAATCCTCACGCAATTTGTCCATGACCTTCCCCCGGTGATGGTGGATGAGGACCAGATGTATCAGGTCGCGATAAATCTCATCCTCAATGCCGCCGCGGCGACGGAAGGAAATGGTCGTATCCTCATCGGGACGGAATTCGATCCAAAAGGAGAGGCAATAATTACATTCGGAGACACGGGTTGCGGTATTTCGCATGAGCATCTCGAAAAAATATTCGAGCCTTTCTTTACGACGAAACCGAAGGGGACAGGGCTGGGACTTGCGATTACAAAACAGATTATAAAACAGCACCTGGGGACGATAGTCGTTGAGAGCATCGTGGGTTTAGGGACGAAATTTACTATACGTCTGCCTGCAGCAGAGGAGCAAAAATGACGGGCGCACGGCCGATCATGATCGTTGAAGATGATGTTGCGATGAGCCGTCTGATCTCCGATATCCTCTCCGGCGAAGGCCGGAGCCTGAGGATTTTTCACGACCCTTATCGCGCTGTCGCGGAATTCGGAAACGAAGAGTTTTCGCTTGTGATAACGGACATAAAAATGCCGGGGATGGATGGGATAGAAGTACTGAATCACATCAAGCGCAAGGCCCCGCATGTGCCGGTAATAATCATAACCGGCCATGCAACCGTGGACGTCTCGATCCAGGCGATTCGGAAGGGCGCAGACGATCTCATCACAAAACCTTTCGAGTCAGAGGAGTTCCTTTACAGGGTCAGAAAAGCGTTAAAGAATACAGCCCTCCTCGAAGAAAACCTCAAGCTGAAGCGGGAACTTTTCAGCAAATTCAAATTCGAAAATATCATAGGTATGTCTGACGGCATTAAGCAGGTACTGCAAAAGGTTGAGAAAGTAGCTCAGCGCGACCTGCCGGTATTGATCATAGGTGAATCTGGAACTGGCAAAGAACTGATAGCACAGGCAATACACTATAATTCACCCAGAAAGGAACATCCCTTCATAGCGATTAACTGTGGCGCTCTTCCCCAGTCACTCCTGGAGAGCGAGCTTTTCGGCTACAGGAAAGGGGCCTTCACAGGGGCAACCGGGGACAAAACCGGACTGATAGAACTTGCCCATGAGGGGACTTTGTTCCTCGATGAAGTCGTCAACCTGACACCTGAGGTGCAGAAAGCGCTCCTGAGGTTCCTGCAGGAGAAGGAATTCATGCGGGTCGGCGAAGGCAAGACGATCAGGGTCGATGTAAGGGTGATTTCAGCGACAAATGCCGATCCCCGGAAGGCGATCAATGATGGCTCCTTCCGGGAGGATCTCTATTACCGCCTGAATGGAATTACGATCCCTATTCCTCCTCTGCGGGAGAGGACCGTAGACATACCCATCCTTGTCGCTTTTTTTGTTTCAATCCACAATAAGAAATTCGGCACCGATTTTGCCGGATTCACGCCTGACGCGATGAAATATCTTCTGCGATATCACTGGCCGGGGAATGTCAGGGAACTGGGAAATGTGGTTGAGGCCGCTCTTGCGCTCTCAACCGGGCGCTATGTAGACAGCGATACTGTAAGACAGTTTGTCGGAGTGCCTGAGGCAGGGGAAGACGAGGGTGCGCATGGAGATTTCCAGGAGGCCCTCGGTCGTTTCGAGAGGGAGTATTTCACATCGCTTCTTAGGAAATGCCGCGGCAACGTGGAAGACGGTGCACGACAAGCGGGCATCAACGTCGTGACCCTTTACCGCAAGATCAAAAAGTATCATCTAAAAAAGGATGAAGCGTGAATGACATGAGATTTCACGGCTGCTGGTCCCCTCCGTCCTTTGATTCCCGGACATTCTCATAAGTTGCATTTCTGCAACTTTCTTTCATATCTGCAAATGTCCTTAGATAAACGATAAAAAAGGGAATTTTTCGCCCTGCAAGTTCCTGCATTTTTCACAAATGCAAGAAAAAGGCCGGGAAATCTTTTTTGACAGCCCCTGCAGGTCTGAATCGCCCTGTTTATAAAGAATAAATTCAGCGGAAATATACAGGCATCCCTATTGCTTATGTCTTGCAGATATTCAATGATCCGACATAACCATCTAAAAAGAACGCAAATTTGAAAGGAGATTGACTGTGATGGATAGCAATAAAGGCTGGTGGGTAACTGCATCAGGATTGGGGCTCAACCTTGCGTTGGGAGTTCTATATGCATGGAGTGTCTTCGCCAAACAGTTGACTGAAACTGTGGACAAAGGAGGGTTCGGATGGACCAAAACAGAGGCTTCGATACCCTATACCGTTGCCATCGCCTGCTTTGCTATGATGATGGTACCTGCCGGTAGGCTCCAGGATAAGATAGGTCCGCGGATGGTGGCCAGCATGGGAGCTGTTTTCACGGCTGCCGGTCTCGTATTTACGAGCTTTGCCAGTGCTGGCAATATCCTGCCCGCGGTGATCGGTTTCGGGATTCTGGCTGGCACTGGTTTCGGTCTCGGATATTCCGCTGCGACCCCTGCCGCTGTAAAATGGTTTCCTCCAGAAAAAAAGGGACTGATCACAGGGATCGTTGTGAGCGGATTCGGCCTAGCGCCGGTATACATAGCGCCCTTCAGCAAATATCTTATTCAGGACTTTGGTGTCAGCGATGCCTTCCGGGTTCTTGGCGCGGTCTTTGCCGTATTCGCAGTTTTCATTGCGCAGTTCATCACGAATCCTCCGCTCACAAGGATTGCCTCGCTGCGGAAGAACAAGATCTCCGGCAATTCCAGTGTTGACTTTACCTGGAGGGATATGTTGAGAACGCGGACATTCTACTTCTTATGGTTTGAATACGCCTGCGCTGCAACTGCCGGCCTTATGATCATCGGTCACCTCGCAAAAATCGTTTCAGTCCAGTCTGGCAATGTAATCCGGGCCGGATTTCTGTTTGTTATTCTTCTTGCAGTTTTCAATGCAGCGGGACGCATCATCGCAGGTATAGTGTCTGACCGTATAGGGAGAATCCGGACGATTATGCTTGTCTTTATCAGTCAGGCAGCTATCATGTTTTTCTTCTCGAAGTTCTCCACGGTGGGGACGTTTATTCTCGGGTCCGCTGTTGTTGGGTTCAGTTACGGTGCCTGCCTCTCACTCTTTCCCTCTGCTACAGCTGATTTCTGGGGGACAAAAAATCTGGGCCTCAACTACGGCATTATGTTTACCGCATGGGGAGTGGGAGGGGTGTTCGGGCCTATCATGGCCGGAAAAATTGCTGATATGACTGGAAGCTATAGCATCGGATATCTCATATCATCAGCGCTTCTGATCATTGGCGCTTTTATGACTTTTTTCACAAAGGCGCCTGCAAGGAAGATTTTGCCTGCGAAAGAGACGGATGTGGTGCTCGAGGGAGCGGAAGCCGTGGCAGACCTGGATCATCCCGCTGCTTACAAAGTCCGCTATAAGCGGGTGTAGCCATCGCCGTTATAAGAAGTACTCAGGAAAGCGGACAAGAGACTTAGAGGCTGGCGTTTAAGTCTTTCTTCAGAACTCTGAAGGCCAGGGCGCACGAGGAGTGCTTTGCCCTGGCCCACAGTTTCTATCTTTCCTGGGGCCACAAATGAAGCTGGGGATTTGACTCCCTAGACAAGCATATAAGTGGGACTCTCGCAAGTACTCATGCTGCCCTTAATTATCATCTTCAACTGCTGGTATAATTGTGTATCTTACAATTTGAGATGAAAGGGAATTTCAATTGCTCCGCTACGTGATCGCCTGGGTTCCGATGCTTCTGGTTGCAATCGCAAATGGCGCTCTACGTCAGTTAACATTCGGTAAGGTGATGCCAGAACTCCACGCTCACCAGCTGTCAACTGCGATTGGCTCGGTCCTGATCGGACTTTTCATTTGGGCAGTTGTTCATTTATGGCCGCCCGCTTCAGCACGGCAAGCGCTTTCTATTGGGCTCGTCTGGCTGTTTCTTACTGTTGTCTTCGAGTTTGTTTTTGGTCGGTTTGGAATGCATCGTCCCTGGTCCCAGCTGTTTAATGATTACAACGTGGTGGAAGGCCGGGTGTGGGTGATGTTCCTTCTTTGGCTCACTCTCGCACCGTATGTGTTTTTCCGTTTTTCCATCACCCGATGAGAGATACTTGGCGATGAGGTCCACTTCCTGAAGCGCGCAGGACCTCAACATGTTATAATTCTGCGGAGTTCAAAGTGAAATCGAGGGTTCTCCCTCATATGCCGGGCAAGTTCCGATAATCGAATAGTCAGTGATCATTTTCTTCCGGAGATAATGGATGACATTTACTTTGGAGCAAATTGTACCATGGGGCCGCTCATATGAATTCTGATGTTAGACAAGAATCCAGTGTAGAGTTTGGAGCTAAGCCTTAAATTTAAAAAGAGGCGCTACGCAGTTCTTCCTGAAGATAGGTTGCAAAGCACCCTTAGATAGGTTAGATTTCAAGCAGAAGCCATTTCCCACTCAGAATACTGTTTCAAAGGAAAAGTGAAATGTATTCAGCAAAATAACAAGGAGGAGACAAATGGTGTTTCAGTCTAATATGCAGGACCCTGTTGAAACAGATGGGGACAAATATTCGGTTGTGATAGAGAACGAACGCGTTAGGGTGCTCAGATACCACGATAAGCCCGGGGACAGAACGTTGCAGCACTATCACCCTGACTACGTCCTGTATGCAGAGTCTTCTTTCAAGCGTCGGTTGACATTTCCTGATGGCCGCAAGCATGAGGTTGACGTCAAGACAGGGAGTGTTGTTTGGATGAAGGCGCATATACACATCGGCGAAAATATAGGAGATACGAATACTGACGTAATAATTGTCGAATTAAAGTAGACAAGATGGAGAAGAACCTGGTTTAAACTCCAGCCAGGGCGTTTTCCAGCACTACTTGCAATGCACAGGAGAATATAGAGAATTTCAATTTACCGGCAGGTTACCCTGAGGGTAGCCTGCCGGTAAATGTTATTTCGGGTCTCTGAATTTTGAGTGACAGCCGTAACAAGCCGCCATTATGCCGCCAAACTTACTGATTATCTCAGGAGGGGGATCTTTCTTCCTTACTGCCTGCGAAAATCCTTCAATCGCCTTGTCGAGATTAGTATTGGCCGCCTTAAGCGGTTCCGACGGAAGTCCTGCCGTGTCCGCCTTAACTGTAGCCGCGAAACTATCGGCATTCACCTTCACATTGTCGAAATCGCCCAGGGCAAGGTAGACTAGCAGCTTTGTCATTTGTGCTAACCTATGGACCATAACCTTTGAAAGCGGTCTTAATTCGGCGGTCGACATTCCCTCAGCCGACACAATAAAGATCATCACCATAACCAGCGCAAATATTTTTTTCATTTCTATCACCTCCTTCCCCGGTTGGGCAAGTCTATGTGCAATATCGGGATTGGAATTACCCTCAAAAGTTTAATAAACGTTTTTTTTATGAAAGTCAGCTAAGACTGTAAGCCCTGAGAAAAGACTTGCATACTTTGATGAATTGTCAATCGGCCTCTCTGCAAGCCTCATATGCTTCCTTAAATCGCATCTTCCGTATCTCCTGCATTAGTTCCGTCCGCAGCATGGATAAGCCCCTCGCCATCCATAGTGAACCGGACAGTTCATGTGCTACAGATACGGACAGTTTATGTGCTCGCTATAACCTCCTGGTCTTCAGTTGACGGCAGGCCTATTTCGTGATACAAGCAAATTAAAAGGTAAGAAAGTTTTGCGAGAAGCAGATCGTCCTCAAACCGGGGTGATCATTTCAA
Source organism: Candidatus Sulfobium mesophilum (assembly GCA_900302705.1). GTDB lineage: Bacteria > Nitrospirota > Thermodesulfovibrionia > Thermodesulfovibrionales > UBA6898 > Sulfobium > Sulfobium mesophilum. Next base: position 12,922 of record OUUY01000083.1, read on the forward strand.
CTCGTCTCTCATTATAAATCCGTAACGGAGGTGTCATGACAGTATCTAACGCAAAAGCCATTTTCATATGGGGCACGGTTGTCTCAGCCGTGATCTTCCTTGCCCTCACCTACGATTTTCATAGGAAAGTAGGAATGCAGACCCACGAAATGAAATTGGACGAACGGGTCGTGGCAGGCAAATGGGTCTGGCAGAAATATAATTGCAATGATTGCCACACTATCTTAGGCATTGGGGGATATTATGCTCCGGACGTCACTAAAGTCATGAGTTACAGGGACAGGGACTGGATGAGCAGGTTCATTAAAGACCCGCCTTCGGTATGGCCGGCAGAAAGAAGAATGCCCAATCTTCATCTGACAGATCAGGAGATATCGGACGTTATCAACTTTCTCACGTGGGTCAACGGGATAGATACCAACAATTGGCCGCCGAAACCGATGGCACTGGTTGCTTCGCAGGCGTTACCTAAGCCGGGGGAGGCTGTTTTCAAGGCTCAGGGATGTTCTGCATGTCATATGCTGGGCGGAGTTGGCGGAACGATAGGGCCTGACCTCACAAAGGTGGGAAGCAGAAGGAGTAAGGAATGGATCGAGGAACAACTCAAAGATCCAAAAGCTCACAATCCCAATTCCATTATGCCGAGCTATGCCAAGCTTTCGGAAAAGGACCGGGAAGACCTTGCGGACTATCTTTCCGGGCTGAAATAGAGAGGTATTGAAATGAAATACGAAACTCAAAAGATCGCTTATAACTATTTTGTTGTTGCAACGCTCCTTTTCGGCCTGCAGGTAATCTTTGGTCTGATAACAGGTGCAAAATATGTCTGGGACCATGACCCTCTTATCAATATTCTCCCCTTCAACACGTCAAGGGCAATCCATATTAACCTCCTTGTTGTTTGGCTGCTCTTTGGGTTCATGGGAGGCACGTACTATCTTGTCCCGGAGGAATCGGAAACAGAGATATGGAGCCCGAAGCTGGCCAACATTCAGCTTATTCTGTTTGCCTCAGTCGGCGTAGCGGCAATTGCGGGGTACTTATTCGGATGGTCATGGGGAATGCCCTTTCTGGAACAGCCTACGATTCTGAAGGTCGGCATAGTTGTTGTCGCACTCATGTTTCTCTTTAACATTCTTAAAACTATGATGAAGACGAAAAGATGGACAGTAATACAAGGTGTGCTTCTGGGCGGTCTTGTCATGCTTGCAGGCATGTTTATTTTCGGCATTTTCTTCGTGAAGAACCTCACGACGCAATATTATTACTGGTGGTGGGTCATCCACCTGTGGGTGGAAGGCGCCTGGGAGCTTGTCGCGGGTTCCATAATGGCTTTCATATTGTTGAAACTTACTGGAGTGGACCGGGAAATAGTCGAGAAGTGGCTGTATGTAGAGGTCGGCCTCGTGCTCTTCACCGGTATAGCCGGAACCGGCCATCACTATTACTGGATCGGTACACCCTATTACTGGCTTTGGGTCGGCGGAATCTTCAGTGCCCTCGAACCGGTCCCAATACTGTTCATGGTCATCGATACCCTCAGAGACGTGCGGGAAAGGAAGGTCGAGATAGAAAACAGGACTGCCCTCTTCTGGGCTGTAGGCTGCGCGGTCATGCATTTCTTTGGCGCCGGTGTGTGGGGGTTTGCGCATACTCTTCCTCAGATAAACAAATGGACCCACGGCACACAGATCACAGCTTCACACGGGCATTTCGCCTTTTTCGGGGCCTACGCAATGCTTAACCTGACGCTAATCTATTTTGCGGTTCCGAAGCTCAAAGGTATTAAGACTCTTAAAAGCGCGCTAAGCTTGAGTGCCTTACGCCTGATGGTCTTTTCGATGTTTTTAATGGTCCTTGCCCTTGCAGTTGCCGGGATTGTGCAGGTGTATCTGCAACGGATCCTGGGAATGGACTATCTATCGACCCAGGGATTTATGACGCTCTGGTATGCTGTTTTTTGGGTATGCGCATGGGGTTTTGCTTCAGGGGTTGTTTTGTACATCATCGATTTTTTTAGTATGGGGAAGACAGCCAAATCATAGCGGGAAGGTAAAGAGTGGGGTCCAGAGATTAGCATAGCCGAACTGGGCTCCTGTTTGGTAATATGTGCCGATGCCGGACGGATCATGGTCGCTCGGTTCTTTACGCTCTCACACCTTTGGACCTCGTCTCATCAAATGAGTGATCAAAGTAACAAAAAAGAATACAAGAAAGATAAAGAAAAGGATCCTGGCGATGCCTGCCGCCGCGACTGCGATACCCGTAAAGCCGAGAACTGCGGCAATTATTGCAATAACGAAGAAAACAGCTGCCCAGTAAAGCATAGCACCCTCCTCTTGTAACGAGTTTTTAAAAACATCTCATTCCCTCCACCCTTTTATTGAGTCTTAGCCAAGCCATACCCCTCATCTTTTTAAATGAAAGATCGAATTCAAGACACCTAGAAATGAGCCAGGCCGATAACACCGATCAAAATCAGATAAATGGCAACGATATAATTTAATAACGCAGGCCTGACCAGAATCAGGATTCCCGCTATCAAAGCTAACATAGGTTGCAAGGGATAAAAAGTCATATTAATTTCACCTCTTTTCCAGTTCACTGACTCCTATGAAATCAGACGCCGAATGCTTGGGAAATGGTCAGACAATCCTTTTATGCTCTGCTTTTCACCTAAAGTGAACCACTTTCTTTCCCATGGCTCCCTTATCTTTAAGGTGGAGCATCAGGCTTGTTATAGCCTTTCATGAAATTCTTGTACTTCTGGGCGGCTTCGTCATTGGCATATCCGTATTTTTTCTGTAAAAACCCCAAAAGTTCTTCTTCCTTGCCTTCAATCTCCGTGAGGTCATTATCAGTGAGTTTGCCCCACTGCGCTTTGATCTCACCTTTGATTTCCTTCCATTGTCCTTTCAAAATATCTGCGTTCATGTTTGCCTCCCTTCCGGGTAAATTAGCTTCAGGCGCAGATCACCTATAGCCGTTTGATCTCTTTTCCATGAAGGGCAATATTTTTATCGTTTTCAATAGCTATAGATTTAATCCGCACTCTGACCGCAACTTTCTCTCCCATCCCAGGAATATTTTGCTCGGTTGTGACAAGTATCTGTCCTGTACCATCGTCAAGGTTGTAAAATTTTTTTTCGATCAGGGGCAGCTTTGTGACTTCTACCACTTTCCCGCGAATTTGTATTTCCTTGCCGTCAAACGCAGCGGGGTTTTTAACGATATCGCCAATTTTTGTATAACCGAAGGGAAGTTTGTCACAGGCGGTTACCAACAATATAAAAATACAGAAGAACAGCACGGCACTCTTTCTCAACAGTCCATTTCTTTGCATCATAAGTACCTCCATCAGTGTTTTATTGATTAAGCTCTGTCTAGTGAGCCCTCATTACTTTGGATTAATTTTTTGCATCGAGATCAGATTTTCCATGAGAGGGAGCCGATCCGGGTACCGCACTTTTTTCATGAATTCAGTCCATATAGGCAGGGCCGCCTCTGAGCCGGTTTCTTCGACGCCGATGGTGGTATGGTCATCCCTGCCCACCCATACCCCAACCGCAAGGCGATCATCGAACCCCACAAACCAGGCATCCGTATAATCATTGGTAGTGCCCGTTTTTCCGTAAACAGGCCGGCCTGCGGCCCTCGCTCTGCCGGCAATCCCTGAGACGACCGTAGCCCGCAGAAGTTCTTTCATCTTATTGACGATATCGGTGGATAAGACCTCCCGGTAAGAAGACGCAGGCTGTTCAACATAGTCTCCGTTTTTGTCTTTTATCGATGTATAAGCCATAGGCGTCACTTTTTTCCCGGTTGCAAAAGCCACATAAGCTGCTGTCAGATCAAGAAGGGTCACATCATAAGAACCCAGCGCCAGAGATGGATGAGTACCGAGGTTGCTACGGATACCGCATCTTTCAGCCATCTCACTCACGCTGTCAAATCCGATTCTCTGTGCAAGCCTAACGGTTGCAGAATTGAGGGAAAGGGCAAAGGCGGTTTTGAGCGATACCTCACCGTGGTATTCATTTTCCGAATTTCTCGGAGTCCACCATCGGCCCCTGTCCGCATCCTCTATGTTTACCGTCTCATCAAGAATCGAATCATCATTTGACATCCCTTTCTGAAGCGCTGCCGCATATACGAACGATTTAAAAACCGAGCCAGGCTGTCTTAAGGCCATTGTCGCCCGGTTGAACTGGGACCTGCTGAAATCAGTCCCCCCGACCATCGCTTTTATCTCGCCGCTTGCCAAATCTATTGCCACAAGGGCGGCCTGCACATCCGGCCTTGTCCGAAGCTCAATTTTCCGCACACCATCCCTCACAACTTGTTCAGCAAGAGATTGCATTGCCATGTCGCACGTGGAAAAAACTTGCAAACCCCGGGTGTAAAGCGCATTGCCATACTTTGCCGACAAGTTCTGCCTGACTAAATCGACAAAATATGGGGCGCCGTCCTTACGCTGGAAGTGACTCTCTTGAGTAATGGACGCTGAAACGGCCTCTGCGTATTCGTCATAGGATATAAACTGTAAGGCAAGCATTTCGCGCAGCACCTTCATCATTCTTTCTTGCGCTAGCTCAGGGTTTCTCAAAGGAGAATACTTGTTCGGGGCCTTCTGAAGCCCTGCAAGCAGTGCCGCCTCTGAAACGTCCAACCTTGCTGCCGGCTTATTGAAGTAGGTCCTCGCGGCGGCCTCTATACCGTAGGCCCTCTCGCCGAAATATGCAAGGTTAAGGTATAGGCCTAAGATCTCTTCTTTTGAGTATTTCCATTCCAGTCTGAACGCTACGAGTATTTCCTGGAGCTTCCGGTAAAAACTCCTATCAGCCCTTTTTAACATCATCTTCGCCAGTTGTTGTGTTATGGTGCTGCCTCCCTCCATTACGGACTTAGCGGTAATGTTTCTTCTGACAGCACGTGCAATCCCTTTTACATCAAAACCGTGGTGTGCATAAAATCTGTGGTCCTCAGCGGCGACCAAAGCCTTTTTGACATGGTCCGGGATATTAGGGCGAGGGATAAAAAATCTTCTCTCCCTGTAGAATTCGGCCAGTACAGCGCCGTCATCGGAATGCACAACAACTGCGTAATCGAAATCCGGGCCTATATCTGGTATGGACCAAAATACCGCAAGAAAGAACCCCAAAAATATTACTGCGAGCAGGAAGAAAACAAATAATAATTTTTTCGCCCGCACGATCAGCCTCAGCAACAACTCAGGGGAATGAATACAATATCCCAGCTGGGTATGCCGCCTGTGCAGTCTTTCTTACTCGTTGTCATGAATAGAGGTGGTCCTAGACTTCTCCTGGCACGCTTTTCGCTCGTTCATCGTTGTATCCCGCTAGTTCCTTGTTGCACGACAAAATCCTGCCGCTGTGTCTGGATCTCGCCTTCAATTGCCTTCAACTCGTCGTGAGCCTGCCTTATACGCCCATGTTGGATCAGGTCCGGGATCCTCACCTTGATAATCTCCCATTTGCCGACCAATTCCTGAACCTTGGGAGGTACGTTTATCGGTGTATCTGTACCTCGTTTAGCAGCCCACTGCTTCAGGTCATCCACCTGCTTGTCGAAATCGGCGAACATCTTCTCGTTCTCGGCTTTCATCTTTGTCTTGTTCTCCTCTATCGCTTTACCGATGTCGCGAGTTTGCCCAATCGCTTCCTGTGCCGCTTTTTTTGCCTTTTTATATTCTTTGCCGGCCATGAGGTGTTTCGCTCTTGCAAGAGAATCTTCGGCTTTTTGATATTCCTCCTGCGCGTAGAGATCGGCCTCTCTCTGTTTTGCCCCGGACAAAGCCGTTTCCGCATTTATTATTTCCTCGGTGGGCGGGCCCATTCTCCTTTTAAGGAACAGCGCCCAGATGAGGAAGAGAATCACGAAAACGGCAATAACGCCCATAATCACGTATAAGTATACGATATCAATAGAATTTAAAATTTCTGTGATTCTTTGCATTGCTTCCTCCTGTCAAGATAGTATTTTAAGCAGCCACTGTGTCCCTCTAAAGGCCGGGCCAAGATTGATAAGCGCCGGTTTAAAGCCCAGCTGTTTCCCAAATGGCGCGCTGGCTCATGATAAGCCGCTTTTCCATTTCCCCGACGTTTTTTCGGCTCCCGAAGCTGCCAAAATCCCTCCTCGTCCTTTTTCCCTGCTTTAAAGTATCTTTAGATCCGTCCAAGTAGCAACAGGATGATCAGAATCAGAAGGATTAGTCCGAGTCCGCCGCTCGGATAGTATCCCCAGCCCGAACTGTAGGGCCAGGTGGGCAGTGCGCCGATAAGCAAGAGGATCAAAATGACGAGTAATATGGTTCCCATGACTTTCCTCCTTTACTTTTTATAAGAGAACTTTCTTCTTCGCCTTCGAGCCTGGTTCTTTGAAGGGGAAGATTGATCCAATCTCTTTTCGTAAGGAAAAAGGGTCGCGCAGCTCTGACTGCTGATTCCGAGAAACAGACATCACGCCACTTTTCGTATCCGGTTGCCTGAGTCACTTATGTCTTGGTCGAAGCAGGCTTGTCATAGCGTTCCATGAATTCCTTGTAGTCCTGCTCGGCTTTGTCCTTGGCATATCCATATCTCTTCTGCAAAAGCCCCAAGAGCTTTTCTTCATGTCCTTCGATCTCGGTGAGGTCGTCATCCGTAAGTTTGCCCCACTTCGTTTTGACATCTCCTTTGATTTCCTTCCACTTTCCTTTCAATATGTCTGCATTCATGTTTCCCCTCCTTTCGGCTGCATTTCAGCCTGCTGCTGCTCGACCCATCTTCCTGTTCGATTCCTCGATAATTAGCTTGTTTTTCATCCCAGTTATATGGGCTTTCTCCCTTGGATAATCCTGATCAGAACTACTACAATTGCAATAACTAGCAGGATATGGATGAATCCGCCGATCGTATATCCGCTGACTAACCCCAGAAGCCACATAATTATGAGAATCACAAAGATCGTCCACAGCATGGGATTCTCCTTTCTCGGCAGGCGACCAATTTTTCAGAGCTACTTTTTCTCCTCCACCTTCAAAAGGCTCTTCACAGATTTGACACCCCTGATTTGCTTGATCCTCGTTACTAGCCGTTCCTCGGTCTGTTTGCTGTTCACAAAACCCGTAAGCACAACATCTCCCTGCGTCGTAGTCACATCAATTTTTAGATAATGGGCATCCGGGTCTTTGACTATTGCCGCGTTCACTTCAGTAGTAATCGTTGCGTCATCGATCTTTTCTCCTGCCGTTTCGCCTGTCATAGAGGCGCAGCCTGAAAACAAGGCTAGTCCGAAAATCGCCAATACTGTTAAAAAAACAATGTTCTTCATCTCCTCCTCCTCCTCCTCTTCTCTAGATAATCGACCATCCGGCCGCAAGGTTAATGGTGAGCCAATATTTCCCCCCTATCTACGGCGACAAAATGTACTATTACGCTGAGGACAAAAGATGTGATGAGGGTCCCAGCAACATAAATATCTCAAATATTCAAGGTGATTGCAATCGGTAGTAGTCTGATTTTGTTGTGAGGATTTGTCCTACAATTAGTTCTATTAATAAGTTATTAATAATTTTTTAGTATTTAAAGTATTTACAAAATCAGGGTATAAATATTAGCGGGCAACATGAGTATTCGTACATCTGCCGCTTCATGTAATGCCGCAAAACATCGCTACTTACAAGGTAGGAAAGCACGATCGCAACAAGGATCAATACGCCGATACCACCAAGAATCCAGATCAATCGTCTGCTTACATGGGAGGACATGTTAACCACTGGGAACCGCATTTTCAGTTCATCACTTACATTCGGCATTCACAATGGATGCCACCGGAAAGCCCGATATGCAGCGCAAAAACTGTCCGTGTTAAAGGCGATGAAGCTATACAGACATAATTTTCAATATTACAATCATATAAGCAGTTCGCTGTCATAAGTACTTTGACAACTATAATTAGTGCGGAAGAACACTAAGGAGGCAGTAATGGAAAGTAAGGTTTCGGGGCAGGCGTTACGCAACATAGGCTCTATCTCGCAGTTCCTGGTATGTCTGCAAGAGTGTGCCCAGGTGGGGCGTTTTCACTTTCATGCCAAAGTGAATGATATGTAATCCGATGCGCACTGTTATCATTATCCTGTTGACTGCAGCACTCTTTCCCCTTTGCGCGTTTGCCGGGCCACCGCTTCTTACTGACGATACCGGAACCCCCGGGGACAAGAAATGGGAGATTAATGTTGGCTTTACTGTGGACAGACGAGATGATGAGACTCGTTATGCAACGCCGGCTCTCGATATCAATTATGGCATCGGTGAATATATCCAGCTTAATTACAGCGTCCCATGGGTAGTGCTTGACAGCAGAGATGCGGGCTCAAAAAACGGGCTGGGCAATTCCGAAGTTGCCGTGAAATGGAGGTTTCTGGATGAGGAAAGGCATGGCATAGCCATGTCTCTCTATCCCCGGGCAATCTTCAATAACCCTACATCGTCTGCAGACCGGGGTCTCGTGGACAATGGCGCCACTTTCAGACTGCCGGTTCAAATAGAAAAGAAGATAGGAATAATCAACATAAACGCGGAATTCGGCCATGACTTCCGGGAGCGTGGCGGTGATGAATGGATATACGGCCTTGCCTTGAAATATGCGGAGATTAAGGGACTTGAGGCCCTGGCAGAGGTATATGGAACCGCAAACAACAGTTTCAAGAGGCATGAAACGGTATTTAATCTGGGCTTTCGTTACGATCTTGGCGAGAGTTATACCCTCCTCGCATCAGCCGGAAGAAGCTTTCATAGCGCGCCGGATCAGCCGAACCTTCTTCTCTATGCAGGTCTTCAATTCAGATTTGGGAAATAAGCAACAAGTTTCCATTATGAAATCTTTAGAGGAAGATGTGAACAGCTTTTTTACGATAGAGCATCTTTAAGCTCGAAATCGAGAGGCATTTAGTCAGTTGAAGCATGAGGAGTGGTGGCTATACTTATCGCTCTCTTATTTTTCCTAGGTTGTCTTGTTCTGGTCGTGCTATCGATAGATTTTGGTTTCCTGAAAGTATCGACTCGGTGGAATCGAGAGGCAATAGTACTTCCTCCAACCATCAGCTTATATTATAAACCAGTAGGGTATTTTCATACTCATCCAACATGGAAAGGCAGGAGGGATTAGTACTTCCTGGGTCACAGAACCGGTCGAATGCAATGCTGCTAAGTACAAATGGTATTGAAAATACCGGCCCAATTGACAGGTGCATTCTTCTATGATAGGAATTAATAGTCTTTACATAGAGGATATTCAATGCAGCAATATTCATTAATGGAAGGGGGTGATTTCATGAAGAAGGCATTAGTTATTATCGTATCAGTTCTCATTGTTCTCTCAGTTGCGAGATTCTCTTTTGCAGAAGAGAAGAAACATTCAACGAAGGCGATGATTATTTCTGGCGAGGTGACAGCAGTTGATGCAGCCGCAAATACCCTTACCATAAAAGGGAAGAAGGGCGAAGTTGTGCTCACTACTACTGACAAGACCAAGTTTGCCGAAGGGAAGACCCTCGCTGACGTGAAGGTTGGCGACAAGTTGTCCGCCAAGTACTCAGAGAAAGATGGCAAGATGATGGCATGGAAAGTTATGACGAAGAAAGAGATGGAGAAGAAAGATGTGAAGAAGATGGAGATGATGGAGAAGGAGCAAAAGGAGAAAGGGGTGAAGAAGGAGATAGAGCAGAAGATGGAGATGGAGGAGGAGATGGAGAAGATGGAGAAGAAGCAAAAAGAGAAAGACAAGGAATAATTTCTTATCATATTTTCCGAGGGGCGAGACTAAATACCTCCTCTTTTCTTTTATTTCATCAAAATAGCTGTGAGGAGTATGGAGCAAAAGTCTCACCAGAGAAACAAATAGACTCTGGCAACACCTCATTCCTCTGCAGGCCATCAGGCACAACAAGACTGAGGGTAACAAATAGAAATTTAAGCAGCTTCCCAACCCTCTAATAAAAGGCTGCAGGTCTCCAAGTGACTTTTTTGAATTGACACCGCTATATATTTATCATATGGATCAAATGTAACCCGACAAAGGGCTTATCTCGACGATATCCAATTCATTGTATGGGGTGAGAGCCATAAGAAACACCCATGTTATGGTGGTCATTCCTTCGTGTTCTTGGTGGGGTCCATTGTTCCAGAGGCTCCGAAAGAGATCATTCGGATTATTTTTGTCCTGAGGATGAAGTATTGTCAGGAGCTGCTGGTTGAGGATTGCTTTTCGGGCTTGTAACTTCGCTCTCAAATCCAGGAAGGATCGACTTGATGAACGCATTCCGAATCAGGTTAAAGATGATCTGAAGAGTACTGGTTTTGGGACTAGCGAGCGATCCGGAGATATCGGTTTTGGTCGCCACCTCTCCGCGCGGTCTGTTTTCGAGAAGCTTGGCTATGCCGCCCACCAAGCCAACGTAAAGCTTATGAAAGAGGCCCTTTCCCTCTCTGTCACGCCGGTCATAGACTTTCATATTCTTGAAGAGGGGTTTAACATACCCGCTCACCTTATCGCCTTTGATCTCCAACTCCGAATAGAAGGAGAAGAGGCCTTCTCTGATGTCGAAGTTTCCAAAAGACCGAAATAGATCGCTCATCGCCGGCATCTGTGTGTTCTCAATAGCAATATTAAGATTGAAATCAGGGTCCTCTGTGTAGGGGCGAAACGTACCTGTTACGACCGTGTCGCCAGTGCCCATGAACTTTCCTCTTAAGTCCAACGTTGACTTACCCTCTTTGAACTGATTGCTAATATTCTTCAGGGTTACTTCGCTGTGATCTAAATAGATACGATAATTGGGCTGAGTCGTCTTGTTTACGTATCCGAAACTGCCATCAGTAATGTTCAGGTTGTCAATCCTGATCTTTGTGGTGGGTTTGTTGCTCAATTCCTTGGCCGTTTGTCCCGCATTCTTTATCCTTTCCTCTTCTGCTGCAACAGTCTGGGGAAGGTGTAGGTAGTCGACATTCACCCCGGCTACGGCCATGCTCTTCAGATTCACTACGGTTATGGTAGGGGAATATTCCATGGTACCCGTTACCGACAAGGTCCCCTTGCGCACGGAAATATTGCTGCGGTTCGTGATCGGCTCGAAATAAGCCAAATCCATGTTGCTCAGATTTATGGCAGCGCTGAGTCCAAGGTGAGGCTCCAGCAAGAAATTGGCGCGCCCATCGAGGACGAGCGCCCCCTTGTCGAAGATAGTTCCTTCAAGTCTGATCGGTGACGGGTAGGTATGCTCGGGAAAACGGATATTCCGGATATTCGAAGCATGAAGATTAACGCCGCTCATGCGGAGTGGTCTGTAGGGACTCTCGTCCAGATAAGTCAGTTCTCCATCATGAACCGTGAATACATTAATCTTTAAGGGATAAATAGCTTCAAGTGCCTGCTGCCATCCTTTTTCCCTGAAGGCTATCTTGCTCTGCTCCTCCTTACGGATGTTCTTCAGATTAATGTAAAGCTTAGGACGGTCGATGAGAAAATCAGCGACCAAATGGCCCGTCAGGAGTTCCCTCCAGTGTATACCTGCGTGAAGCCTTCTGATATAAGCCACAGGCGGATCAGGTTCCGCATCTTGTGTCAGGGTTAGATTGTCAAGGTCGAGTGAGAATGCGACGGGATGGAAATAGGCCCGCTCGATATGAACCGTGTACTCTTTCAAATTACGGTTCATTTGCCGCTCCATGTAATGCCGCAAAACATTGCTACTTACAAGGTAGGAAAACACGACCGCAGCAAGGATCAATACGCCGATACCACCAAGAATCCAGATCAATCGTCTGCTTACATG
>OUUY01000084.1 GCA_900302705.1 Candidatus Sulfobium mesophilum
GCCGTGCCGAGGTCGCGGAAATACTTTCTTCCGGAAAGGCTGCCGCCACAATACTTCGCGCCGCCATCATTATTGGGGCAGGCGGCGCATCGTTTGAGATGCTGAGGTATCTAGTAGAACGCCTTCCTGTGATGGTCTGCCCCAAATGGATAGACACCCGCATTCAACCCATAGCCCTGAAAGATGTACTTGCATACCTTGTTGGATGCCTTCTTAACCCTGATACAGCTGGTCATACCTTTGATATCGGGGGACCGGAGATCCTGACTTACAGGGAAATGATGCATGCCTATGCAGAGGCCCGAGGGCTTCCCAGTAGAATCATAGTGACGGTTCCTGTTTTAACACCAATTCTTTCAGCTTACTGGGTCGATCTTGTGACGCCTGTAACATCTGGAGTTGCCCATCCCCTTATCGAGGGATTAAAAAATGAGGTAATTTGCAGGGACAACAGCATCGAAGAATTTGTCCACGTTGGGAAGACTCCATTTGCTGAGGCTGTAAAGACAGCATTTTCAGAAGAGAAGTCCGGACCTGGAATTACCGGGTTCTGAATGGTTATTGAGGCGCAAGTGGAAAAGATAAAGCTCGGCATAAGTTCATGCCTGCTAGGTGAACAGGTCCGCTATGACGGAGGCCACAAACTCGATCATTTCCTTAAAGATACGCTGGGCAGATATGTTGACTGGGTGGCTGTCTGCCCTGAGGTAGAGTACGGGCTGCCAGTTCCCAGGGAGGCTATGCATCTGGTCAGGACTGAGTCAGATGTGCGCCTTTTGACCTCCCGCACGGGAATTGACCATACAGACGACATGAGAAGATGGGCAAGGCAGCGGCTTAATGAACTGGAGAAAGAAGACCTCTGCGGCTTCATTTTCAAAAGCAGATCGCCTAGTTCAGGGCTTCGGTCTGTTAAAGTATATAATCCTTCAGGTATTCCAACTCAAACAGGGGTAGGCGTCTTTGCAGGGGCATTTATTGAGCGATTCCCGGTTATGCCTGTTGAGGATGACGGCCGTCTTCAAAATCCATCCTTTCGGGAGAACTTCATCGAGCGAATTTTTGTCTTTAAGAGGTGGAAGCAGATGGCAGGGCAGAGTAGTTCCCTGAAGGATCTCATTGCGTTTCACACTGATCATAAGCTGCTTATTCTTTCCCACAGTCCAAAGCATTATACAACCCTTGGAAGACTTGTGGCTGGGGCGAAGAAGTTGAAAAAACAACAGCTTTTTGCAGCATATCTTGAAGTTCTCATGGAGGGGCTCAGGCTGCCGACAACAACGAAGAAAAATACGAACGTGCTCCAGCATATCTCCGGATATTTCAAGAGGCAATTGTCTGCCGGAGAGAAACAGGAACTGATCGAAGTCATTGAAACCTATCACCACGGCCTTGTGCCGCTCATCGTCCCTATTGTGCTGATAAACCACTATGTGAAGAAATACGATGAGCAGTATCTTCTGCGTCAGGTGTACCTAAAACCGCACCCTGCTGAACTAATGCTCAGAAATCACGTCTGAAGGTGTCGTAAAAAGTCCGTATGCTACGTTGCGCTGCATCCTTCGCCACTGCGGAGTACTTCCAGTACGCCTTATTCCTAAGGATTTGCGCGCCTTGCCTCCGAATCTTTTTACGAACCTTCTCTGCAATTTCCCGTAAAATTATTTCATTTGATGGCTTGGCAAAAAGTCGAATGTTGCGCGGATTATTCTACAGACGATTAACTTTTTCGATATACGCCTTCACATTGAATTTGGACTTGCAGCCGTTATAGCTCATATATCTGATCTTGCCGAAAATTGGTCGTTCACCCCAGGCCCTGTCATGGACGCCGCCCACTGACCAGGCAATGCCGGCATAGCCGTTTGGGTCCCTGCCGTCGAGCGAATATTTGTCATTCAGATATATGGCGTTCTGAAGCGCCTCTTCAGGAGAACCGGTCCATTCAAGTATCTTCTTTGCCCAATACATTCGCATGTAGCCGTGCATTTTTCCGGTTATCACCATCTCACTCTGTGCTGCATTCCAAAGGTCGTCATGTGTGGTGGCCTGTTCAAACTGTTTCAGAGAATAATGATATTGACGCTTATCTCCACGGTGTTCATGAAGTGTCTTCCGGGCCCATGCAGGGAAGCCGTCAAAGGAGTCATAGTTTGGGTTATAGAAACAGAAATTGTCCGACAGCTCTCTCCTAATAATCAGTTCCTCAAGAAATGCATCCCGGGACAGCTTTGGTGCAGCGCTGTCGGCGACCTCAAGCGCTACCCTCTGGGCAGACAACTGGCCGAAGTGTAAATAGGGCGACAAACCGGATTGGCCGTTACGGCAGGGATTATTGCGGTCCTGAGAATAGTTATCGAAACGTCTCCTTAGAAAATTTCTCAAATGCTGAATTGAGGCATCTTCTCCAGATTTCAATCCCCCGACCTCGTCTGACGTCCTCCCGGCAATTCGTTCCTGTAACTCTTTTATGCGGTCCGGTGAAGCAGTTCGTCCCCGGAAAGGGAATGGGTGCTTTCGCATCCTGGGGAATGGGGTCAAAAATTCGGGCAACGCCTTCAGAATTTTCGGCCTGATAGTGTAGGCCCCGAATTCCTGTTTCAGAGATGCCCTGCGGCAGGGAACGATATTGTGAGCATCTGCCTCATAAAAGGGAATGACGATTGATTTTGATACTTCTTCCTTCCACTGACGCTTGATGCGAAGAGGATCAAAGTCCGTGACAAGACTTCCTGCCCCGAGTTTCTTCAGATAGCCCGGCAAGACCTTCCGCGGTGCACCCTCAAGAAGCTCAAAGGCTATGCCGAGGGATGACAAGGTTCGAGAAACCTCTGCAAGGCCTTTCAGCATAAAGCCATAGTTCCGCTCCGCAGCACTGAGGAAGGAAGGGACGAGACAGAAGACCACGACAAGAGGTGACTTTATGCGCATTGCCTGCTCCTGAGCAAAGAGCATGGCCCAGTTATCCTTTACTCTCTGATCACGGATCATCCAGTACACAACAGGTCCCTGGCGGACTTCCGCGGTGTTCAACTGGATCAATCTTTCTTCGTTCAGAGTCATGATGAGAAATATCCCTTCCACAGAAAGAACAAGATGAAATGAAACAAGCGCTCTTTAAAGTTATTTCTATAATAACGCAAATAGCAAATATCGTCGGGCTGAAAAGTGTGGGGTTAACAGATAGTGTCCGCGGAAATCCCCTAAGAATGCTGTTTTGTTATTGTTCTTCTGCCGCAGACTTTTGCTGTTTAAAGCAATGAAAGCCTCCGCGGTATGACGCAATGGCTGGATATTTTTTCGCCTGTATTTTATCCGTGGTAATAATATCCTGTTTTTTAGGATATGTTCCTACGGCTTGACTAATCATATGATAGGCAACATCTATAAGGCATCATTCGCACTGCTTTTGATATTTATTTCTCTGTCAATCCTGTCATGCAGAAGGCAACCTGTTGAAAAGAAATATGTTATCGGTGTCATTAATCTTAACCCCACAATGTCATCAATGGTAGAGGGGTTTAAGGATGGTCTGGCGGAAAAAGGTTGTGTCGAAGGGAAAAATGTCACCTACATGCAGCTGAAAGACCTTGAAGATATAGACCGGGTCTTACGGGACCTGAAGGTCAGGAAAGCGGATCTTATACTGGCAGTTACTACTCCGGCAATGGAGAAGGCACAAAATGCAGTCAGGGGAACGGGCATACCGATCGTCGGGATATCCTTTGACCCGGTCAGGGGTGGCATCGTGGACAGCATGGCGTACAAAAAAGAGAATACAACCGGCATCAGAGTCGGCGGAGGAGTGAAGAAGGCCCTTGAATGGCTATTGCTTATAGCCCCTCACACTAAACGCGTCTTTGTTCCCGTGAAGTTCGATACCAGTGCGGCAGAATCGAGGTTGGCTGACTTAAAAGACATTGCCACAATTCTTAATATCGACCTGCTCATATCCAATATCGAAGGGCGCGATGACCTTCGGACTGCATTGTCGTCCATTCCCAAAGACATTGATGCCGAATTCATTCCCCACTCGCTCCTTATTGTTTCGAACCTTGATGCGATTCTCGAAACAGCTGTCAAACGCAGGCTGCCGACAGCCTCAGGGTCCGGCCTTTATAAATATGGTGTGACCGTTTCCTGCGGACAGGATCACGGGCACACAGGAAAACAGGCCGCCGAACTTGCCAATAAGGTCCTCAAGGGGCGTCCTGCTGCCAGTCTGCCGTTTGAGGCGGCAGATCTTTTTCTGGGTATCAATTTAGATAATGCAAAAAAGATAGGCCTTGACATCCCGGAGCATTTTTTGAGACAGGCAGAGATCATGCGGCAGCCTGCCGGCGCGGCAAACGAAAATTAAAGAGGCAACAGATTTATAGAATATCCATCTCAATGTTGGCCGTTCGTTCCGTTTCGCCCTTTAGTCCTCTTTTTACATATCGCTTGGATTATGATGCTGCATTGGCTGGTCCGCTCCGCCTATATGTCCGAGATGGGAGAGATGGCGTGCCGGGATTTCGTGTCTGAGAAGTGCAGCGCATAACAAAACGCCCACTATAAGCAGTGCCTCAACTCTCACGCTGCGCATGAATCTAATGAGAATCTGATTCCCTGATTCGACCGGTTGCAGGCGCGGGAAAAACCTTAGGGCGATGCGTGTGAAAATTCCGCGGCGTTCTAATGAGACGCCGGCCTGTTCCTGCAAAAGAGGGACGCTCACATATCGATTGAACGCCCCAAGGTTTATAAGGATGAAGAACAGGATGATTTTCGTCAGCACAACCCGGCCGTAAGGCGCTTTCAATAGCGCGTTTATGCCTCCGACATATATCCAGGCGTTATAAAGAGCGGTAGCCGCGACTATCGCCACAGCAAAGCCAGCGATTGCCGAAAACCTGCTTGCAACCACTGCTATAAGCGCCGGAGGAGGGTTCTTTCCCCCTGTGAGGTCCGGCAGTATAAAGATGGAGAGCACCATGAGACCGCCTCCCCAGAGCGAAGCGCCAAGCAGATGAAACCAATCCATTATCTCCGGCAGACTGAAATCGCCGGCATCAGAGGCATGGCCGGAGGCGCTTGCTGTCATAGAGACTATTAGTCCCAGAAGGAGCATAAGAAGAAGAAATGCAGGCTTGTCACGGTACTTCACAGCCGTCTTTGAAAGAGCCAAGAGTAAGAGCGCCGCTATGCGGATAAGCCAGACCTTTCCATAGTGGGTCCGGAAGAGGACTGTAGGAAGCGCCTGAAAAAAAGCAGGAAAGGGTTGGCCGCTCATCTCCGCCGTCCTTGACAAAAGCTCTGCCACGCTGCCTGCGATAAGGACTGCCAGGCCGTAACAAAACAATGTCCACATCCTTGAGACGAAATTTTCCTGATATGAGTATTTGTCCTGAATCGCAGGCGGAAAAAACCAGAGACGGCAGGCGATGACGCCGATGCAGAAGGCAAGGCAGATGAGTTCCAGCCATTCAGGGATGACGTGCACTAGACTTTTACCTCCGGACGGTCTTCTTATGTTTCATATTATCTCACTTGATTGTGAATGAGAATTGTCCGTTCGTTCTGTGGCCGTCTCTTGCCACAACGTTCCAGATCACAAGGTATGTTCCCGGAGGCAGAGACGGGACACTTACCTGGAGCAATCTCGGATCAGCCGGCCCAACCCTGCCGTCTCGCTTGTCAATCATCTTTCCGTCGGCATTATGTACCATGAGGGTAGAAAATGCTGGCTCCAGATCGCCGTCGAACCAGATGCGGACCTGCGAAGGCGAGCCGGCGACGGTCGATCCTACTTTCGGGTCTGAATGATCCGGGAACGCATGCGCCAGCGATTTTTCCGGCAAAGCACACAGAAAAACTGCTGTTAAGACAGAAGCTGCAATCCAGCTATTAAACAGGCGTATCATCTCTCTTATTGGAATATCGGACCACCTAAGCTTTTAGGAAAAAGGTCATCGATAAATAAATGTAACAGGCCCAGGACACCGACACTGCTGCCTGAGCGCGAGTTCACAGGTATTTGAGCAGCGATGCCCAACTCCATAAACTTGCCGGCCCATACGATGCCGGGGTTGATAGTGCCGGTTATCTGCCCCTTGCACTCGGCGCTCATGCAGGTCTCCATAGGGAACTCGGTCACAAGTATCATGCGCTTAAAGGGATTTCCCAATCCGATATCCTTAACAAATGACTGAAGGTAAATCAAACTGTACTGTAAAGAAAATGCCCAGGTCAGTGTAGTCGGGTTGCGCTCCACGATAGTCTTTCCGGTATCTGGATCGATGGAATTATTGCCGGAACGCGTCGGAAAGTTAGGGCCGACCATTCCTGTAATCGCGAATGGCCTGAGATATTGCACAGATTCCGGAAGGTCTCCGAAGCCTTTCCCGAAGAAGAAAGCTGGAGAAATTATCGAAAAAGACTCTGCTATCTGATGCGCGCCTGTTCCGCCAATATCGAAGTCCATACCGACAGAAAGGATCAACTCATGAGGAGCATTAGTGAGGAACTGCCACTTGGCCCCAATGCCGAGGTTGTCCCACCCGTTTGCCGAGCTGCCGTCGCTTGCCTTTTGGTGCAGGTAGGCCTCATGGAATTCAAGTCCGAAGTTTGGCAGGAGACGTTTGGAATAGTCGATATCTATTTCTGTTGTCTTTGCATCAGGCCCCTTCATGTGGTTTATGAGTATCGAAAACTCATCAGAGATGAAAGGGTCATCGACCTGAAAAGTGGTAGGGAAAAACCTCTGGCCAGCAAAACCGTGTGCCCATGAAGAGACGGGTAGCAGAAGTATAAAAAAGAGGGAAAAACAAAGAGCGTTCCTCAAGAACATTTCGACAGAATCTCTTGTGACTTTTCTCATCGTTCTTTCCTTTAAAGATTCCTTTAAAGATTGTTGCTACAGTATATCAGCTCTGCGTTATAAATATAAGTGTGGGTCGCCAAAAAAAGTTGATTCGGCATCAGAGCCTTTTTTCAGCTATGAATATAAGTGTCGACCGGAATAAATTACAGTTTGCAAATATTTAATCTGACATACCGGCGAGTTCAGTTTGAGATTATGGCGAGATACGCGTATGTTTCTTCCGAGGCTCTGACAGTCCAAGAATTTGAGGCCGCCGTCGCACCTCGGAGCGAACTCGCGGCCCGGGAGAAATGGATGAATTCAATTTAAAACATCAGTTGCAGGCCGACTGTCATAAACCATTTGGTCTTAAGCTGAAGTCCGTTCAGGTTCTGATAGAGGGGAATGCCCCCCTCGATTCCGCCGCTCAAGTTCCCTTTTTTAATGCTCAGGCCGATTGCGCTATCGATCCTAGTTCCACCGTAGTTATTGGGGTCTGCGTCAGGCATAGGCGCGCCTTTCTTCATGTCCGGGTCGAGAAGTTTCTGGATCTCGGGGTCATGTCCTTTGATTTTTGCGGTATCGGTGAAAGACATGCGCAGCCATGGAGTTGCCGGTCCAAGGGCCCGCTGAAGCCAGCCGTTTAACTTGAAACTATCGCCATATTTCCATCCGTTATCATTCTTGGCGGTATGCCAGGTGTACATGGCCTGCGCGCCCCAGTTCCATTTAGTATCGGCGCTGAAATCATTATAGGTGAGTGCGGGCTTGAGGTCATAGGTGCCTGAGCCCAGTTGCATGTCGTAGGGCGCACGATAAGGAGGCCTCTTCATGGTGACAAATGTCTGCTCTATATCTCCTGTGGGAAGACTTACGCCGAGGCTCCCGACCAGGTAATTATTGATCCTGTATATCCCTCTCAGTTCGGTATCGCCGAAACCCTTGGTCTTCATGGGATCATCCGGCTTGGCACCCATGCCCATATCCATCAGCATGTTCATTGAATTTACCTGATAAGTCGCCATGCCCATGACGGTCAGCCGATCTGTGATTCCGTACATAAGCATGAACATATGCATGTCCATTGCCATGCTGGAAGGGATCATCATATAATTGTACGCTTTATTGAACATCGCCTGATTTTTTGGCGTCATGTAGCCGATGTTGTCCAGACCGACGTCGGATGTGCCGGCGCGCAATCCGCTCATATACATGTGCATGAATTTGTAATCGAACATCCACATGCCAGTCGGATGAATATGGTATATGTCATCACCCATTGCCGGGTTAAAAAGCATCTGTGACCCCGGTCCCATGTTCATATGATGATCGTGTCTTGCCAATTTGTCTTCCTCAACTTCCCTTTCTGAAGCCTTCATGGCAATGTCGAAAGATGCAATCTCGCCGCCGTTTCCTTTCACAAATTCGCGCGCGCCGCTCTCCTTTGCAAAGGCCCATTTCGCCACAGTGGTCATGATACCCTTTTTATCGCCCCCAACTACCCATGTGGCGGTCCTTGCATCGATGAGCTCATTTGAAGTGTAATCGGCGACCATGAGCGACTTTACCTCTTTACCCTTATTTTGATTCAGCTCTGCCGCAGCACAGTGCAGACTGCAGACCCCGACAGTGGTTCCGTCGGCATAAATAATGAGCATTTTGCTCTTAGCATAGGGTTCCGTGTCCATGCCGCATTGTTTGCATGCTTTTGGGGCCTCAACCTTGTCGGCTGCACCGGCTGCCCTGAAGTTAAGTAAAAGACATATCACAAGAAACGTCAGGAGTCTTTTCACGCGAGATTTCCCGGTAGATGAAGACATGAGACATTGTCCAGATGACATTGACGCTGTCATAGAATAATTTTCTCCCTTCATGAAGGGCTTTCTAGCCTCTTATTTATTGGTTGATTTCTCACTTGTATCCCAAGCTATTGTTGATTGCGGACGGGCGGAAACATACGCACGTCCGCAATGTCTACCGTGGAATCATTTTTTAGCCAGCGGAGGGTCGGCACATTGGACCCATGGCAATCCATACAGTTACTCTGTGCCGGGATATTAAAGGATTTGGCCGGCAGCACACCCTTTGTCTTGTACTGGCCGTCTTTCCAGTTATTCAACAGCTCGGCTGTGTGATATGCGACGCTCGCCGTAAGACGCGCGCACCTGTCTTTTCTCTCCGGGCTTCCGAGGGGTTTACCTGAAGCCTTCATCCATTTGCCGACTGAGACATGGCAAAGAGGTGAGTTTGCCACGGTCTTGGGTATTTCGGCAGTGACCTTAGGATTCTTGGGGGCGTAAATGGGCATCTGCGCATCGCAATACCATTGCATCATCTCGCTTCCCATCAGCATTCCGTCCTCTGAGGCATCCTTAAGACTGGGGCCTATTATTACATTAGTCACAACATTGGCCCCTGCGTTCGACCCGCAGACTGTCCCCCAGGCAGACATGCCGCCTTCAAGGAATTTGAATGCGTCTATAGGGAAGGACTTGTAAGGCTCACCAACCTTCTCCCTCAACTGGGTGAATATGCTGCTGATGACAGCGCCGCCGCAGAAGACTCTGTACCATTCTTCATACGCAATTTCAGCGGTTTTTTCAGGGTCTAGTTTAACATAGGGCCATGGCCATTTTTCCGTAGAACCTTCTTTTGCCTCAGCCCGTGAGAAAAGTCCCATGCCTCCAGATGCCAGGGCGACAACTCCGATTACCGCTGCAGTTCCTGCAGCGCCTTTGATAAGACCCCTTCTTGAAAGCTTTTCGTAGAGCATCTTTCCAACTTCCATAACTAACCCCCTTTGAATTTGTATAGGTTCAATGAACCACGTGAGATAACAGAAATAATTAAAAAGGTGGCTCCGCAACGTAGTTATTTTTTAATAATTTCCGAAGCGGAGCCGAGCTTGACGGGAAGAAAAGCCTGAAAAAAGGCCTTTCTTATACAGGCGACCAGCCTGTATCTCTGAAAAACTTTGACTCTGAGACTTCGGAACTTCCGGTCAGGACCGGGGAGGATGTTCTAATTGAACAAAGTGCAGGTATGGAGTAAAAGACAGATTGTCGTGTTCGATATATTTTGGAGACCCAAGGGGCACGGGCCGGCAGGCACACTCATCCAACAAGCAATTATCTGAGTTTGCCGGCGTCATAGGATCCGGGGAATTGCAAACGTCAAGTCCGACAAGATATTTGACATTATTGAAGGGCGAGACGGAAAGGTGCGCAGTAAGGGGCAGAAAGAGCGAAAGAACCAGGGAGAAAAGTATCATCAAACTGCACAATTTCATTGGCATTATTCTAAGGAAATCTCAGAATATGTCAATAACAAAATAAATGACATGCGCGGTGATGTGAAAGTCGGCAAGATGCAATGCCGCTGTGTCGGTCATCCTTGATTTTAGTCCGGATTACCCATAAAATGAAACGCTATGGAAATAAGGATACTGAACGGGAAAACAGTAGCTGTGGGGGCCGGTGAAAGCATTTACAAAACCTTGAGGGACAACGGCATTTATCTTGTTGCCTCATGCGGGGGAAAGGGTGTCTGCGGCAAGTGCCGCCTGAAGATCCTTGAGGGCAGGATGAGGGTTGAATCCACCGGTAAACTTCTGAAAAAGGATATCGAGGAAAATATTGTCCTGGCATGCCAGAGCTTTCCTGAAGGCGACATCCTCATTGATATCCCAGAGGATTCCAAGCTCATTATCGGGGATAAGATTGCATTGTCGAAAACAAAGGATCTGCTGCAGTACCTTCATACGGTTGAGCCGGTCCTCACTCCGGCAGTGCGCAGGATTGTCCTGGAACTTACACCGCCGTCCATACAGGACAATACAGGCGACCTTGAGCGCATGAAACGGGTGCTTCACGAAAAAGGCATCCACGATATGGAATTCTCACATAACTTTATTCTCGAGATGCCGGTTATACTGAGGGATGCGGAATGGGAGGTATGTCTTTCCTATACGGAAAGTCACGAGGCTATTGGCCTTTCAGCTTTCTGTAAGACAAAGCACTATGGAGTAGCGGTAGATATAGGAACGACGACCGTCGTAGTGTATCTGGTGAATTGCGCAGACGGCACGCTTGTTGATTCCGGTATGACTTTTAACTCTCAGATGCGCCACGGCGATGATGTCATAACACGAATAGTCTATGCCACAGAGGGCGGCGGCCTTCAGGAACTAAGAGATGCCATCATCAATGATGTGAACGACCTTCTTGCACCGATAGTTGAAAAAAACAGAATCAACATTGAGGATATAGACTCGGCTGTCATTTCCGGCAACACAACAATGACGCAGCTTTTCTGGGGGCTTGACCCCTCTTCGATCAGGGAAGAGCCCTATATACCTACGGTCAACATTTATCCGGGGTGGAGGGCTGGGACTGCACATCTTAAAATAAACCCTCAGGCGCCTGTTTATACGCTGCCCAACGTGGGGAGTTATGTCGGGGGAGACATCGTGGCAGGCGTGCTTGCGTCAAGGATGCACAAGAGTCCGGAAATCTCACTTTTTATGGATATAGGGACTAACGGTGAGATCGCTGTCGGCAGTAGTGAGTGGATGATTACCGCGGCATGTTCCATGGGACCATGTTTTGAGGGAAGCGGCATACGGCATGGCATGAGGGCGACGGAGGGTGCTATAGAGTCGGTAAAAATAGAACCGTCAAGTTTCGAACCGGTCCTGGGAGTCATTGGAAACGGGTTGCCCCTGGGCATCTGCGGTTCCGGCATGATCGATGCCATTTCAGAACTGTTTTTCACAGGTATCATAGACCAGAGGGGCAAACTTGCAAGAGATCTTAGTACCGATAGAATCAGGACGGGTGATGAAGGTCCTGAATTTGTCCTTTACCGTGGCGAACGCAAGGACATTGTCCTGACGGAAGTGGATATCGAAAATGTTATCCGGGCAAAAGCGGCCCTTTATGCCGGCGTGTCGGTTCTTTTGAAGGAGGTAGGGCTTTCGCTGGACATACTGGAGAGGATATATATTGCCGGTGGGTTCGGCAATTATCTCGACGTAGACAAGGCGATCATGATCGGGATGCTGCCGGATCTTCCTCTTGAGAAGTTTTCATTTATAGGAAACACCTCGATAGCAGGCGCTTACCTGTGTCTGCTATCAGAAAAGATGCGGAGAGAGGCCGAAGAGACTGCGAAGAAGATGACATACGTCGAACTCTCTGCTTCCAGAGGGTTTATGGACGAATACATGTCCGCCCTTTTCCTTCCTCATACTAACATCGACCTCTTTCCGACGGTCAGGGATTTGTACGAGAAGAGATAATTACAGGTTGACCACTGTGTTGTCTATCAGGCGGACTTCCCCCATCCGGACGGCAACGGCAAGAAGGACTTCGCCCTGCATCTGATCGGCTTCATCCAGCGTATTGGTGTCGTAGACGGATGCATATTCTATGTTTGTGATGAGCGGCTCTCCGGCGAGCATTTCCCGCATGATCTTCTTTGTTTCTGCTGAAGAAGCAGTTCCCGATCGTAAGGCTTCAGAGGCAGCGCTCAGACACTTGTATATTGCCGCTGCAGCCTGACGCTGCCGGCTGTCAAGATAGAGGTTTCGGGAACTCATGGCAAGTCCGTCTTGCTCTCTGATGGTGGGGCAGACAACTATCTGGACGTCCAGGTCCAGGTCTTTTGCCATCCTTCTTATGACCACGGTCTGCTGAAAGTCCTTCTGTCCGAAATAGGCCCTTGTAGGGCTTGCAATATTTAATAGCTTGGCAACGACCGTGGCAACCCCTCTGAAATGTCCTGGTCTGAAAGCCCCGCAAAGTTTCCCGGATATAGCCGTAACCTCTACGTAGGTAACGAAACCTTTCGGGTACATGAGTAAATTATCGGGCAGAAAAAGGATATCAACCTCCTGCGCACGGAGCTTTTTGATGTCATTTTCGACGTCTCTGGGATATCTATCAAGATCCTCAGAGGGCCCGAACTGTGTAGGGTTAATAAAAATACTGACTGCAGAGATATCATTTTCCGTGCGAGCCCTCTTAACAAGGCTCAGGTGGCCTTCGTGCAGGGCGCCCATTGTAGGTACCAGACCGATAGATCTGCCCTTCAGCAGGTATTTCTTGCAGGTATCCTGCATGATGCGCGGTATCCTGATGATCTCCATGTGGGTCCTTTCGCAGGTATTTTATCATAACCGGAAATAAGGGTTTGATTAAATTTGACAGGGAGTTGATTCCGTGATAAGAAGAAAGAAGGCATCGATAACTATAGCCGCCGATAGAAGGCAGGGAGGTAAATTATGCCGGTACGTCAGGCAGAAGCCGTTTGGACAGGGAATTTACTTAAGGGAAAAGGGACAATGAAATTCGGAAGCGGGGCCTTTGAAGGGGCCTATTCTTTTTCGTCACGGTTTGAGTCAGGCGCCGGGACAAACCCTGAAGAACTTATTGGCGCTGCACACGCCGGATGTTTTTCCATGGCCTTCTCACTGTTCCTTGAAAAGGCAGGTTTTGCGGCGGAGCAGATACGGACAAAAGCGAACGTGCATATCGACAAGGTTGCGGATGGGTTCAAAATTACCGTGATCGAACTTGAGACCGAGGCGAAGGTCGCCGGGATCGATGAGCAGAAATTTCAGGAACTTGCCGAGGCGACGAAGAAGGGCTGCCCCGTATCGGTAGCGCTTGCCGGAGTTGAAATAAGACTGAAGGCTAAGCGGGTTAGCTGATATCTGCCCCGGCTGTGGATCTGCCGATCAGGACGGAAGATTCGGAGTTGCCCAATATTCTTCGGGAGACACTCCCCAGCATGCTCTTTATTCCCCGCAACCCCCTGCATCCTATTACGATAATATCGGGATTGAGTATTTTTTCCATGTTCAATATTTCGCGAGACGGATCCCCTGTCCTCAGTAAATAATCGATTTTTGTGAAACCTGATAGACACTGTTGAGCTTCTGCAAAGATGCGTTCGGATTCTTTGAACGTTGAGGGCTTTGCGGTGAGTTCCTCCCCGAGTTCCTTCAGATATTTTTCAGGGATATCGGCGACGAAGGAGACCGCTGTATGCATTACTGTGATCTCTGTTTCGGCCGGCAGCGGAAGAGAGGAGAGGAATTGTCCCGCCGCACATGCGATCTCCGATCCGTCTGTTGCGAAGAGAACTTTCATCTGCCCAGACTCTTTCCACGAAGGTCGCTTGAAGACGAGGACGGGCTTCGTGGAATTGATCGCTACCGCCCGTGTAGCACTCCCTAAAAACAATATCTGCACCCCTTTGACTCCTCTTGCCCCCATTACAATGAGGTCTGCCCCGTAATCGGCTGCTTTTTCTATGATTGCGGTGTCGGGGTAGCCTTCTTCTTCAGCTGTCACCACATTGGCGCCGAGAGGCTTCAATATTACGGCAGCGTCACGCAGGATCTTAGGCGCCACCCTTCTTATCACAAGCTTGACCTGAGCGCTGTAGTCGTCATCAAACGGGACTTCACTGATGGCATGAAAGACGAGGATTTCGTCCTTACTGGAAAAGTTAAAACGGGTTAAGAACCTTGCAGCTCCTTCTGAATGCTCAGAACCATCCGTAGCAAGCAATACTTTCATCCTTATAACCCCCTGACCCTTTAGCTATCTCATCATTTCTTGATTTCTGCCATCAGAGCATCAAGCAGTTCGTTCTCTTTCAATCTTTTGACTATCTTGCCCTTCTTAAACAGAAGTCCCGTGCCTTTTCCGCCTGCGATTCCGACGTCAGCTTCTCTTGCCTCGCCCGGCCCGTTTACAATGCACCCCATAACCGCCACAGTGATAGGTTTCTCTATATCCTTAAGTAATGTTTCAACTTCTGAGGCGAGTCCACGGATGTCGATTTCGCATCTTCCGCATGTCGGACAGGAGACGATGTTGGCCCCTCTTTCCCTTAGTCCGAGCGATTTGAGTATTTCATATGCGACCCTCACCTCTTCGGCAGGGTCTGAAGACAGCGATACCCTGACAGTATCACCGATGCCCTCAGAAAGAAGTATGCCGAGACCGACCGAACTTTTAATTATCCCGGTAAATGAGGGGCCTGCCTCGGATATCCCGATATGAAGGGGATACCTGAATGTCTTGGAAAAAAGCCTGTATGCATCAACAGTAGTCGGGACGTTGGATGCCTTAAGGGAAACCTTTATATTTTTGAAGTTCAATGATTCCAGGATTTCAATATGTTCGGCCGCACTCTCAACAAGCGCTTCGGGGGAAGGATGACCATATTTTGCCAGGAGTTTCTTTGTGAGAGAGCCGGCATTTACCCCAATCCTGATAGAGATCCCCTTATCGTTGGCTGATGAAACGACTTCTTCGACCTTCCATCGCGCCCCGATATTTCCGGGATTGATCCTCAGTCCGTCCACCCCCTGGCGCACCGCCTCAATGGCGAGTTTCCAATCAAAATGAATATCGGCGATGACCGGTATGCTGACGCAGGCCTTTATCTTTCCCAATGCCTTTGCAGCATCGATGTCAGGCACGGCAATCCTTATGATTTCGCATCCTGCCTTTTCGAGGACACAGATCTGTCTGACAGTTGACTTTACATTCCTGGTGTTTGTCTTTGTCATCGATTGAACAGATATCGGGGACCCGTCTCCAACCGGCACGCCCCCGACATGGATGAGCTTTGTCTTCTTCCTTTTCTTTAGCATATCAGTATCCTTATACTATTTATAATCATTGCCCCCTACGGGATGATCCGCGGATTATCCATCCGTAATCTTTTTCTTATCCCTGTAAGACCTTACTGCAATTTCATGTTCTCCAAGGGTTACGGAAAACTTATGTGTTCCGTCATTGTTGGATACGAAATAAAGATAGGGAACATCTGCAGGCGTCAGCGCTGCGACAATCGATTTCAGTCCCGGAGAGGCTATTGGGCCAGGGGGCAATCCATTTATCACGTACGTGTTGTAAGGAGTCTTTCTCTGAAGGTCAGATCTGGTAATTTTTTCCTTCGAACTCTTTATCCCGTATATGCTTGTAGGATCGGCCTGAAGCGGCATATGTTTCCGAAGTCTGTTGTGATAGACTGCTGATATCAAAGTCCTTTCATCGTCAACACTAGCCTCTTTTTCAATTATCGAGGCAAGGGTCAAAACTTCGGTCTCGGTCATTCCCATCTTTTCGGTACGCTCTATAAGTTTTCCGGAATATTTTTCCCGCATCCTGTCTACCATTATTCCAATGGCATCTTCTATTTTTACTCCTTTGGGGATCATGTAAGTGTCAGGGAAGACAAACCCCTCTATGCTCGGCGCCTCAATGTCATAAGAAGACAGGAACTCAGGCTCTTTTGATATCTTCACAACTTCGTCGTACGTTGCGATGCCCGCCCGTGAGAATGTCTCTGCGATCTCAAGAAGTGAGTCACCTTCGAGGACTTTCACTTCGTATTCGATTATCCGTCCCTTGCGGATTATTTTAAAAATATCCCATGGGCTCATGTTCGACCATATCGAGTAAAACCCGGCCCTGATCTTTCTGTCGGCGCCGGTCAGCCTGCCAAGCAGGAGGAATATTTTTTTGTCTCTGATCAGTTTCTGGTCGGAAAGAATGTCGACTGCCTGCCTGAACGTTGCGCCCATGGGTATCTCGATTTCGGTATTTTTGGTGGCGTTTTGGGCTGGGACGAACATCTCAAAAGCAGAGTATAGAAGGACCATAAAAAAGATAGCCGTAAAGATGGTAAGGATATTTTTCTTCATATGATTAGCATGACAAAAGAGGTACAAAATGTAAAGAAAACCTAAGGGCAGCTGTTCAAGATAAATAAACAGAAAGCGGGGCGTGCAGCCCCGCTTTCTGTTTGTGCAGATCCGGAATTCTTAGTACATTCCGCCCATGCCGCCGCCAGGAGGCATAGCAGGCATTTCAGGTTTTTCCTCAGGAAGCTCCGTGATCATCACGGAAGTGGTGAGCATGAGAGAGGCGACTGAAGACGCATTCTGGAGCGCGTACCTCGTCACTTTCGTTGGGTCGATGATTCCGGCCTTCAGCATATCGACATACTCTTCAGAAGCAGCATTGAAGCCGTAGTTCGCATCTTTCGAGCTCTTGACCTTATCGACGATCACAGATGGCTCAAGACCTGTGTTATTGATAATCTGCCGGATCGGCTCTTCAAGTGCCCTCTTTAAGATATCCACGCCGACGGTCTGGTCATGATTATCGAGCTTCAAGTTTTTAAGCGCCCCTATGCACCGAAGAAGGGCAACGCCGCCGCCCGGGACAACGCCCTCTTCGACCGCAGCCCTTGTTGCGTGGAGCGCGTCTTCCACTCTTGCCTTCTTCTCCTTCATCTCGGTTTCGGTGGCAGCGCCGACATTGATGACAGCCACACCGCCGACTATCTTTGCAAGGCGTTCCTGGAGTTTTTCCCTGTCATAGTCCGATGTGGTCTCGTCTATCTGAGCCTTTATCTGCTTCACCCTGCCCTGGATCTTGGCAGCATCCCCGGCGCCTTCTACGATTGTTGTGTTTTCCTTGTCGACAGTGATCTTTTTTGCCCTTCCGAGATCATTCAGCTTCACACTTTCGAGCTTGATGCCGAGGTCCTCAGAGATAACGGTGCCTCCGGTGAGGATCGCGATGTCTTCGAGCATCGCCTTCCTTCTGTCGCCGAAGCCCGGTGCCTTAACAGCGCAAACCTGTATCGTGCCCCTGAGTTTGTTGACGACCAAGGTAGCAAGTGCCTCGCCCTCGATCTCTTCCGCAATTATCATCAGAGGTTTGCCCATCTTTGCAGTCTGTTCGAGAATCGGCAGAAGGTCTTTCATGGAAGATATCTTTTTTTCGTTGATGAGAATGAATGCATCGTCAAGGTTGCACTCCATCCTGTCCGGGTCTGTGATGAAGTAGGGTGATATATACCCCCTGTCAAACTGCATACCCTCTACTACGTCGAGGGATGTCACCATGCTCTTTGCTTCTTCCACCGTGATTACCCCGTCTTTGCCGACTTTGTCCATAGCATCAGCTATCAGCTCTCCGATCGTCGGATCATTATTTGCCGAAATTGTGCCGACCTGCGCGATCTCTTTCTTGTCCTGCACGGGCTTGCTGATCTTCTTGAGCTCGGCGACAACGGCGTCAACAGCTTTTTCGATGCCCCTCTTGATATCCATGGGGTTTGAACCGGCTACTACGTGTTTGATCCCGCCGCTGTAGATCGCATGGGCAAGGACCGTGGCTGTCGTCGTTCCGTCGCCCGCAACATCCGAGGTCTTGCTGGCTACTTCCCTTACTAGTTGTGCGCCCATGTTTTCGTAAGGGTCCTTCAGTTCGATTTCCTTTGCGACGGTGACGCCATCTTTTGTGATGGTCGGCGCGCCGTATTTCTTGTCGATAATTACGTTTTTGCCTTTCGGCCCGAGGGTGGCCTTGACCGCATTAGTGAGCATTGTGATGCCCTTTAATATCGTGGTCCTTGCCTCCTCATCAAATAGAAGCTGTTTTGCCATAATGTTTTTCCTCCTGAATAGTTATTATGTTAATGGTTAAATCTTATCCCTCGACGATGCCGAGAATGTCTTCTTCCTTGATGATCAGATATTCGTTGTTGTCGATATTTACCTTCGACCCGGAATATTTGTCAAAGAGGATGGTATTGCCGACCTTTATCTCTTTCACTTCCGAACCGACTGCCTCAACGAGACCCTTCTGGGGTTTTTCCTTTGCGGAATCCGGAATATAAAGACCTCCCGCTGTTTTTTCACCCTCCTCGGTGTACCTTACGAATACCCTATCTTTGAGTGGCTTGAATTTCATAAACTCCTCTCCTTTCTAATTATTGTTTTGGGATTGTTAGCACTCAACGTGAATGAGTGCTAATATACTAAATATTTGAAGGCTAAGGCAAGCGCTTTTTTGAGAAGAATAATTTCGAATAATTATCAATTAGTTAAAAAAGCTCTTAATTACTTGGATTTTTCGATAAAATCATGAAAGTGCTTTTTTTCTGGCAGAGATAAAATTTTCTATCGCCTCTTTATAAAAGTCGGCGATAAGTCTTACTTCCTCGGGCACTCTGTGGTCATATAATTTTTTGCCTTCTTTCAATTCAGATGCAAAAACAGCGTAGAAATTATTGTTTCTAACCGCTTCATCCAGCTTAGCCGAACTATATATGTAAATATCGTTTATAACTGTCCGCGCAAGCCTTTTTGCCTTTTCAACCCTTTCGTCAGGGACAGAAGATGTTTGGGCATTCCCTTTTATGAGTGTTTCTCCTTCCATCTGAGGTTGCCTGACAGCGGGCTGGTATTCGCCGGACTGATTCTCTTCAGCCTTCTGGCGTCCAGAGCGTTCACTCAGCCGTTCTACCTTGTCTATAAGTTGTGTAGAAAGGTTGTTGTCCTCAATATAATCATCTGCCCTGTAAAGCAAAACCGGCTCCTCCCGATATTCCGTCTTGTCATGAATTGAGGAGACCAATATGAATTTCATTCCCTGGGTATCTGCCCTCATCTTTAATTTCTTACAGATCTCGGAGCCGCAAATCTTAGGAAGGGCCATCTCTGCGATACTGAGGAAGGGATATTCCTTCAAGGCTTTTACCATCATATCGACTCCGTCAGGGGCCGTCACGGTGTTGTACCCGGAATCACTTAAGACTGAAGCTATCTTCCGGACAGTATCCGGATTTGAATGGGCAACCAGTATTTTTTTTTCGTCCAGGTTGCTCTTTGCAGGGGCAGCAGGTTTTCTCAGCATCAATACGGTGCTGCATTTGGGACATCTGAACTTTGCTCCACCCGATGCTAGCTTTGTCTCTTCCACCTTAAGCCGGGCCCTGCATTTAGGGCATATAACTACCACGTCCGGTTACCTCCTTGGCAGCCAGAGTTTGATCGTAAGAAGGCCAGCGAGAAAGCCGCCGACATGGGCGAACCAGGCGGTACCTCCCTGGTGCAGGATACCCTGTGTGATCAGGCCGCTTGCGAACTGTATAATAGCCCAAAATCCTATAACTATCAAGGCTGGTATCTTAATTACCTGTATGAAGAAACCGAAGAAGACTATCGTGTGTATCCTGGCTGTTGGAAAAAGCAGCAGATACGCTCCGAGCACGCCTGAAATGGCACCACTTGCGCCTATCATCGGCACTGCGGAATTCGGAGATGACAAGGCATGCGAATAAGCAGCGAATACGCCGCAGAAGAGATAGAAAAAAATGAACCTCGCATGCCCAAGCCTGTCCTCGATATTATTGCCGAATATCCAGAAATAGAGCATGTTGCCGACGATATGCAGCAGCCCGCCATGCATGAACATGGAGGTAAATAAGGTGAGTACTGCCGGTATCGGCTGGTCAGAGTGGAAACTCAATATGTCCTTCGGTATCGCGCCAAAGGCGTAAACCAGATATTGACTGTCTCTGGGGGACAGTAGTTCAAGGATAAAGGAAGATATGTTTAAGGCTATAATGGCCAGAGTCACAAATGGAAGGGACCGCGTTGGATTGTCATCCTTAAACGGGATCAAAGCTGCTCCTCGAAATCAAATTATTTGCTTCGACGCAGGCGTCATGCATGAATTACAACAAATATTTTACACGACTTTTTTCTTAATATCATTCAGGGCTTCCCTCAGATTGTCTATCAGCACGGAAATTACTTCCGGCGCGTTAATGGGAATATTTTCAAGATCGGCCTTGATCTCACGTGTGTCGAATGAAAAAGGAGTTTCGGCTTTATCATAATCATAGGTAAAGACGAAATCTATCCCGGGGTTGCCCGCGATCAATACTGCCAAAGTCTCCGCGATATCGCCAATTGGCTTCATGTCTATATGCATAGGCCTAAACTGGGCAGAGACTATAGTGCCCATCCCTGTTGCGGACTTTATTGTTAAATCGCCGCCGGTTTCCCTTGCAGACTGGGCGAGCAGTGAAAGGCCGAGACCCACACTTCTTGTTGTGCGGGATGTGAAGAATGGGTCAAGAGCCTTTTCCGCCATATCCCGCGCCATGCCCTTGCCGTTGTCTCTTATCTCTACGATCAAACTGTTTTCATCCCTGCGAAAGACCAGTTCTATCACAACAACTGTCGCACCGGCTGTGATCGAATTTTCAGCGATATCGAGTATATGTAAGGAGATATCTTCCATAATAGCTGCTCAGAAAGAGACCTTTCTTCCGCCTTCGCCTCTTAAGGCAAGTCGCAGCTCCTCGAAAGTCGAATGGTTCATGAAGAGACTTGTGGTCCTGCGGCCGATATCGTCCAGACAGTGCGCGTCCGATGAAGAGATCCACGGCAGATAGCGGTATGATCTGAATTTAATCCGTGCTTCATCAGGCTTTGTCCTCGACGATATCTCAAGTGCGTCTAACTGTAAGTCCGGAGGTATGAATCCCAGACGGCCAATGATCCCGTATCCGTCACGGTCGATATGGCTTGCCACGGCGAGGCCGTTAAAGCCATGGATAAGGTCTACGACACTGTTTACCGACATGCTGGTCGCCCCAATCAGGAGTCTTTTGTTAAAACCCAGAACCTCGTTAACCTCATTTACCACCACCTGCATTCCGAAGGCGTCTTCATCGTTTTCGCCTGGCTGCAAATTATCATATATAACACTCTGCATTTTGAAAGCGTCATCGAGGTCGCTAAAGAGGCCGAGGAGATGGACCTCTTCAGAGGAGTTTATCTCTATTCCGGCAACCACATATATGCCCTTTTCCCGCCCAAGGTCTCTGGTGACGGAAACGTTCTCTGCTGAATTATGGTCGCAGACGGCTATAATGTTTATCCCCAGTGAAGCGGCTTTTTCGACTATGTCACGAGGCGTCATTGACAGATCTGCACAGGGGGAGAGGCAGGTATGTATGTGCAGATCTGCGATGAATTCTACCGGCATCTCAAGCCGAGCGCATAAAGCTTTCCAACCAGTTCAAATGCGGCAAGCGAACTCGTCATGATCGGGATGTTCTCAGCTGCCGCCTTCAAAATCGTTTCCCTTGCCGGTACCCTGTTGTTGACCATGATAATGCCGCAGATGCCCTTCAGAGATGCCACGGCGACGATATTTAGGTGAGATTGAAATGTCACCCAGACATATCCAGCCTTAGCGTTAGCGATGACATCAGACAGCATGTCGCTCACGTAGCCGCCTGTAACCTCCCTTGTAAGATCCGTTTCAGGAGTTTTTACTTCAAGGGACAGATTTTCTATAAGGTCAGAGAGTTTCATAAATCCCCCGCAATTAGTATTACAGTTTGATTTGGCCGTGCATTATGGGCAACCGTATACGCCTTCTCATCCGGATGTCTCAGGCGAAAGCCCCTGAAGATAAATAACGAATTCAAGAGTTGTACCCTCTCCGACTACCGAATTTATCGTCAGCTTGTCTGTATTTTTCTTGATGTTCGGGAGGCCCATGCCCGAACCGAACCCCATCTCCCTTATGTAATCGGGTGCAGTTGAATATCCTTCCTTCATGGCGAGGTCGATATCAGGGATGCCCGGACCCATGTCCTGCAGGGTCACGGTCACAGCTTCCGGCGTGATCGAATAACGCATCATCCCGGCTACCGCATATATGATAGCATTCATCTCCGCCTCAAAGGCCGCAATAGCAGCCCTCCTAACTATGTCGGCCGGTATCCCCATATCATCAAGAATCCCCTTCAAATTGCTCGATGCAGAACCGGCATTGGTGAAATCCTTTCCGGTCAGGAAAAATACCCCGTCACTACTTTTGGTCATGGGGTGTCACCGGCTGCGCTCCTCAGGCCGTTCTCATAAAGCCTGCCGCATGTCTCAAACATCGATAAATTCGTTACGAGCAGGGGAATATTTTTGCTGTCTGCCGTCGCTATCGTATCGATGTCGGGTCTCTTACCCTGGACGAATACAATAGCTTTTATGTCTGCCACGTCGGCAGTTCTTACGACCTGAACGTTCGTCAGTCCTGTGATAAGCAGTGACTGGGTAACGGAGAAGGCGAGCACATCACTCATCAGGTCCGCGCAATATGCCCGCCCGATTTCCTTGTTCATATCGGTTCTTTGCGTAATGACAAGTGCCCCGAGTATGCCCCTTATTTCTCCTAAAGTCATGTTATTCTCATTTACGATCCAGAGGGTCAGCCCTTTACAGCCTCAAGTTTTACAGCATCTCTGAAGGGCGTTCCGTCTTCGGGAGGATAGGTCAGTGCATTTACCCTGCCATGCGGAAAATGCATCGACGTAAAGACAGTGCCCCGGGGAACAGCATCCGTAATCTTAGCCTTAAGGTATACGGCGCCCCGTCTTGAAGATACCTTGACGTGGCTGTTATCAGATAAGCCATACTTGCCGGCATCTTCCTCGTTAATCTCAAGGAACGCCTCAGAAACAACAAGATCAAGGGCCTTTGATCTTGTCGACATCGTGCCTGAGTGCTGAAGCACATCCCTTGTCACAAGATGCAGCGGATATTCATTATCTGTGTCTTCCCCCGAGGTATAGGATACCGGCTGAAAGGTCCTCTTAGCAGCCGCTTCATCAGGCTCCGGGGTCTCACTCTTTATAGCGGCAGACACGTCATCAATGCTTCTGAACACTATTTCCTTCCCCATGGAGAGGGAGAGGTTCCTAAGTATCTGCCAGTCGGGCATAGACTGACCTGTGGGGGCTACTATTTTCTGCAATTTCTGAGTTACCCCTTCGGCGTTGATAAAGGTGCCTTCTTTTTCCGACCAGCTTGATGCCGGAAGCACGACGTGGGCGAACTTTGCGGTCTCGGTCATGGCGATATCCTGAACGACAACAAATTCGAGCGACTTCAAGGTGCCTATTATCTTTGAACTGTTTGGGAATGCCGAGACAGGGTCTTCACCCATTATATAGAGGGCGCGCAGCGAACCAGGCTCATAAAGCATATCGAAAACGTTTTTCCCTGGCTCCGCTGCGCCGTCAGGCCTTATCCTCATTTTGTAAAGACCCGAGGTATTGGCATATTCAGCAGGTATCTGAAGAGCATCCTTTTCTTCGCCAAGGAGGATGACAAGGTTGGCTGCCGCTTCGACTGTGTCGGCCCCTTTTGTGTTTTCCGACAGGCCTATTGTGAATGAAATCATCCTGCTCCCGGCAGTTGCAAGCCTCTCAGCTGCGGATGTCAGTTCTCCCTGCGGGATGCCCGTGATTTTCGAGACGTTTTCCGGCGTATATTCAGCAAGCGACTTTTCAAACTCAGAGAAACCAGATATTTTAGAGACTGCCGGCTTGTTGAAGAGCCCCCTGTCTATGATGATCTTCATAAGGCCGTTGAGCAAGGCCACAGATGTTCCCTGCGTCATCTTAAGGTGTGATGAACTGTGCCTGGTGAGTTTAGTCTCTCTTGAATCGGCCACCATAAGATGAGAACCTTCCCTCTTTGCCTGCAGGATATTGAGCCCGTATACAGGATGAGTGATGCTGATGTCGGACTCGATTATGAAGATTACCTCTTTGCCCAGAGGCGCCTTCATGCCAATAGGATGGGCCTTTGACCCCAGAGCCTTGTCGAGCACAGCCTGGACCTTTGCATATCCGAAGGCAGCCGAGGAGTCCATGTTGGCTGAACCTACGACGCCAAGCATGAATTTTCGAAGCATAAAGTTATCCTCGTTTGTGCAACGGTGGGAGCCCAGCGCTCCCACGGAATTGCCGCCGCTGGTCTTGATCACATGCGCCAGGTTTTCGCTTATATAGTTCAGCGCCTCATCCCAGGTAGCTGAAACGAGCACACCCTCCTTGCGGATCATCGGAGTCTTTACGCGGTTTTCGCTATAGATATAATCGAAGCCGAACCTGCCCCTGCCGCAGAGGTTACCTTCACTGCGCCCGGCATCTTCCTTCGCCCGTGACCTTAGGATTTTCCCCTCCCTC
>OUUY01000078.1 GCA_900302705.1 Candidatus Sulfobium mesophilum
GCTATGGCATCATAATTCCCTTCCTCAAAAAGGGATACTACTTCCTCTTCCCCTTTCGAAGCTGAGACCAACGCGATTTTCTTCTTATGCGGGTTTGCCACATGCAACCTTCTCCTCGCTATATTCCCTTCGATTTCGACGGCATCCTGAAATCCACGACCCTTGGCTTCATCTACCGTTTCCTTTTTTACAAGCGGAGGGATAT
The DNA here is from genome assembly GCA_900302705.1 of Candidatus Sulfobium mesophilum. Lineage (GTDB taxonomy): Bacteria > Nitrospirota > Thermodesulfovibrionia > Thermodesulfovibrionales > UBA6898 > Sulfobium > Sulfobium mesophilum. The sequence continues at coordinate 206 of OUUY01000078.1, forward strand.
GGACTTCCATCGCCGAAACGATACTTTCCTTAATGCCCGCCTTAGTCAGCTTGACAAGGCAATCAGAATCCATCACAATCCTCACGTATCATATTGTAAGCTTTCAGATACAGGCTGTCAATAGAAAGGGGTCAAGGTGTTACCCCAATAATTAATCCTCAAACGGTACAACTCTTTGCCGCTAGTAAGGAATTTGATTTTCATGAGTGGGCGGGGTTTGTCTTGGAAAAATGGTGGAACTTTTTACTCAAGAAGGAGCTATAATTGGCGCCGTCATTCCGGCGAAAGCCGGAATCCAGGGAGACGACAGTGAATAAACAGCCTGCGGTATATGCATTTTGCATCATCCGCCAACAGCAGATAATGGCACGCCATCAAAGATGCAACGCCCGTTCTTTCAGATAATGGTAGAATAGGAAAATAAACATGAAATCAACAAAGGGCAGAACAGGACGCAACAGCATACGGGATATCGTAGCCGGTCTTTACGGCGTCGATATGCAGAAGCGGTTTGATGCGGCCATGGCATTGGGGCGACTCGCAAAGGACGATCCTGATGCCGTCATGCGCGTCTGGAACAGGATATTCTACGCCTTCGACGATACGATGAGCTGCTGGGGCGCTGCCGAAGGCTTAGGCGAGATTGCGAGGAACATGCCCGGTCTGCGGACAAAGATCCTTGCGCTATTGCGGAAATTCGCAGCCGATGAGGCAAGCTGTCAGGGCTTTGTCTGGGCGGTCTGTCGAATCGGCCAAATCGACCTTAAACTTATCGAAGACATAATCCCAGACCTCGATCGTGCCAGCGCCTCTCACGCGGCCTGTATGGTCGGCCAGTCGTTGTGGGCGCTTGGAGAACTGCGCATATCCGGATGTGAGGACAGGCTAAGAACATTCCTGGAGGACGACCGGGAGACCTGGCTTTACGAAAACGATGCTGTCCGGAAAAAGACGATCGCCGAAATTGCGGGCGAGGCCCTAAAGAAAATTCTGAGCAAGCGCGAGGCATGAACAGCAATTAAGTAAAAAACAGAACTCCTCAGCAGAAAATTAAGGGGGCAAATCTACACTCTCACCTTCCACCCTGTTCCGTCTTTCCTGTCCTCAAGCAGAATCCCTTTCTCATCAAGCTCTTTCCTTATGAAATCAGCGTCGGCCCAGTCCTTTCTCTCACGAGCAGCCTGGCGCTCCGTGATGCGAGCGAGTATGTCGTCTTCAGTAAGCCCGATTCCCTTGACCGCCATCAGGGCCCTGTACCACTCCTCCGGCGTCCTGTGGAAGAGATTGAGCACATTACCTGTTTCCCTGAGCATTTCGTCAGCCTTCTTTATCAGCTCCACAGCCTGACTGCCGGAAGGCCTGCTGTCCATATATTTGTTCAGCATGCGGACAAGTTCGAAGATGGTCCCTATCGCAAGGGCGGTATTGAAATCATCGTCCATCGCCTCTCTGAATTTGTCGAGGAATTTTCCTAGCATCTCAGAAAGTGCCTTCTCGTCGGGGCCCGGCTTTTCCTTAGTACTCTCCTGGGAAAGAAAGTCCCTTATCCGAAGTACAGTAGTATAGTATCTGTCTATGGACGCCTCCGCCTCCCTCAACTGTTCATCCGAAAACTCTATTGGGCTCCTGTAATGGGTGGATAAAAGAAAGAACCTTACTGCCTCGGCATCGAATTTGTTCAATATCTCCTGGATAGTAAAGAAGTTGCCGAGGGATTTGGACATCTTCTCCTTGTCGACAGTGATAAAACCATTATGGACCCAATACCTGACAAAAGGTCTTCCTGTATAGGACTCGGACTGTGCTATCTCATTTTCATGGTGAGGGAATATGAGATCAGCTCCGCCGCCATGAATGTCAAATGTCTCGCCCAGGTGCTTAAGTGACATAGCAGAGCATTCAATGTGCCACCCCGGCCTGCCCTGCCCCCAGGGACTTTCCCAGGACGGCTCACCTTCTTTCGAGGCCTTCCAAAGAGCGAAGTCCATCGGGTTTCTCTTCCTCTCGTCAACCTCAACCCTTGCGCCGGCCATCATATCTTCCAGATCTCTTTTTGACAGTTTGCCGTAGCCATGGAATTTTTCCACCTCGAAGTAGACGCTTCCATCCCGTTCATAAGCAAAGCCTTTTTCAACAAGCCCCTTAACTATCTCCACTATCTCTTCTATATGATCCGTTGCCTTCGGCTCCACGTCCGCCCTCCCGACGCCTAGGCGGTCCATGTCCCTGTAATACTCCTCGGTGTATTTCCTTGCAACCGCATCCCATGCAATGCCTTCCTGCTTCGCCTTATTAATGATCTTGTCGTCAATGTCAGTAAAGTTCCGTATATATTTAAACTGATATCCCCTCGATATCATATATCGCCTCATTACGTCGAATACGACGGCGCTTCGCGCATGGCCGATGTGACAATGATCATATACCGTGACGCCGCAGGCATACATCCCCACCCGCCCGGCTTCCTCCGGTATGAATTCCTCCTTTTTGCCGGTCAGGGTGTTATATATCTTCATCCGTCCTCCTCTTTCCTTCGCCCTCTCCACGCTGTCAAGTCTCTTCGTAAGTTCATCTATGCGCGATTCGAGCTCCTTCTGCTTCTCCACAACCGGGTCAGGAAAATAATCCATTACCTCGACCATGCCGTCTTCAGTCGTCATCCTCAGTATTTTCTTCCGCGTAATCCTGCCGGGCACTCCCACACAAATCGAGTTGTCCGGGACCGGCTTGAGGATAACCGAATTGGCACCTATAATAACATTATTCCCAACTGTTATAGCCCCGAGTATCTTCGCTCCGGTGCCGACAACCACATTGTTTTTCAAGGTCGGATGACGCTTGCCTTTTTCCTTGCCCGTGCCGCCCAGCGTAACCCCCTGGTAGAGGAGGCAGTTGTCACCGACCTCTGCAGTTTCACCTATGACGACTCCCATGCCGTGATCGATCACCAAACCCTTGCCTATACTTGCGCCGGGATGTATCTCGATGCCTGTCAGAAAACGCGCGATATGCGACAATAGCCGTGGAAGTATTGGGATGCCGAGGTTCCAGAGCCGATGGTTTATCCTGTGCCAGAATATAGCATGAAAGCCGGGATAAGCAAGTATAACCTCGAGGCCATTTCGGGCGGCAGGGTCTCTCTCGAAGACAGCCCTGTAGTCACTCTTTATGTCGCCCCAAAACCCCATATAATTAAAGTATTATACACCAAAATTGGCAGTGCGGATGATACACGGCCGAGTGATATATCAAGTCGGTGCAAAGGGGGGCTGTTCGCAGATGCGATTCATTATAAGGTCCACCATCAAATTTGTGCGGGGACGCATTCGAGCGGATTCAGCGGCGCGTATTGTCCGGCACGGGCGCGCCGGTCGCCACGGCGACTCGCCGAGGAGAGTGCCTCGGTCTACGCCTCGTAGAGAGTCCCGAAAGCTTTCGGGACGAGAATGATAAGAGAATGCCGTCTCCGCGCAAATGGTGGCTTTCTTGACAATTGGGTCATTCAGCCTTGCTGTCATTCGACTCTGCCTTTACGGTATAGTAAAGCAGTGATGAATAACCCTTACAATGGCAATTCCGGACTGTGTCCTATGATCGCCGACTACATGGAGAAAGGCTTTCTCGAAAATATCATCGACATGTTCAGGCACGACAGCGGCCTCTATGATCTTGTCGGAGAATTAATACAAGACGAAAGGGTAAGGGTAAGGATCGGGGTTACGGCACTTATGGAAGAACTTAGTCATCTGGACGCATCAAACGCAGCTGCCGCGGTACCCAATTTACTGCCGCTTCTCAATCATGACAATCCGGTTGTACGAGGAGATGTCTCAAACATGCTTGGCATAGTGGGGGACAAAAGCGTGCTGCCCTTTCTTGAAAAAGGTCTCAATGATGCAGATTCCAATGTCAGGTTAATTCTAAGGGAAGCAATCGCCGAAATAAAACAGCGACCGTAAGAGGCCGGATAAATTACACCTTGCCCAGCAGACAGACAGCATAAGCGGCGATGCCTTCGCCGCGTCCGATAAACCCCATGCCCTCATTCGTTTTGGCCTTTATGTTAATGGCGCCAGTTGCGATACCGACACCTGCAAGCACCTCTTTCATCTGAGAAACATAAGGAGAAAGTTTCGGTCTCTCGGCAACGATAGTAGTATCCACCCAGATTATCTGAAAGCCGTTCATTCTGGCCAGCTCAACTATATATTTCAGAAGCTCGATGCTGACAGCATCCTTCCACTTTGCATCGGTATCAGGAAAGTGAGTCCCTATATCACCAAGGCCCAGCGCACCTATTACCGCATCGGTAATCGCATGGCACAGCACATCAGCATCAGAATGTCCTCCCAACCCTTTTTCATAGGGGATTTCGACCCCGCCAATAATGAGTTTGCGGCCCCGGACAAATCTATGGGAATCGTAACCGAACCCGATCCTCACTATTTGACCTCTCTCATTTCAAGAAACAGTTCGGCCAACTCTAAATCTTCCGGAGTTGTTATCTTGATATTCTTGTATGAACCCATCACAATCCTTATCCTGCCGCCGTATTTCTCCACGAGCGCAGAGTCGTCCGTCGAGTAAAAAGAATCCTTAGAGGCCTTCATGTACGCCCCATAGAGCGTCTCATAACTGAAAATCTGCGGGGTCTGCACTGACCAGAGTCTGTCCCGCATTAAAGTATGTATGACCTCTCCGTCTTCCACTTCCTTAATGGTGTCCTTTACAGGGACCCCAACTGCAACGCCCTCACAGCCCTTCAGCCGGACCAGCGCGTCTCCAACAAATGAAGCCTCGATAAGAGGCCTTGCGCCGTCGTGCACAAGTACGAGCCCCTCTTTATTGTCTACTAACTTGAGGCCGTGAAAGACAGAGTCCTGTCTTTCCTTCCCCCCTGGAGCAATACGCCTCACTTTGGAGATCCCATACTCCTCAATCATCCTGATACCTGTTTCCATGTCATCGTCTCTAAGGACCGGAATGATTTCACATATCTCAGGCAGTCCCTGAAGCACTTCAAGGGCCCAGATCATAAGTGGTTTGCCGCGCAGCATCAGGAACTGTTTGCAGGCCCTGTCACTGAACCTCTTGCCGAGCCCTGCGGCAGGTATTATCGCAGTGACTCTATTTCCCGCCTTATCAGGCACCATCCCCCCTCTATCTGGCAGCCTTTGCTTCTTCTTTCTCGTATTCCTCTTTCGCCTTCGCAAAGATCATACGGCCTGCAGTCGTCTGAAGAACACTTGTCACCGTTACCTCAATATTTTTCCCCATCAACCGGCGGCCATTTTCCACAACCACCATTGTGCCGTCGTCAAGGTACGCCACGCCCTGATTATACTCTTTCCCTTCCTTCAGCACAAAGACGCGCATTGTTTCCCCTGGCAGGACAACCGGTTTCAGGGAATTTGCAAGCTCATTTATGTTGAGAACAGCCACCCCCTGGAGCTGGGCGACCTTATTAAGATTGAAGTCGTTCGTAATTATCTTGGCGCTCATCATCTTCCCGAGCGCGACCAGCTTGGAATCAACTTCTTTGATCTTCGGGAAGTCCTCATCGATTATTTTTACCGTTATATTTGACATCTTCTGGATCTTATGGAGCACATCCAGCCCTCTCCTGCCGCGAGCCCTCTTTGTGGCATCCTGGGAATCTGCAATATACTGAAGTTCCTGCAGGATAAACTGGGGCACGATAAAGGTCCCTTCCAAAAAGCCCGCTTCACAGACATCGGATATTCTGCCGTCGATGATCACACTCGTATCAAGGACCTTGAGATTTTCTTCATACCCCTGACCCCTAAGAAGACGAAAAATCTCCGGCATAGTCATCCCCTTTCCCCTGTTAAGCCCGATGACAAGACCCCCGTAGCCAAATATAGCTGTTAGAGCAAATGAGACTACTATAAGATCCTCCCTGACTAAAATCCTTAAGGGAACCAGAAAAAGTTCTGCAAACAATATTCCTCCCGCAATCCCTATAATTCCCCCTACAATAGTGCCGACATTCACCTTCTTAAGAATCTGATCCGAATAAACAGTAATAATACCGAGCAATGCGGCTATAATAGCACCATAATTTTCATATCCGTATCTCAGTCCCAAAAAATAACCAGAGACGCCAAACAACAAAAGTACTGCCGCCCTGAATATTAAAATCATTTACTCACCTCCCCTTTAATTAAAATTATATGAGAAAAGAAATGAGAAAAAAAGATAATTCCGAAGTAAGGTTTGCTGTGTGGTGATTATGTTTTGCTTATTACGACGTTCTAAGTGTGACGTAAAACTTCTTGCCGCCTCGGTTCAGGAAGAGAAGTATGGTATCACCAGGTCTTATTGCAGATATTATCCTGTTGTAGTCGGCAAGTTTCTCGACTTTTTTGCGGTCAATTTCCTGTATAACGTCGCCTTTTCTCAGGCCCGCTTCCTCAGCGCTGCTCCCAGGCTCCACCCTGACGATAACAACCCCGCGTTCATCCCTGCGAAGGCCCAACTGTTTTGCACCTTCTGCAGTCAATTCCATGACGCTAACCCCGGCAAGTCCCTCATACGGCGATTCTTCGGGCGCATTCCCCGGGGAAGCCTCTGCGATTTCCTTTGGAAGCTCTGCGATAAGAACTTTGAAGGAGTATTCTTTATTCCCCCTGAGAATAGCAATACTAACTTCAGAGCCGACCTTGCTCTGTGCCACCATATTCCTGAGATTCCCCACATCCTTGACCTTTTTCCCATTAAATTCAAGGATTACATCACCCCGCCGTATCCCTGCCTTCTCTGCCGGACTGCCCTTGGCAACGTCCCCGACAAGCGCCCCCTTGCCATTGTTCAGGCCAAATTTCTGAGAAATCTCCGGGGTAAGCTCCTGGATAGTAACACCAAGCCATCCGCGCGTTACCCTCCCTTTCTGCTCCAACTGTTCCATAACAAGACGCACCATATTGGCAGGAACAGCAAACCCTATCCCCTGGTATCCACCTGATCTGGAAAAAATAGCGGTGTTGATCCCTATTAACTGGCCCCTTATATTTACTAGCGGGCCGCCTGAATTTCCGGGATTAATCGCAGCGTCTGTCTGAATAAAGTCCTCATAATCAGCTATCCCCACATTTGCCCTGCCCACTGCGCTGATTATCCCCATTGTAACGGTATGGCTTAACCCGAAGGGATTTCCAATGGCCAAAACGAACTCCCCGACCTGAAGTTTATCCGAATCTCCCCAGCTTACAGTCGGCAGATCCTTGGCATCAATCTTCACAACTGCAACATCAGTCTTTGAATCAGCCCCGATGACCCTGGCCTTAAAAGACCTCTTGTCCAGCAGTGTTACCCGCACCTCGTCCGCCTGTTCAATTACATGGTTATTGGTAATAATATATCCGTCCTGGGAGACGATAACACCTGAACCCAGACTCTGCTCTTTCCATTTTTTGGGCGTTCTGAATTCCCTGAAGGGATTGAAAAAATCAAAAAAAGGGTCGTCAAACAAGGGGTTGGCATCCCTGCGCATAACCTTTGTCGTTGAGATATTTACGACCGCAGGGGAGATCGAAGCTGCTATTTCGGAAAAAGCCCTGCTTGTTTCGAGAATCTGCTTGGGAACGTTCGGAGCGACTATAGGCGCGTGAGCCCTCTTGACCCCGGTAAGCTCTCCCAATATATAAAAGGAAACGCCCCCCAGCAGGACGCCGACAAGCAAGATTGCAGTACCTATAACTATTTTATTTTTCACGTCGTTTCATTATAATAGTCATACTGAGACGTTGTAAAGTATCTGGCCTTGACAAAGAAGATACTCTAATGCTAATTTTCAAAGCTTAAGCGAGCTTCGGTTCCAAAGCTAGGGATTAGAGATAAGCCTCTCAGATTTTGCTCAGTCCTATTTGTGAATCCCTAAAAAAGATGAAGGAGGTTTTGATGTTAAAACGTTATCTTTTGGCCCCGGGACCGACACCGGTGCCGCCGGAGGCGTTGCTCGCAATGGCGATGCCGATCATACATCACAGATCGCCCGACTTTCTGCCAGTCCTCGATTCAGCTAAGAAAGGACTTCAATGGCTCTGTCAGACAAAGAACGATGTGTTGATACTGTGCTCCACAGGCACCGGCGGAATGGTCGGGGCAGTGAACAATTTCTTCAGTCCCGGAGACAAAGCCCTTGTGGTCAACGCAGGAAACTTTGGCGAACGCTGGACAAAAATATGCAAGGCATATAACCTTTCCGTTGAGGAAATCAAGATAGACTGGGGTCGCGCCGTCAACCCGGAAGATGTCGATAGTGCGCTTAAGAAAGACCCATCCATAAAAGGGGTATTTGTGCAGGCGTCTGAGACCTCAACAGGCGTTTACCATGACATCAAGACCCTCGCATCGATAGTTAGAAAGTATGAGAACACGATTCTTGTAGTCGATGCTATATCCGCCCTGGTGGCGCATGACCTTAGGATGGATGAGTGGGGGATAGATGTCCTCATTGGAGGTTCCCAGAAGGGGCTTATGCTGCCTCCCGGACTCGCTTTTGTAGGCGTAAGCGACAAGGCATGGAAATTTGCGGATAAGGCAAAATCTCCCAAGTTCTATTTCAACTTCAAGAAAGAGCGCGAGGCCCTCGCAAAAAATCAGACGAGCTTCACATCGCCCGTGACACTAATTATAGGGCTCAATGAAAGCCTGAAGATTCTCCGCACGGAGGGCCTCGAAAATGCCTTTAACAGGCATGAGAGGCTTTCCAGGGCCACACGGGAAGCCATAAAAGCGCTTGGGCTTGATATGTTTACGAAGGAGTCCCCGAGCTATGCGGTTACGGCTATAAACGCCCCGGCCGGTTTCGACGGCCAGGAGATATATAAGAACCTGAGAGTTAAATACGGGATCACCGCTGCGGGCGGCCAGGGGCAGGCCAAGGGCAAGATATTCAGGATCGCACACCTGGGATATGCCGGCACCTTCGACGTAATTACGGCTATAGCTGCTGTTGAGATGGTGCTGAAAGGCATGGGACACCCCTTAAAACTCGGCACGGGGGTCGCCGTAGCCCAGGAATTGTTAATGGTCTAGGAGGATAAAGCGTGAAGGTTCTTGTCAGCGACAATATATCCCTCAGGGGAGTGGAAATAATGAAAAAAGCCGGCCTCGACGTAGACGTCAGGGTTGGCATGAAGCCTGATGAGTTGAAGGCCTGCATCGGCCAGTATGAGGGACTTGTTATCCGTTCAGCCACGAAGGTAACTGCCGATGTCATAGAAGCAGCTTCAAAACTCAAAGTGATAGGCAGGGCCGGTTCGGGACTCGATAATGTCGACAAGGCCACTGCCTCAAAAAAGGGCATTGTAGTCATGAATACCCCTGGCGGCAATACAATGACTACGGCCGAGCATTCGATGGCACTTCTGTTTTCAGTCGCCCGTCTTATCCCTCAGGCCACCGCCTCGATGAAGGCTGGAAAATGGGAAAAAAAGAAGTTTATGGGCGTGGAGCTTTACCATAAGACACTGGGGATCATCGGATTGGGTAATATCGGCAGCCAGGTTGCAAAAAAAGCGCAGGGGCTTGAGATGAACGTTATCGCTTACGATCCTTTCTTGAGCGAAGACAAGGCCGCGGCCACAGGCATCAGGAAAGTCTCGCTCGATGAACTCTTTGTTGAGTCGGATTTCATCACCATCCATACTCCGATTACAGCCGAAACCAAGGGCGTCATAAACTCAAAGACCATTTCAAATATGAAAGACGGAGTTCGGATAATTAACTGCGCGCGCGGAGGCATCATAAATGAGACAGACCTCTATGAGGCCCTTAAAAGCGGTAAGGTGGCGGGCGCTGCGCTTGATGTATTTGAGAAAGAGCCGCCTGATAACAACCCGCTCCTGACGCTAGATAATGTCGTGTGCACCCCGCATCTTGGCGCTTCGACCGAAGAGGCTCAGGAAAACGTGGCTGTAGCCGTTGCCGAACAGATCGCCGATTATCTCGTATTCGGCGTGATAAGGAATGCTGTGAATTTCCCATCCATCCCTAACGAGCAGGTCCCCCGTCTTCAGCCCTTTATCAATCTTGCCGAAAAGCTTGGCGGGTTCTCCGCGCAGATATTCGAGGGCGCAGTTACTGAAATCACTGTCGAATTCAGGGGCGCTGCAGCGGAAATCAACACAGCACCGGTAACGATCGCGGCCATAAAGGGTTTTCTGACCCCGATTCTCAACGAAACGGTCAATTTCGTCAATGCACCGATCATCGCTAAGGAGAGGGGAATAGAGATGAAGGAGATAAAGAGCAGCGACGCCGGCGACTACAACAGCATGATAGCCCTCAGGATAAAAGAGAAAGGGAGGGAAAGTTATGTTGCAGGTACCCTCTTCAGTAAGAAGGACCCGCGCATTGTACTTATTAACGGTTTTAAGGTCGAGATCGTGCCCGAAGGGGAACTTCTCCTCATCTATAACAACGACAAGCCGGGAGTCATAGGCAGTATCGGCTCTCTTATGGGAAAGAACAATATCAATATTGCGCGCATGCATTTTGGAAGAGAGTCCGCCGGTGGCATGGCCATCTCAGTTGTCAGCATCGATTCGGTCCCGAGTCCTGAAGTTATCGAAGAGGTCAAGAGGTTGCCTAACATCCTGTCCGTAAAACAGATTAGTCTTTAATGCGGGGATGAAATCAAATAATGATCGGAGAGGCTTGAAATGGCTACAGTAATTGTTGTCGGCGCACAGTGGGGCGATGAGGGAAAGGGTAAGCTTGTTGATTATCTGACGCATAAAGCGGACCTCGTGGCAAGATACCAGGGTGGACACAACGCAGGACACACTGTCGTGATACAGAATGAGAAATATGTGCTCCACCTTATACCCTCAGGGATACTTCATAAAGATACAATCTGTGTTATAGGAAATGGTGTTGTCGTTGAGCCAGCTGCCCTGATCGATGAGATACGGGGTCTCAGGGACAGAGGCATCAAGGTCGGGGACAATCTTCTTATCAGCAAGAACGCCCATCTCATCATGCCTTATCACATTGCGTTGGATAATGCAGGTGAAAAAATGCGGGGCAAAAAGTGCATCGGCACTACCGGAAGGGGCATTGGCCCTGCCTATGTGGACAAAATGGCCCGCACGGGTATCCGTGTAGGAGACCTCCTGTCCCCTGAGATCTTAAAGGAAAAAATCTCCGCCAATCTGCGCAATATTAATTTCCTGCTAAAGAACCTTTACAAGTCCGGCGGGTTCAACTCAAGAAAAATCCTCAACGAATATATTGGGTACGCAAAGATTCTGAAAAAGCATATAGCAGATACCGACCTGATAATAAACAACGCGGTCGCTGCCGGAAAGAACGTTTTGCTTGAAGGCGCGCAGGGGACACTTCTTGATATAGACCACGGGACATACCCCTATGTTACGTCTTCAAACTCTATCGCCGGAGGAGCCTGCACTGGAGCGGGCATTGGACCCACCAGAATAACGAAGGTCCTCGGCGTCGTAAAGGCATATACCACAAGGGTAGGCAGCGGCCCTCTTCCGACCGAACTCTTCGATTCCATAGGAGAGGAGATCAGAATGAAAGGCGGCGAGTTCGGGGCAACGACCGGGCGGCCGCGCAGATGCGGCTGGCTCGACACCGTAATACTCAGGCATGCAGCTACTGTAAACGGCCTCACCGGCATAGCCATCACAAAACTTGACATACTCGACGGCCTGGACAAAATAAAGATCTGCACCGCATACAGGTATAGGGGAAAAACATATAGTCATTTCCCCAAAGAATCAGACATCTTCGAGAAATGCACCCCCGTTTATGAAGAAATGAAGGGCTGGAAGGGCAGTACCCTCGGCATTGGTGAGTTCAATAAGCTTCCACTGCAGGCGCAGGCATATATACGCAGAATCGAGGAACTAATCGGCGTAAGGGCCGACATTATTTCAACCGGCCAAAAGAGAGATGAGTTAATCCTGCTAAGAGACCAGTTTTGAAAAAGCGGAAAGAGGACCGATTTGTTCGTCGCCTTGAAGTCGAATTTTCGGCTCAAGGCAAGAACTACAGGGCAATATCGAGCGATCTTTCCAAAAACGGGCTCTACATAAGAACAAACCATGCCTTTGCGGCCGGAACGCTGCTTGAAATTCACATATACCTTCCCGGGGGATCTTCCTGCCGAGTAAAAGGCTTTGTACGGCGGGCTCTAAAGACCCCTATAGTGTCAATCAAGAACGGCATGGGTATCGAACTCACAGAAACAGATGACTGCTACACAAGGTTTTTAGAGGGCTTTTCAGCTTCTGCACAAGAAGAAGAACGTAAAGGGGCCGCTGGCGCAGAAACGGCAGAGACTCAAACGCATGATACGCTCCCTGATGAATATTTGATCATAAGATGTGCCAACTGCAATATAAAGAATAAGGTGAACAAATCAAAAATGGCGCTCAGTCTAAAATGCGGCAAATGCCGCCACCCCCTAGTCATTCAGGGTTGATATCGAAAATCATAAACCACCTTTTCCCTTAGGACTGCCCGGTATGCGGCCGGTCCAGCGACAAGCTCCCGGTTGCCCCCTTCTGCGGCGAGTGCTGGAACGAAATTGAAAAATACGCCGGCCCTTCATGCAAAATATGCGCAACACCCTTCTCTTCGGAATGCGCTGAAATTTGTTCCGACTGTATGAGAAAACCTCCATTTTTTTCGAAGACGCATTGTTTCGGGATATATAGTAGCATACTCTCGGAGGCCATAAACCTCTTTAAATTCCATGGAATAAAAAGGCTCTCACGGCCCCTGGGGCGATTCCTTCTCGAGTTCAACATAAGCGGCATCGAGGCAATTGTCCCGGTCCCCCTGAGTCCCGAAGGGCTTAGAAGAAGGGGCTTCAACCAGTCTCTTCTTCTGGCTAAAGCCGTTTCGGACAATAAGAACATCCCTCTGATAATGGACGGTCTGCTTAAAAAAACCGAAACCCGTCCTCAAGTCGGACTTCCAGCCAAGGAACGGGCAAGAAATCTAAAAGGTGCTTTCGTAGCGGCAAAGCAGTTCACCGGCAAACGGATAATGCTTGTGGATGATGTGATGACGACGGGTGCAACGGCAAATGAGTGCTCGCGGCAGCTTCTTAAGGCAGGCGCCTCTGAGGTGGTTGTGCTGACACTGGCAAGGGCGGCAGTGCTCTGATCACTTTTTTTTATCAACGTTTGAAGATTCGTATTCAAACAGCCTTCGGTCTATTTTTCTGCCGTTTCAGTAATCTCAGAATAAATGCATCCGGCCAGATATATTTGCCTTCTTCGCTCTTTACCGAAAGATAGAAATCGCATTTTGAGCAGTCCTTGCTGACGTTCCCAAAAACTTCCCTTGTGAGTAAGCCTGCTATGACCCAGCAAGCTCGTCCGCCATTTTTTCCGCCGTGGATGCCATGGAGCCTCCTGTCTGTAGAGGCCGGACAAACACCAAGGCGGTCTGCATTAAGCCCGCCGGACTCTCTTCCGCATGACATATACTGCCAGCAATTAACAGGCTTCTCACATTCTTTTGTAGCCACTTTTCTCTTTGTAAGCTGTCTAACTCTGCTTGGCATAAGTTGATGGAGCAATCAACACATTTTTCATATGATACATAACAGGGGCCCGACAATAAATCAGACTAAATCTCATGCCTCTGTAGGAAATATGCCTATTTCTGTGTAGGAAAAAATCCGACCTGCCAATATGAAACAGCGCAATGCGCCGTTGCAACAAAAAACGCGGCGGGTGACAATTAAGAACGCTTTACATTTTTCTCAGTATTCCTGTATCTTTTTAGGATGATAGATTTACATACTCATACTGTCTTCAGCGATGGTGAACTCATCCCCTTTGAGCTTATCCGCAGGGCAGAAAATATGGGATATACTGCCCTTGCCATCACAGACCACATGGATGCCTCAAATATCGATTTCATAATACCGAGGATCGTAAAAGCGATCGAGAAAATCAAACCTACGGTTTCTATGGAAATTCTGCCGGGCGCTGAAATAACACATGCTCCTCCCGAACTCATTCCTGATTTGGTCAAAGAGGCAAGGCGCCTTGGGGCGAAGGTCATTGTCGTCCATGGAGAAACAATTGTGGAGCCTGTTAAAAAAGGCACAAACAAGGCCGCCATTCAGGCTGGCGCGGACATCATAGCCCATCCGGGCCTTATATCCACCGAGGATCTGCTGTCTGCAAAGGAGAAAAACGTTTTTCTCGAAATAACTGCCCGGAAAGGACATTCACTGTCAAACGGCTACGTAGCGAAGGAGGCTATGCGCTTTGGCGTTCCCCTTTGCATCAATACTGACAGCCACAGTCCTTCCGACCTGATCACCAAGGAGACAGCAAAGAATATTCTGCTGGCTGCAGGCATAGAGGAAAACAGGATTGATTCTGTATTTGAAAATTCAAGACATCTGATAGAGAGATTATTAAGGAGGGCTTAATGCCGCGGGTAATTAAGAAAAAAACCAAGAAAAAAAATGTCGGCGTTGAAACAGAGGTAGCGGACCGACTCTTTGGTATAAAAGACCGTCTGAAGGAAAAACAAAAAACAGTTGTCTCTTACGGAGTTGCCGCTGCGGCAGCTCTGGCGATCATCGCAGGTTTTACCTTTTATCAGTACTCGGAGGCTGAGAATGCACGCCGGCTTGAGTACGAGGCATACAAGGTTTACTACAACGAATATCAGAAACAGCCGCTGTCCAATCAGGACAGGTATCAAAAGGCCGTTGACCTGTTTCAGCAGGCATATAACAAAAAGAAATCGGCACGGTTGCTTTTATATATCGCATCTGCCCAGATGGAACTTGGCAAATATGACGATGCCTTGAAGGGCCTTGATCAGTTGACAAAGGACTACTCCGGTGACAAGGACATAACCCCCCTTGCATATCAGAAGATAGCGGACATCCAATTGAAAAAAGGAAACAAGGCAGAGGCGCTGAAAGCGCTTGATGCGCTGTATAAGTCCGGTGGCAGTATTTATAAAGACCTTGCGCTTATCGAGTCCGCCAGGGTCATGGAAAACGAGGGAAAGAAGGAAGAGGCCCTGGCGAAGTATAAGGAACTCACCGACAAGTTCAAGGATTCACCTTTTTTCGCGGAAGCACAGGCAAAGATTACAGAAAAGAAATAGGTTAGAATTTCACTAACTGTCAGTGCCGGCCTAACCGGCTCAGACTTTCTTGCCCCGCCTGGAGGACTTCTTCGCTGAGGTCTTTTTCTTCTTATTCTTATGGGTGGGTTGCTTATACGAAACTTTTTTCGACAATGCCCTGTCGTCGGTGTCTGCAACATAAAAGCCTTTCGGGGGCAGATATATCTTGCTGCCGACCTTCAGGGGCATAATCTTTTCCATAGAGTTAAGAGACAGGATTACGGATTCTGGCACACCTTTTATCTTTGATATCTTTTTGAAGGTATCCCCTTTTTTTACAGTATATCTGTCGATCGTAAATCTCTCCTCTTCGGAAAGAGACGAAAGCTTCTCAAGAAATGCGTCTTTAGTCCCAACAGGGATCTTCAGCATATACGTCTCTACGTCCGGCGGCGTGCACCATCTTCTCAACTCAGGATTAAGCTTTTTGATCACATCAAGCTCAGTTCCGGCGCATTCCGCAGCGACCTCAAGATCAACCGGTGAATCGAGTTCGACTTCGTCATAACTCAGCGGCTCTTTATATTCTATATCATTAAATCCGAAGTCTTCAGGGTTACGCGCGATCAGGTTTGCTGCGATGAAATTAGGGACATATTGTTTTGTTTCATCCTTGATGTGTTTTGTGTCAAGGAGGTCCCAATAATCGTCTGCCCTGCTTTTTCTGATAGCGCTCTGTATCTTCCCCTCACCAGCATTATAGGCAGCCATAGCAAGGTTCCATGACCCGAACATACCGTAAAGGTCCTTAAGGTACGAAGCCGCAGCTTCGGTGGATTTTACGGGGTCCCTCCTTTCATCTTTCCACCAGTCGATAGTCAAACCATATCTTTTGGCAGTGGAGGCTATAAACTGCCAAGGGCCGACTGCCTTTGCAATCGAATAGGCGTTGGGGTTGAACCCGCTTTCTATCAGGGAGAGGAAGACGATATCCTCAGGGACGTCTTTTTTCCTGAGTATCTGTTTCATCAGGGCAAGATACTGTCCTGACCTGCTAAGCCATAAGGAGAATTTATCCCTGATCCTTAAGCTGAATAGCCCGACGCTTTTTTCAACCGCCTTTGATGCCGTGCCGTTTGTATCGTAAGCTGACGCATGAAACGCAGAAGGTTCGGGTTTCTTCTCCGGGGTCTTCTCATCCTGGCTGGGAGGGGTAGAAGAAGCCAGCAATATCTCCTCCTTCGCATTTTCTTCCGCGGTAGAGGGGACAGGGAGTGTTGAAACCGCTATCATGGCAAATAGAACTAAGAGATTAAAACCTTTCAACTTTGGCATTACGCACCAATTTTCCTTTAAATTAGTCCAAAAAGTCAAGGGAAAAGGCGTATTTTTATATGCTATTATTTAAATAATGCCTCAAAAGCTTATCTACACTCTGGGCACCGACAGAAGAAGCCGGGAAGACTTTATAGAGATCCTTCTCAGCTACGGCGTTGAGGCATTCCTGGACGTAAGAAGTTTTCCAAGAAGCAAGATCCCTCTTTTTCAGAGGGAAACCCTGGAAGAACTACTGCCGATGCACGGTATAGAATATCACTTTTTAGGCAGACAGCTTGGCGGACTCAGAAAAGGTGGTTATATTTCCTATATCCTCACGGAAGATTTTCGAAAAGGCATAGATGAGGTGGAGGAAATTGCGAGGCAAAATAAATCGGTCATTGTATGCGCCGAGCGGTTTCCATGGAAATGCCATAGAAAGTGGATATCCAGAGAACTTCATAAAAGGGGATGGGAGGTCGATCATATTATCGACAAGGGGAAACTCTGGGTGCCAAGGTAAAGATCTGTGCCTTCGGCAATCCTGGAAACAATATGGAAGTTATTGCAATAAAAGCGGAAAAAACCTTAGAATCTAACGGAATTGGTGAACTTGGGGTTGATCATTATGACCAGCCAGGCAAGCCATAAATATAGCTATAGCTAAGCCAATTTGGCGCAATAACTACTTGATTTAGTGGGAACTTATCTTAAATTATATAGAAACGTTTAGCTCTAATGAAATGACCCATAAAATACCAGACGACATCAAGAAAGAAATCGAAAAGCTCGTAGCCGATCTCAACTACCACAATTACCGTTACTATGTCCTCGATTCGCCCGAAATCTCCGATGCCGAGTATGACAGGCTTTTTCGAAGACTTAAAGATCTTGAAGACAAACACGGCCTGATTTTGCCCGACTCCCCTACGCAGCGGGTCGGCGCTCCCGCCCTTGAAAGATTTGAGAAGGTTAGGCACACAGAGCCGATGCTTTCGCTGGACAACGCCTTCTCATACGACGAAATAAGGGAGTTCGACAAGAGGGTAAAAAAACTTCTGGGCGGCGACAGTGACGTCGAATATACGATAGAGCCTAAATATGACGGGCTCGCAGTGGAATTGACTTACCACAAAGGATTCCTCCTGAGAGCCTCAACCAGGGGTGACGGATATGAGGGCGAAGACGTAACTCAGAACATCAGAACTATCAGGTCGGTTCCCCTGAGGATAGAAGATAAACAGATACCTGAGGAGATCGACATCAGGGGTGAGGTCTATATGGACCTCGAAGAGTTTGAAAAATTAAATAAAGAGAGACAGAAGAAGGGGGAACCGCTCTTTGCTAATCCAAGAAACGCGGCAGCAGGATCAGTCAGGCAGCTCGACCCCTCGGTCACCATCTCGCGCAAGCTCTATCTGGTCTGCTACGGAACCGGGGCTCTGAGAGGTGTACGGTTTGAGAGCCAGTCCAAATTCACCGAATGGCTCCGGGAGGCTAGGTTTCCTGTTCCGGCCAAAATCATAATGGCTACGGGGATTGACGGGGCTATCGATGCAATCAAACAGATCGAGGACAGTCGCGGCGGATTCTCTTTCGAGACGGATGGCGCGGTCGTTAAAGTAAATGATTTTGCCCTCCAGCAGAAATTAGGCGTAAAAACAAGAGAACCCCGTTGGGCGGTAGCTTATAAATTCCAGGCGCATCAGGGGACAACGAAGATACTGGATATCCAGGGAAGCGTAGGCCGCACCGGCGTAATCACACCTTTTGCGATATTCCAGCCTGTGCAGATAGGCGGGGTCACAGTATCCAGGTCAACTCTCCATAACTGGGACGAAATGGAGAGAAAAGACATAAGAATAGGCGACACGGTCATTGTCGAAAGGGCCGGCGATGTCATCCCTCACGTCATTGAGGTAATCAAGGACAAAAGAACAGGGAAAGAAAGGCCCTTCCCCTTGCCGGAGAAATGTCCTGAATGCGGATCAAAAGTGATACGGGATGAGGGCGGAGTGGCGGTGCGGTGCGATTCCCTCCACTGCCCGGCTCAGATACAGGAGAAGATCATACACTTTGCTTCCAGGGGCGGCTTGGACATAGAGGGGCTCGGTGAAAAGAACGTCGAACTTCTATATTCGAAGGGACTGATCAGCCATTTCGAAGACATCTATAAGCTGAAAAAAGAGCAACTTCTCCTTCTGCCCAGGTTTGCTGAAAAATCAGCACAGAATCTTATTGATGCGATCGAAAGGTCAAAACAAACGAACATGGCGAAGTTTCTATTTGCCATAGGGATCCTCCACGTCGGCGAGTATGCCGCGAAACTTCTCGCAAGGAACTTCAGGAAATTGGAAGACCTTTATCATATAAAACCGGAAAGGCTGCTTCAGATCAGACAGCTCGGAGATAAAATAGCGTCTTCCATTTCTTCGTTTTTCAGCGACGAAAAGAACATCAGGACCCTTGAGTCCCTTAAAACCTTAGGAATGCAAATCTCAAACCCGGATTTTGTAGCTTCAAAAAAAAGCAAACTGCCGCTTGAAGGATTGGCCTTCGTCATCACAGGGACGCTGCCCAAGCCGCGCAAGGAAGTGGAGGACCTGATCGAATCTCATGGGGGCCATGCATCATCAGCAGTCTCGGCAAGCACCAGTTATCTTGTAGCTGGAGATAATCCTGGATCGAAGCTGAAAAAGGCAAAAGATCTCGGTATAAAAACAGTCTCCTATAAAGAGTTGTTAAGCCTTATCGAAGGTAAGAGGAACCCGGGTCTGTTCGACTGATTTCTCTTTATTGATGATAGCCTTCTATTCCGGCACAGGAATAGTATTTTTTCTATCCTGTCTCTTCTTTGAGCCACGAGAGGTACTCTTCGGAGCCTTCGATAAGCGGAAGGGCGATAATCTCAGGCACGGAATAGCTGTGGAGTTCCTTCACCCTCTTCTTAAGCTTCCCGAAAAGGTCCAGTCTCGTCTTCACAATCATGAGGACCTCTCCTTCGTCTTCAATCTTTCCCCGCCATCTGTAAATGGAGTGTATGTCTCTAATGATATTTACGCATGCAGCCAAACGGGATGATACTATATCCTGCGCTATCCGTTGCGCCTCGTCTTCTTTCGGCGCGGTCATGAACACAATGATAAATTCCGTCATGGTGTCACCTGCAATTTGCCATTCTTCATTAGCGATGACTTGCTGCCGTCTTTGCTGACCAGAGAGACAGTCGGTTTAAAAAAAACAAAATCCTGATGGAAAGGCGTCTTCACCTTGCCGCCAAACGAGCTGTTGTCGCCGAGGGCTATGTGGATCGTGCCCAATATCTTCTCAGATTCAAGGATGTTGTCAGGCCTTTTTGCCTTATTGTTTGTTCCCATGCCGAACTCGGCAATATTACGGTTCTCTTCTCTGTCGGACAATCTTCTTCTCAGTTCGTCAGCAAAATCCTCGTCTCCGATTATTTCTCTTACAATACCCTGCTTCACAACAAGCGTAACAGGTGAGGAGAGTTCTCTGGTGGGCGCCCACTCAAGTATGAGCCTCCCGTTTGAACTGCCTTCCACAGGCGCCAGAAATACTTCTCCTGCAGGGAGATTGCCAAAGGCCCCGGGCTTCGTCAATATCCCTGTGTCGGTAAGGGCTTTTCTGCCCTTAATGGAAAAAGAAAGTTTTGTGCCGTTAGGGGTGGTGATCTCAACCTTTTCCGCCCTATTTATGCTGCCGGCAATTTTTGCTGAAATCTTGGCGAGCTTCCTCCAGTCAACGTTCATGGGACCTTCGAGCATAGAAAAATCGAAAAGGGGCATGCTGGCATACCGTGTCCCGCATATCCGCGTCAGAAAGTCCCTGAATCTGGTGTGGCTCGTTGAAAAATAGGAAAGAGCGATAACAAGGTCCACGGCGTCTTTGTTAAACCTCCGCAAGACCGACTCGGCTTTGCTGAACTCTTCGTCAGTGGCTTTCTTCTGAAGGAGCGGGGTCAAAAGCCTCTTTTTATTCAGCTCCCTGACGGTCCTTTCGCCGAATGCAGCCTTCCAGATTTCCTCCGGAGGTTCTGCCCCATGGCTTCCTGTCGAGGGGAAATCCCTGGTATCGACTTCCCTCACAAAAGATTTTCCTATCTCGGAGGCAAGGAACGCGACGCATTTGAGTTTGGACCTTTTTTCGGCCACGGCCGCAGCGATCTCTTCTGAAGGGGACATCTGATCTGTAAATATCAAACAGCGCTCAGTCTTTTTTGCTCCGAGATTTACCCTGAAAATATCCCTCAGCACCGAAGTGATCACAGATTCCCTCCTCGTAACAGGGCTATCAGGCTGAGGCAATACCCTGTCGGCTTTTTATTTAAAAAAGAACTCCAGTTGCTCCAGGTGCTCCCCGGGGAAACTGATCGGGTAGACATTGTCAAAACAGGCTGTGCAGTAGTTTCCTGAATCAGGAACTATTTTCAGAAGCCCCTCCAGACTGAGGTACGCCAGAGAATCAGCGGTAACATACTTCCTTATCTCTTCCACATCGTGGCTCGATGCGATCAGTTCCTGGCGCGTAGGCGTATCTATGCCATAAAAACAAGGCATAATGGTAGGGGGAGAACTTATCCTCAAATGAACCTCGGACGCCCCCCCGTTTTCCCTGAGCATCTTGACGATCTTCTTGCTTGTCGTGCCTCTGACAATCGAATCGTCTATTACGACAATTCTCTTCCCCTCAATAAGTTTCCTGACCGGGTTGAGTTTTATCTTCACCCCGAAATGCCTGATGCTCTGTTTTGGCTCGATGAAAGTCCTGCCGATATAATGATTCCTGATCAGACCAAAATCAAATGGGATACCGCTCTCTTCGGAAAAACCGATGGCTGCCGGCACGCCCGAGTCCGGGACCGGAACTACAAGATCGGCTTCTATCTTTGACTCTCTTGCAAGCTGTCTGCCGAATTCCTTCCTGATGCCGTTTACGTTCTGCCCCCCGAAGATGTTGCTGTCCGGCCTTGAAAAATAAATGAACTCAAAGATACAAAAGGCCTTCTCTGTGACAGGAAGGGCCTTAAGGGATGTTATCCCCTTTTCGTTTATGATGACTATCTCGCCGGGCTCTATGTCTCGCACATACTTGGCGCTGATAAGGTCCAGCGCGCATGTTTCAGAGGCTACGACATAAGCCCCATCGACCTGACCAAGGCAAAGAGGCCTCACGCCGTAAGTGTCTCTGGCAGCGATAAGCTCATTTTCCCTGAGTATCAGCAGGCTGAAGGCGCCACTGACCTCCTTCAATGCCTGGATAACCCTCTCATAAAAACTCTCGCCCTTCGAGTGGGCGATAAGATGAACAACTACCTCGCTGTCGGACGTAGACTGAAAGATTGCACCCTCTTCTTCAAGGGTCTTTCTCAACTCGCTGGCATTTACAAGGTTGCCGTTATGCGCCAGTGCAAGCATGCCGAGGGAAAAATTTGCGACAATAGGCTGGACATTCTTAAGGATACTGCTGCCTGATGTTGAATAGCGGTTATGACCAATTGCGATATGGCCGGGGAGTTTTCTAAGTCTTTTTTCGCTGAATATGTCAGCCACAAGGCCCATCGACTTTTCAACAAACATCTGCTTGCCATCTGCAGAGCAGATGCCTGCACTTTCCTGCCCCCTGTGCTGAAGCGAATACAGACCGAGATACGTAAGGTTTGCAGCCTCGGGATGGCCAAAAATACCGAAGACGCCGCATTCCTCATGAAGTTTATCGGCGAAGATCCCTTCATGCTCTTCATGGGAGGGGCAACGCAGACATCTTCCCTTTGTAATAGAATGCGGGCCGGCCCGCCTGACCTTCCTGCGCATTCTTTTATAAATATGATTGTCCAATCGCGTAATTTCTCTTCTGAGAGGTTACGAAATATTTTAACATAAACTACTCTGATATTTTGCCGAATCCGAAGAAGGCATGTTAACTGACGAAAGCGCCATAAAATTGAATTATCACCCCATTTATGCTAGGATGTTAGCAAGACATTTAAGCCACGAAGGCTTTCACTGGTGCGGAAGCACTTTAAGAAGCCTCGGTGGCTTTTTTATTTTCCATAGGGGAGTTTTTTTGATGAGAAAGTTGTTTTTCGGTGAATCCGTACGCGGTGTCTCTGTAATCTTTACTTCAAGTGAAAATCCTGACCTTGGTCGGGGCGGGAGGTATTAGCATGCATATGGCTGATGCCTTACTTTCGCCGGCAGTCGGTGCAACCTTTTGGGCGGGCACGATAGGGGCCATCACTTACTGCTCAAATAAACTAAACCGGAACATGGATGACAAGCTGATACCCTTGATGGGTGTACTCGGGGCCTTCATCTTTGCCGCTCAGATGATCAACTTTACAATCCCGGGCACAGGCTCCAGCGGTCATCTTGGCGGCGGGATGATCCTTGCCGCTATTTTGGGGCCGTATGCCTCTTTTTTGGTAATGGCTTCGGTCCTGACTGTGCAGGCATTCTTTTTTGCTGACGGCGGTCTTCTTGCGCTAGGTTGTAATATCTGGAACCTTGGCATATACCCCTGTTTTGTCGCCTACCCCCTGATTTATAAGCCGCTGGTCAACTCAGAAAGCTCTCCCAAAAAGATTACATTTGTAGCCGTGATAAGCGGGATAGTCGGACTTCAGTTGGGGGCTTTCTCCGTGGTTGTCGAAACAGTGCTTTCAGGCAGAAGCGAGCTTCATCTCAGCACCTTCCTCCTTATGATGCAGCCTATCCATCTGGGGATCGGCCTGATTGAAGGGTTAGTGACAGCGGGAGTAATAAATTTCATCAGGTCCTCTCGTCCTGAGATACTCCAAGGCGCCTCAGCAGCCCGGCCTCTTTCCGGCAGCGTTAAGATCAGAAAGGTCTTTGCCGGTCTGCTGATTGCAGCCGTGCTCACCGGAGGCGCGCTCTCATGGATTTCGTCTGCCAACCCTGATGGTCTCGAATGGTCTATAGAAAAGGCCTCCGGCAGGTCCGAACTTCCGAAGCAGGAGCGAGGGATTATGCAGGCTCTGAAGTCGATTCAGGATAAGACAGCCTTCCTTCCTAACTACGGTTTCCGAAAGCCTGAGGTAACCGAAGATGGGAAAGGGCAACCCTCCTGGCCAGCGATAGAGACAGGCAGGTCAGTGTCAGGAATTGTCGGCGCCGCCATTGTATTGGCTGCCGTTCTTCTAATCGGAATCATAGTAAAGGTCCTAAGAAAAAAGGCGGCGGGATGAGGTATGATCGGCCTTTTTCCTTTGTGGAGCGATCTGCTTTACTGATAAGATAATCTCATGTTTGACAATGCATATTTCAACCTTGGCTATCTCGATACATTGTCGTACAAAGACACGTTCATTCACAGGCTCGATCCAAGGACAAAATTTCTATCAACCCTGGCCTTCGTGGTAACTGTTGTCTCTTTCCCCAAGTACGAAATCGCGGGGCTGATGCCCTTCTTTCTTTTCCCTGTGCTACTATTTGTGCTCAGCGACATCCCTGTGAGGATCATCATGAAAAAGGCACTTCTGGTGTCGTCTTTCGCATTATTCATAGGCATTTTCAATCCAATAGTTGACAGGAGGATAGCTTACTGGCTTTTGGGTATTCCCGTTTCAGGTGGATGGATATCTTTTTTTTCGATAATGATTAAGTTCTCTCTTACAATCACCACTGCCCTGCTTCTAATTGCAACGACGTCATTTCCGGAGATATGCCGTGCGCTACAGAGACTCGGCATGCCTGAACTGTTCGTATCCCAGCTCCTTTTCCTCTATCGTTACCTCTTCGTAACGGCAGAGGAAACAATGCGCGTCGTGCGCGCAAGGGACATGCGCTCTTTTGCAAACAAAGGCAGCGGGATGAAGGCATACATAGCCCTGGTTGGAACACTTTTTCTGAGGACTGTTGAGAAGGCGGAACGGATCTACCAGGCAATGCTTTCCCGCGGATTCACCGGGAGCCTGCATTCTATGAGGCTGTATCGGTTCTCCACGGCCGACGCCACATTTTTCTGTTTGACGGTCGCAGCAATGTATCTTTTCAGGACGCACGATCTGGTCGGCTCCATAGGAAAACTCGCGATGGGAGCTTTTTGACAGGCTATGAGCCACCACATCGTCGAATTTGAGGATGTTCATTATCGATACCCTGACGGGACTGCCGCCCTTAAGGGCCTTTCCCTGCGAATTACTCATGGCGAGTCCGTAGGTATCGTCGGTGCAAATGGTTCGGGCAAGTCAACTCTCCTGATGCATACAAACGGGTTTCTGCTGCCTCAAAAAGGCAGCATCACGATTGGGGACCTTAAGCTCAATAATAATACGAGGCAGGAAATCAGAAAAAAAGTGGGCCTCATATTCCAAAATCCAGATGACCAGCTTTTTATGCCTACAGTGTTTGAAGATGTGGCCTTTGGCCCGCTTAATCTCGGTCTCAGTCCTGAGCGAACCCGTGAATGTGTAAAAGAGGCGCTCGAAACAGTGGGCTGTCTGGCTCTTGCAAAGAAGCCGCCTCATCATCTCTCCGGCGGACAAAAAAGCGCTGTTGCCATTGCGGCGGTCATCGCAATGCAGCCTGATATCCTGGTGATGGACGAACCTGCCTCCCATCTCGACCCTAAATCACGAAGGGCGCTGATCAATCTCCTGGGGCATTTCCACCATACGAAGATTATCGCATCGCACGACCTTGACCTCATTTTGGACATATGCAAACGGTGCGTAATAATACAGGAAGGGAAAGTCGTTGCCGACGGCCCTGCGGAAGAACTGCTATGTAACAGTCGGTTGCTTGAAGAAAATAACCTTGAGCTGCCATTATCACTTCAAAAAAGAAATTTATCGTCAGGAGGAACTATGGATGAAATAACAAAACTCAGGCACCTGCTCGGACACTGGGCCGAGCACAACACCGAGCATGCCAGGACTTATCAGGACTGGGCCAAGACTGCGGACTCACTGGGCAGAAAAGAACTCGCCGGGCTTCTTCGGAAAATCGCGGAGGAGACCACGGCGATGGATGCACATTTTCAAAAAGCGATGGAACTCTGCAGGTAGGATTGCCATGACCGTTCTAAGAAAGAAAACGTTATGGGAAGGAAAGTTCCTCAGGTCTGTTCTCGTACGGTACATAGATGGTTCCGGGATAACGGAAAGGGACTGGGAAGCGGTAGAGAGAGTAGGTTGCGACTGTATAGTCGGCATCGTACCTTTTACGGATGAGTGCGAAGTCATCATGATCCGACAATTCCGCCCTCCCCTAGACGCTCATGTTATCGAACTGCCGGCCGGACTCTGCGACCCTGGTGAAAGGCTCGAAGATGCCGCCAGGAGAGAACTCATAGAAGAAACCGGCTATGCAGCCGGGCAACTGAAATTCCTGACGGAAGGGCCGCTCTCCTCAGGGCTGTCGTCTGAGATGCTCACAGTCTTCGTTGCAACAAACCTCACATTTGTCGGGATAGGCAGAAGAGATGAAGCCGAGCATATCGAGGTGCTCAAGGTTCCCTTTAAAAAAGTGGCATCGGAAATCGAAGCAAGGGGCAAGGCCGGTGATTACGTCGATCTCAAAGTATTCGGACTTGTGGAACTGGCCCAGCGCTCTCTTCAAAAAAAATAAAGAATTTACTGATTAGCTTTTGACTTCAATCCTCTTCGTTACGGTCAGGCCAACGACTTCATCCACCACTTCCTTTATAGACGCAGGGTCTCTTGTTGTCACCGTAAAGATGAAGGTCTTTTCCTTCTCCCTGGGCGCCATCGCGTAGTCCATCCTGACTATCCGAAACCCTTTCTTAAGAAAAGGCAGGGTCACCGTCCGCTCGTCCCCTGAATCGTCGGTGATTATCGTAACGTACCTGTAGATCAGCCTGGGCATTCGGACCTCCATAATCCGAAGCCCCCAGAGCGAAAAGAAGGTGATCGCAAAGCCGGAGATACCGGCAAGATATTGCCCCGCACCGATCGCAAGACCAATGGCAGAGACGATCCATATGCATGCAGCAGTAGTGAGCCCCTGGATCGAAAGCCCAGTCTTGAGGATAACGCCCGCGCCGAGAAAACCTACGCCCGTCATCGCGCCCGCCGCTATCCTCGTGGGATCGATACGCATGAATTGCGGGGTCAGCGAGCCTTTCACGTAATAATTTTCGGAAATGATCATGAGCAATACGCAGGCGACACAGACGAGAAGCTGAGTCCTGAACCCTGCGGCGCGTCCATGAGTCTGGCGTTCGAAACCGATGATTCCGCCCAGGAGCGTGCCCAGCAGCAGTTTAAGAATGATCTCGTAAGGTTCGGCCATGCTGCATTATACCAGAGTTGGGCCCCATATATAAGATAGGATGCCGCAAACTATGGTGGCAAGACTTATCGGGTTATAACTACCTTATAAAACCTTCTCTTGCCCACCCGGATAATATGTTCGCCATGGGAAAGGTCTGTTTCCGGATCAAAGACCGCAGCGTCATTAACCTTAACCCCTCCCTGCTTGATAAGCCGTATCGCCTCGCCGGTCGACTTGGCAAGTCCCGTCTCTTTCATAATATGAGGAAGCCAGCCGGGTCTCTTCTTTGCCTCACCTGATGCTGAGAGCACCATTTCAGGTATGTCGTCAGGCACTTCCTTAGTCTGAAGTTTCTCGTATTCTTTAAGCCCACGCTCAGCCTCTTCAGGCCCGTGATACCGCTGCACCAGCTCCATGGCGAGGTCCTTCTTTGCGGGCCTGTCGTCTTTGCCATCCTTAAGAGCCTTCTTGATCTCTTCCAATTTCTCGAGTGAAACCCTGCTTAGAAGTTCGTAATATCTGGCGACCATGCCAGGTGGCACACTCATCACCTTTTTGAACATCCCCGTCAATTCCCCATTGACGAATTCCAAAGCCGGCTCGCTGATGCCGATATAGTTGCCCAGGCTCTTGGACATCTTGTTTACGCCGTCGAGGCCTTCAAGAAGCGGCATCATTACAACGACCTGTTCTTCCATACCCATTTTTCTCTGAACAGTCCTTCCCATAAGAAGATTGAATTTCTGGTCAGTGCCTCCAAGTTCCACGTCAGATTTAAGGGCGACAGAGTCGTACGCCTGGAAAAGCGGATAGTAGAATTCAAGTATGCTGATGTCCTGCTGGTTTGTGAACCTCCTTTTGAAATCCTCGCGCTCGAGCATTCTTGCCACTGTCTGCATAGCGCCAAGCCTGACGATCTCCATGCTGCTCATCCCGCCAAGCCACTCGCTGTTGAAACGGATCTCTGTTCTTTGAGGATCAAGAACCTTGAACACCTGAGCCTTATAAGTCTCAGCATTCTTCAACACTTCCTCTTTAGTGAGCGGCTTTCTTGTCTCGCTCTTCCCGGTAGGGTCTCCTATCATGCCGGTAAAGTCGCCGATGAGAAAGATCACATCATGGCCGAGATCCTGGAACTGGCGCATCTTTTCGAGGAGAACCGTATGGCCAAGATGTATGTCCGGCGCCGTCGGATCAAATCCCGCCTTAATTTTTAGCGGCTTGTTTGCTTTACAGGAGCGTTCGAGTTTT
>OUUY01000091.1 GCA_900302705.1 Candidatus Sulfobium mesophilum
AACTCAGTGGTAGAGTGTTAGCTTCCCAAGCTGAAGGTCGGGGGTTCGAATCCCCTCGCCCGCTCCAGTAATATCAAGCATTTACAGCGCAGCATATTGAAGCTCACTGGTTTTTTCTAACGGTTTTCTAACGGATTCCAAAAGTTCAACCTTTTTTCTGTTAAATTCCTGGTCATCAAACAGATGCCCGTAAATGTCCATCGTCACATCAATGCTTGCATGGCCCAACTGTTTTGAATGTATTTGACGTTCTGCCCGACATGGATTCTGAAACTGGCGTTGCTATGTCTCAGACTGTGGAAGGATACTTGTTTTAATCCTGCGCTTCTCAATGCTGAGTTGAAGTATCTCTTGACCACATTATCATGCTGCGTCATTTTCCCCTGAGGACTAGGGAATACAAGGTTATTGTCGTTAGTGGGACAAACTAATTTCCAAACATACAACTCCCTGGCGAGCCTGTCCGTCAGGTCGATATCCCTGATAGCGGACTTCGTTTTGGGCTTCTGAAATTGCTGCCTGTATAACGACCTCTTCACATGGATCTGCTTTGAGTACCAGTCCACATCACCCCACTGTAGGCCCCGGAGCTCCCTGCCCTCAGTCCCGTTAGGAAGGCCGTTAGAAATGCCACCCTATAAGGCATCGCTGAATGTTGTAGGAGTCTTTCAAACTCATCAGGTGATAGTATCTCAATCTCTGGCTTCTCGATCTCCGGCCGTTCAACTCCTATTGTCGGATTGTTTCTTACATAGCTCCATGTCAGAGCATACTTGAAGATCAGTTTAAGGACAGTCAGCTCATTCCTGACTGTGTTAGGCTTCACGATCTTTGCCCTGGCTGAAACATAGTCCTGCAACATTCCAGTGTCAATGGCGCTCATTTGTTTGTCAGAAAATGCCGGGAGTAAAAGTCTCTGAATTGTGTCAGTGAAGAGATTTTTAGTTGAAGGCCTCAGAGACATATCAGCATAACGGCGCTCCCATATTGCGATAAACTGCCCGAAGGTTGTCTTTGGCAATTCTTTGTATGTTCCGGCCTCAACTTCCCCAAGCCTCTCATTTAATTTCCGCTGCGCGTCCTTCTTGGTAGGACCGCCCCTTATCCATTTACGCTTGCCATTAAGGGCAATGACAGCATAATAAATTATACCCTTTCGCTGGATGCTTCCCGTCATGGCCCTTTTCCTTTCGTTCTTTGTTCCAATGCGGTGACTTGCACTTGGGACAAATGACTGGCGTCTTTTCTTGCAGTGGAATCCAAACGTGATTGCAAAGCCATTTTCCTCCTGGTTCTTGGTTTCACCACTCCCGCTTTTGTAACACTTTATTATATTAAAAGTTTTGCCCGACAAGTCGACAGGGTTGTCCCATACTTCTTCTGTCATTTCAGTTCCTCTGACCGTAAGTTCGGCCGTGAGAGCTGCATGCTGTCCTCCTTATATTTTTTTGATAATTACAGAATGTGGGAAAGCAACAGACGGCCAACTAGGAGAAAAGAAAAAAGTTCCCCTACCTGGGGAGGCTTGACAATGGTAGTTCTATTTGGGATATGTTTATTTTGGTAGGAGTTTGAAGATTAAATGCCGGTTGGCTTTCGTAGGTTTCCGAAGAATTTTTCCTTCTTCTTCTAACATCGTTTTGAAGGTAGGAAATTTAAGATGAAGACCGCTGGCAGTTATTTTTTCAGAAAGTTCCCTGCATCTGCCTACACCAAGAAGCGATTGCTCTGTATCTGTCAGCATCTTAATACGAGGGTCCCTTTTCCCTCGCGGTAAGTCCAGACTCTTTTTCAAAACAAGGGTAATCCCATGGACATACTCCACGAGTCCGTCGAGGTATAGGTAGGAAGGCATTAAAATCTTTTTATTCTCAAGGCCTGTTGGTCGTTTTAGCAAATTATTGATTCTGTCCTCTGCCTCTTTTCGTATATCCGGTGTTTCTCCGTACCAAGACTGTTCGATAAGCCCGGCAAACCATCTTCGATGCGCTCGTATCAAGGGATCTTGTCCCTCAAAAAAATCAAAAGGTCTCTCTAATGACTCCTTGAGCATTCCTGCCTGCCGCTCCCCGATTGATTTTAAATTCTTTATCAGCTTGCCGGTTTTGCCAAAACCGTAAGCGGCCCCCGGGTTATTGTATTTTCCTCCCTTAATGTCCAACCTTACTCGCTCAAGAACATTTGCATAGGTAAGAGCAGGTGGATTTTCGTAATAATTTCCTTCTTCATCGAAACTGCCCATTGCATCATAACTGCCCATTTCAGCGTAATCCGTGATAGTGAAGGGAAGATAAAAAATCTTAGTTGTCGCCCAATCCGCGGGAAGTTTTGGAATGATCGCAAATGGTGGTGAAATCCACTTGGGGAAAAGTTTCTCACTGGCCTGACCCAGATAAGGCTCCTCGCTTCTGGTTATCCAGTGAGGGATAATAATTTTTTTTGTACTCATTTGCCACTCTCCTTGTGGTCTCCAGTTTAATATCGAGGAAAGGGGGTGGAGATGCCCCCTTGTCAGGCCCGGAGATCAGCCAGGACCTATCCTCTGTTTTCGTTATTCTAACACGATAGTCTGATATGCAGGAGATATCCTTTCATCCCGCCTCTACTTGTTGATTGCATAGGCGTCCCTTTTGTCTTTTAGCCAAATAACCAGCTTTTCTGGCGAATTAACCATGCAGAGCGCAATGCTTCTTATTGTGTCTACTCACTAAGAAGTTTGTAGCGTACCCTTCCCTTTACCCTCAAATCCTTTATGGATGCAATTTAGATATCTACTGCTTTATTAATCGAGAAGGCAATTAACGGAGTAACCTCAAACAGCCTAAAACAACATAAAGACGGGTTGTAGCATAACCCCTGAATTGTGGCATCCAGCTTGAGTTTGCTATAATTGCCTTTATGGAGTTCGGGCTTGGAAAATAATTTCCCAAGCTGAAGCTCGGGGGTTCGAATCCCCTCGCCCGCTCCAATCTAGTAAGGGATCTTTCTTAATTATGGCTGCCGGCTTAATTCATATTTATACTGGTGATGGCAAAGGAAAAACAACTGCCGCTGTAGGCATGGCCGTTAGGGCTAAAAGCAGAGGACTGAGGGTGCTGTTTGTGCAATTCTTCAAGGAATCGGATTCAGGAAGCGAGACAGCAGCACTTAACAGTATAAGCATTCAGACCATTAACTTCAGGGAAGTAAAGTCCCCTTTTTTCAATCCTGGTATAGACAAGTCTGTCTTACGGGAAAATGCCACAAAGGCCTTATCCCAACTTAAAGATATTTTTCACAAAGATAGTTTTGATCTGATTGTACTTGATGAGTTCATCTGCCTGATATCAGAAGGCATTCTAGCTGACAATGAGGCGATAGCGTTTCTAAGCAATAAGCCCCTAAACCTTGAGATTGTTCTTACAGGAAAAGGGGCGACCCAGGGCATCATGGAAATTGCAGACTATGTAACATTTATGAAAAACATCAAACATCCTTATGACAAAAAATTGTCTGCCAGGAAAGGTATTGAGTTTTGAATTGCAGATGATTAACGCTACCCGTGGCTCATCATTTTCCAGGTGTGATAAATTCGCTGTAATACTGTAAGCTGTGTCAATACGAACATTATCCACAAAACCGGCACTATGTACCCGCTGACAGCTCCTATCGAAAGAAGCACTATTCTTTCAGGCCTTTCCAGAATTCCTTTTGTGCATTTTTCTCCGAGTCCTTCAGCCCGCGCCCTGACATAACTGATCATGAAAGATCCGACAAGCGTTAAGACAGCCAATATAAGACCCGAGAAATTACCGTGATCGTTAAGGTTCCAGCCTATCGCAAGTAATATTAAGGCATCGGAAAAACGGTCCAGCACAGAATCCAGGAATGCGCCGAATTTCGTCTTTTTTCCATTGGTCCGGGCTACCACTCCGTCAAGCACATCGAAAAGGCCGCCTGCAATGACAAGTATTCCGCCAAGTGCGAGGCTCCTCAGAAGAACCAAAGATGCGATGACTGTAATCAGGAATCCAATAACTGTCAGGGTATTGGGGTGGAAGGATATTTTTTTTGCGACATTCTCAAGCGGCCTGTCCAGGAAATGTCCAAACTTGTCGCCGAACAATTCTTATCTTTCCAGTTTGCCGCGGATAAAGTCCTCTACCATAGCCTTTGCCTCCTCGTCCGGGAACTGCTTCAGCGGATGTTTCATGAAATATGCGGATGGTGAAACAAGTACGCCCCCTACCTTCCTGTCTCGTGCGATTTTGCAGCAACGGATAGCATCGATTACGACTCCGGCGCTGTTGGGTGAATCCTCTACCGACAGTCTCATTTCCAGGTGCATGGGCACATTCCCGAAGCCCCTGCCCTCAAGCCGGAGAAAGCAAACCTTATTGTCATTCAGCCACGGAATATAATCGGACGGCCCGATATGAATATTTTCCAGTTCAAGCGGAACCTGAAGCTGTGACTGCACAGCTTCAGTCTTGGATATTTTTTTCATCTTCAGACGATTGCTGTTTAACATGTTCAGGAAGTCGGTATTGCCTCCCACGTTGAGCTGATAAGTGCTATCGATTTTTACCCCCCTGTCTTCGAAGAGTTTTGCCAGACAACGGTGAATAATTGTAGCGCCGATTTGACTCTTGACATCATCTCCGATCACAGGGATGCCCTTATCCTTAAATCTCCTGGCCCATACCCTGTTTGAGACGATAAAAACAGGAACGCAGTTGATAAGGCTCACCCTTGATTTCAGGCATTCCTCTGCATAGAAGGCAGTGGCCTTTTCTGATCCGACCGGCAGATAATTAAGAAGAATTTCTGCGCCTGTTTCTTTCAGTATTTTTGAGACATTTACCGGCTTTTTATCTGCTACTATGAATCTTCTTTCTTCAGGATAGTTGCAGAGGTGTTCAGCAACGCCGTCAAGCACCCTTCCCATGAGGACTTTAACAGAAGACCGACGGCCTATAGAGTGAAACATCTTCGTGCAGTTAGGTGCGCTGGCAATGGCATCGCTGACAGGCTTGCCCACTTTTCTTTTGTCTATATCGAAGGCAGCGACGATTTTAATATCCCCGGGGGAATAACCGCCGAGGTTGTAATGCATCAAACCCAGTGAACGTTCAGTGCCATTGCGCCTCATGCTTCCATAATAATCAATTCCCTGAACCAGCGAACTCGCGCAATTCCCGAGGCCGGCGATTGCAATACGTATTTGTTTCATTACACTGTATCCTTCTTCTTTATCTATTTATTACGCGGGAATACTGCCAAAAAGTTTTATAACAGAGATTGCTTTTTATGTCAAGAACAAATAATGGAATAGTTAATGCTAAGCATAAAAAACTTGCCAATAGGTAATCTCTTTTTTTATAATTACCAGCTATGAAAACCAAGGTATCCATAATAGGGGCAGGTCATGTGGGAGCTACAGCGGCTCACTTAATTTTTCAGTCCGGCCTGGCAGATATCGTTCTCTACGACATCATGCAAGGCACTCCCCAGGGAAAGGCGCTTGATCTCATGGAGGCTGCACCATTGTGGGGGATATCTTCTTCGGCTTTCGGCACAAATGACCTTGCTGATACCGCCGGATCAGCCGTTGTCGTAGTTACGGCCGGCCTTCCCAGAAAACCGGGTATGAGCAGAGACGATCTCCTCCTTGCCAACAAGGAAATAATAACGAACGTCGTGGGAGAGACTTCCAGGATTTCGCCGGAATGCATATTTATCATCGTTACCAACCCTATGGACATCATGACGCATGTTGCATGGAAGGCCTCCGGATTTTCTCCTCAAAAGGTGATGGGCATGGGCGGAGTTCTGGATGCTTCCAGGTTCCGCACATTCATAGCGATGGAATTAGGTGTTTCCCCGCAGGATGTTGAGGCAATGGTAATGGGAGGGCACGGCGATCTGATGGTCCCCCTGCCCCGTTTTACTACCGTTAAGGGAGTCCCTTTGCCAGAACTGCTGCCACATGAGCGAATTGAAGAGCTCATACGGAGGACTAGAAACGGCGGTGCTGAGATAGTTGCGCTTCTTAAGACAGGCAGCGCTTATTATGCGCCTGCTGCATCAGTATTTGAAATGGTTAGGTCTATTGTGCTCGATCAAAAGAGGGTCCTTCCCTGTGCGGCTTATTTGAACGGAGAATATGGTGTATCGGGCTTTTTTGTAGGGGTGCCTGTAATACTCGGCGGCAAAGGCGTAGAAAAGATAATAGAGCTACGGCTAACCGACGGGGAGAAAGCTGAATTCACCAAATCTGCCGCTTCGGTTAAAGAATTGCTGGAAAATCAGCGACTTACTTAATGAATAGTGACGGAAAGGACTTCTTATATGTCGACAGAACAATTTGAACAGACACTCGTACTGATTAAGCCTGATGCACTCAAGAATTCACTTACCGGATACGTGCTATCGCTGCTTTCGGAGTTTCATACCGGTTTGCGCTTTGCAGGCGCCAAGATAGTACATGTCAGTAAAATGCTTGCTGAAGAACACTACGCTGAGCACCGGGGGAAAGTCTTTTATCCTTCTTTAATAGACTATATAATGGGAAGACTTCACTATCCTGATCTTCCCCACAAGCGCAGAGTGATAGCATTCGTATATCAGGGACCTGACGCGACGCAAAAGATGCGTGACATATGCGGACCAACGAATCCCCATGTCGCAAGAGAGACGCGTCCTGGATGTGTCCGCTCTTTGGGCACTATTGTGCCTATCAAAGATGCCGAAGGAAAAATAATTGGTGATCGTATGGACAACCTGATTCATGCCTCGGCGACTGACGCCGAAGCTGAACGTGAAATAAAATTATGGTTTCAGCCGGTTGATATCCCACCGGCCATGCGCGCATATCCGACGGAGATTAACGAGGAACATTATTACTGTAAAGATAGCAAGCTTTTTGTGACCCAGGAGTCAGGCAGTGTTTCGCTGCTCGCACCCGGTGACATTGCCTGGAAAAGTGATTTAGATACACTCCGCTTGCTTCATAAGGGGGAGTCGGCTCCTCAAACACTTGAAGCGGTTGCTGCAAAATATCTTATCAATGTGGCGCAGGAGGCCAATTAGGCTTCTCTCCTTTTCTTTTTAATCTCTGACTCGCATCTATTTACGGCTATAAAACCGCCCAGGCGATGCCTTTGAAACTAATCCCCTTTATTGACTTTAACCCCTTAAAGAAAGTAATATTTTATTAGGAACCATGAGGTTCCGAAAAGGAGTTTATATGTTTGAGAAATTTACGGAACGGGGCAGAAAAGTCATAATTTTTGCTAAGGAAGAGGCTGAGAAGCGCCAGAATGATTATCTCGGCACTGAGCATCTTCTCCTTGCTATTTTGCGGGAGGACGACGGTTTACCAGTTGCAATATTAAAAAAAATGGGACTTACAGTAGAAGAACTGAGGATGGAGATTGAGAGGAATCTTCCTGCCGGCATGAATTTATTGACGTTCGGGGACATACCTTTTACTCCCAGGGCCAAAAAAGTGCTAGAACTGGCCGTTGAGGAGGCCAGACTTCTGGGGCATAACTATATAGGAAGTGAGCATCTTCTCCTTGGGCTTATCAGGGAAGACGAGGGGATCGCAGGCAAAATCCTGAGAAATCTTGGCGCCAACCTTCTTGGCGCCCGACAGTTGACTATAAACCTTTCTATGAAGTCTTATACGAATATGCGGGAAAAACGCAGCGCCACCCCTGCCCTTGATGAATTCGGAAGGGACTTGACCCAGATGGCAAAGGAAAACCGCCTGGATCCTGTGATTGGCAGGGAGGACGAAATCGAAAGGGTGCTGCAGGTCCTTGGCCGAAGGATAAAAAACAACCCGGCAATTGTTGGTGAACCTGGTGTCGGCAAGACAGCAATTGTCGAGGGTCTATGCCAAAGGATCGTGGCAGGTGACGTCCCCGAGAGCCTCGTAGGCAAAAGGATCATATCTTTGGATCTTGGTGCGCTCATTGCCGGGACCAAGTATCGCGGCCAGTTCGAAGAACGTCTGAAAATAGTGATGAAGGAAATAATTCAGATAGACAACATTATCCTGTTTATCGATGAACTTCACACGCTTATAGGGGCTGGGGCGGCTGAAGGGTCCATAGACGCCTCCAGTATGCTTAAGCCCGCACTTTCGCGTGGAGAAATACAATGTATAGGTGCTACGACGCCTGATGAATATCGAAAATACATCGAGAAAGACAGGGCGCTGGAAAGAAGGTTCCAGCCCATCTATATTCAGCCGCCGGATGTGAACAACACGATCGAAATTCTTACGGGATTGCGTTCGAGATATGAGGCGCACCACAGGGTCAAGATCAGCCCTGAGGCAATAAATGCCTCTGCGAAGCTTTCTGATCGTTATATTCCTGACAGATTCCTTCCCGACAAGGCGATAGATGTTTTAGATGAGACAGGCTCAAGGATTAAGCTGAAGAGGTTTACTCCGCCGACGGAGATGAAGGAGCTGGAATTCAGGATGAACAGACTCACCAAGGAGAAGAACCTGTATGTTAAGTTGCACGACCTGGATAAGGCTTCTTCGGTGAGGACCGAGGAAGAAAAGACCAGGAAAGTATATGAGCAGATGCAGAAGAAATGGCGCGAGGACCTGAATAAGGAAATTCCGGTAATCGTTGAAGAGGATGTCGCATATACTGTTTCGAAAATGACCGGCATACCTATAGTTAAAATCGAGGAAAAGGAATCAGAGAAGCTTCTCAGAATGGAGGACGAGCTTCACAGGCGCATCATAGCTCAGGAGGAGGCTGTCAGGGTTGTTTCAAAGGCGCTAAGAAGGTCCAGGGCGGGACTTAAGAGCAATAGAAAACCTATTGGCTCATTTTTCTTCCTCGGGCCGACAGGTGTGGGCAAAACCGAGCTTGCAAAAGCTCTTGCAAATTTTCTTTTCAACGACGAGAGCGCCCTTATCAAAATCGACATGTCTGAATATATGGAGCGGTTCAATGTATCGAAGCTTACTGGTGCACCTCCGGGATACGTGGGTTATGAAGAGGGAGGGCAGCTGACCGAAAAGGTTCGCAAGAAACCCTATTCGGTAATTCTCTTCGATGAGATAGAAAAGGCTCATCCGGATGTTTTTAATATACTGCTTCAGGTGCTCGATGAAGGGGTTCTCACAGACAGTTTCGGCAGGAAAGTCGACTTCAGAAATACGGTGATAATCATGACTTCGAACGTCGGCGCGAGGATCATAGAGAAGTCCACCCCGCTCGGCTTTCAGCGCAGTGAGTCCGGGGAAGTCTATGAAAATATAAAGGAAAACGTTCTGAGCGAGTTAAAGAAAACCTTTAACCCTGAATTCCTCAACCGTATCGACGAGATTGTGGTCTTCCACCCGCTTGACAAAGGGCATCTCATATCTATTATCGATCTTCTCATAGAGGAGACGAACAGACAACTGCTCGAGCAGGAACTTGTAATAGAAGTATCGCCTGAAATAAAAGAATGGATTCTGGAGCAGTACTATAAGCCTGCTTATGGCGCCAGACCGATGCGCAGGGCTGTACAGAAGATCATCGAGGACCCGCTTTCCGAAGAAATACTTAAGGGCAGGTTCAAGGGAGCCAATAAGATTAAGGTCCTCCTGGAAACAGATGCGCCGGTATTCATCTCAGCAGAGGAGGAATCCCTTCTCACCGGGGTAAACTGATCCTTCGTGAAATATAAGACAATCATTTTGGCCGCCCTGCTGTTAGCCGGTGCGGCCATTCTTTTTTTCAACATCACCGGCAGCAATGAAGGTGGTAGGGAGCCGAGGTCGCCTGGCTTTGAAGTGGAAGACGCAGCAAACGGCAAGAGACTTTCTTCTTCCGACCTCAAGAATAAGGTAATCTTTGTCAATTTTTGGGCATCATGGTGTCAGCCGTGCAAGGAAGAGATGCCGTCAGTAGAGGCCCTATACAGGGAAATGTCATCCAACAGCAATTTTATTATGGTCACAATTCTTTATAAAGACAGCCCCGAAAATGCGTTCAGCTATATGAAATCTATGGGCTACACTTTCCCGGTATATGTGGACCCCGGAGGCGGCGCTGCACGTAACTATGGCGTGACCGGGGTGCCTGAGACATATATCACCAACAAAAGAGGGCTACTGGCCGTGCGTGTGATTGGCCCGGCAGACTGGGATGCCCCTGGTGAGAAAAAAAGGATCAAAACCCTTTTCTGAAAAATCCGACATGAGACGGAACTATCCCGAGGATGCAATTATATTTATAGCCTCGCTTTCTTCGTCCCGGAAAATTTTTGATGAGGCCTTTGAGGCACTACGGGCTTTGTTCGGACGTTCTTATTATCAAAGCCCGCTTCTGCCGTGGAGCTACAGCTCATATTACGACACCGAGTTGGGTGCCCCCCTGATGCGCAATTTCATCTTCTTTGAGTCCATTGTTGACCCCGGGTCTCTTGTGGAAGCAAAGCTCTCTGTGTTAGAAGTTGAAAAAAAATTTGCCGAAGATGGGAAGAGGCGCATCAATCTCGATCCCGGCTATATGTCACTTGCGAAGGTAGTGCTCGCCTCCAGAAAGAACTATTCGCATCGCATTTACCTCGGCAAAGGGGTCTTCTGTGAACTCGAACTGTTTTATCAGGCAGGGAGGTTCAACCCCCTTCCCTATACGTATTATGATTACAGAGACGATACATTCCTCAAATTTTTCGTTGATGCGAGGGAACTTCTCAAAAAAAGGCTGGACAAAAAAAAAGCCTCCGGCTGATAAGGACTTTATTAGCGCCAAGAACTACTGCTACAATTAAAGATATGGTGCGGCTTAAGAAACTATTTTGACAAAGGGGGATTTATAAGGCCTTCGTCAGCCGCGAAGGCTCCTTCTATCTCCACCTTGCGACCGGCCACACGTATCCTACCTTCGGAAAAAAGTCTCACCGCTTCTGGATAAATCTTGTGTTCGAACGTAAGAATTCTCGCGGCTAAAGATTCTTCAGTGTCGTTGTCCCTTACCGGGACGGCAGCCTGAATAATTATCGGTCCAGTGTCCATTCCTTCGTCAACAAAATGAACGGTGCAACCTGATATCTTCACCCCATACTCATGTGCCTGTTGCTGGCCGTGCAATCCGGGGAACGCCGGCAGAAGCGCAGGGTGTATATTAATGATACGATTTCTAAAAGCATCGATCAAAGGCTTGCCCACAATACGCATGAAACCGGCCAGCACTACAAGCCCCACACCTCTGCTTTTCAGTTCGTCAGCGATCTTTTCAAAGTAAACGTCTTTCGAACTAAATTGCTTCGGGATCATTATGATACATTCTATATGATGTTTCTTCGCCCTTTGGATGGCAAATGCATCCGGTTTATCAGTTATAAGAACGCTCACTGTCGCCTTTATATATCCTCCTTCGACAGCGTCTATGATCGCCTGGAAATTCGAACCCCTTCCTGATGCAAGGACTCCTATATTAAGACCGCCCATACAATCCCTCCTTAGCTTTGCAAGGCCCGCTCAGTCTATTAACAAAAAAATGAATGCGTCTTCTCTAAGATATAAAGCCGGCTGACGCTAGTTATAGCCTGATTTCTATATAGGACTTCTCCCGAAGGCCTTTTATCCACACTGCATATCTTTCCGTGAAAGTTTTACTGATGACAGCTGTCCTTGCTTCCTCTTTAATTTCGTCGCCACTTTTCGGCCCTATAATTTCATTCAGCTGTATAATATGAAGGCCCCCGGCAGTCCAGAACGGGCTACTAACCTCTCCGGGTTTCATGGTTGAAACAGCATCAATGAACTCCTTAGCGATCTGATTTTTTCTTACCAGTCCCAGATCTCCGCCTGAGGAAGCCGACGCGTCTTCAGAATATTGCTTGGCCAGATCATTAAAGTTAGCACCTTCCTTCAGCTTTTTAAGTACGGCAGCAGCCTTCTCTTCAACCATGTTTCTATCAGCATCATTCTTTGGAGCCTTAAAGAAAATCTGTCTTAGCCTGTAAGCTGCCCCAGACTGTGAAAGCTCCTTATTTTCGTCCAGAAACTTCTTAATGTCTGCGTCGGACGCCACGATCTTGCTTCGGATCTGCAGATTTACAACCTTGCTGATCATGATCTGCTCACGAAGCCTCTTCTTATATTCATCAAAGGTATATCCCTCTTTACTCAGAGAGTCCAGAAAGGCTGACTCTGTCATAGAGTATTTTTTCTTGATATTGTCAATACCCTCTTTGATTTCTTCGTCCGTTACACTGATACCTGCATTCCGGGCCTCCTGCAACTGCAGCTTTACGTTTATAAGTGTCTCAAGAAAAGATAACTCATTATCTTTAAGGATCTGCCGCCTCTCATTCTCTTTCATCTCCTTTACCTGCGGAGCGGCGTCTGACTCCATGGACCTGTATAACTCACTCCATGTTATAACCTCCTGATTAACAACAGCCACCACCCTATCGAGCAAAATACTGGCTTGGCTGGATGAGGCCAGGACAACAAAAAAAACGATCAGCATCGACTTTATTCTAAGCATTTAGTTTCCTCCGTCAACTGCTATCGGTACCGAATTTATGCCATTATACTACAGTGTTGGTAATGAGGACGCAATATTGTATTAATATTATTAATGAGCAATTAGCCCCTGTTTTCCTTGACAGTGTTTCCTATGATGTGATAACTTCGAAATCCGTATTTCTATGATAAAAGATTCCGATGAAAAAAGTCTTAGAAAATATTTATAAATACCACATGGAGAATGGGGGAAATATTACATTCATCTGTCAGATATACGGAGGGCCTGATGTTGTGATATATTTTTTTCTCGGCGTGAGACCACTCTATCAGCTTCAGCAGAGGGCCAGAGGGGAATGCCCGGGGCAAAACCCACTGTCATCAATAATGGCTGAAGGGCATCATTTTTTTTCTTGCATTACGCATTAATTTTTCTTATTATTTCATAAGTAGCGGCAAGTTTCTTGACCCTTTTCGATTAGGGTCCGCAGGTAAAAATATCCAGCACTAAAAAGGAGGAATTTCTATGTCGTACGATGCAACGAAATTGGCCGACTGGCAAATTTCAGAAGAAGCTGAAAAGAAGATGCCCACCCCCGAACAGTGGCGGGATAAGCTGGGTCTGCAGAAGGACGAGATGCTTCCGATGGGGCGCCTCTCAAAGGTCGACTTCCTCAAGGTCATCAACCGGCTTAAGGACAGGCCTGACGGCAAGTATATCGAGGTGACGGCCATCACTCCAACTCCCCTGGGTGAAGGCAAGAGCACTACATCCTGCGGACTGATGGAAGGTCTTGGCAAGCGCGGTGTAAATGTGGGCGGAGCGCTGAGACAGCCTTCGGGAGGTCCCACTATGAATGTCAAAGGAACCGCTGCTGGGGGCGGCAACTCCCTGCTGATCCCTATGACAGAATTCTCACTGGGGCTTACCGGTGACATCAACGACATCATGAACGCACATAATCTGGCCATGGTCGCCCTAACCGCCCGGATGCAGCACGAGCGCAACTATAACGATGAACAGTTGGCGCGCCTGACCAAGATGAAAAGGCTCGATATTGATCCTACCCGCGTTGAAATGGGATGGATAATGGACTTCTGCGCCCAGAGCCTCCGTAATATCATAATAGGCATAGGCGGCCGCCAGGACGGGTTCATGATGCAATCGAAATTCGGCATTGCCGTGGGCTCCGAGTGCATGGCCATTCTTTCAGTAGCTAATGATCTGGCTGATCTGAAAAAACGTCTTAACAACATAACCGTTGCCTTCGATAAAAGCGGCAATCCGGTCACCACTGGAGACCTCGAGGTCGGCAACGCCATGACTGCCTTCATGCGTAATACGATCAATCCGACCCTCATGTGCACTGCCGAATATAACCCCTGCTTCGTTCATGCAGGGCCTTTTGCCAATATAGCGGTTGGCCAGTCTTCCATAATAGCCGACCGTGTTGGCCTGAAGCTCTTCGACTACCATGTGACCGAGTCGGGTTTTGCGGCGGATATCGGTTTTGAAAAATTCTGGAACGTCAAGTGCCGCTTCAGCGGTCTTAAACCGCACGTATCTGTGCTTACGGCCACTGTCCGGGCGTTGAAGATGCACGGTGGAGGCCCTAAAGTAGTTGCGGGGAAGGCCCTGCCGGACGAGTATACAAAGGAGAATATAGCCTTGGTTGAAAAAGGCTGCGCAAATATGGTCCATATGATAAATGTCATCAGAAAGTCCGGCATTAATCCTGTGGTCTGTGTTAACCGTTTTTATACCGATACGGATGCAGAGGTTGCGGTGGTCAAGAAAGCGGCAGAAGCAGCTGGCGCCCGCTGCGCCGAATCCCAGCACTGGCTTAAGGGCGGTGACGGAGCACTTGAGCTGGCAGATGCAGTAATCGATGCTTGCAACGAGAAGAACGACTTTAAGTATCTCTACCCTCTGGAGATGAAGCTGCGTGACCGGGTGGCCCTTATCGCAAAGGAAGTATACGGCGCCGAGGGGGTGTCATGGCTGCCCGATGCCGAGGCAAAGGCCAAGATGCTTGAAGACGATCCCAAATATGCCGACTTTGCGACCATGATGGTCAAAACACACCTGAGCCTTACACACGATCCAACGCTTAAGGGAGTGCCGAAGGGCTGGATCCTTCCTATCAGAGACGTCCTGATTTACTCTGGGGCCAAGTTCCTTTGCCCTTGCGCCGGCACGATCAGTCTGATGCCGGGAACCAGTTCCAATCCTGCCTTCAGGAGGGTCGACGTGGATGTCAATACAGGAAAGGTCAGCGGACTGTTCTAACAGTTTGCGATAGAAGATATGAAAGGGCAGGGATTACCCCTGCCCTTTTTTTTGGGAGCGTGATACAATTGAAGGGCTATGAAGAATATTGCCTTTGTCTATGACGACATATTTCTCCGCCACGAAACTCCCCCCGGCCATCCTGAGTCAAAAGACAGACTCGTTGC
This sequence comes from Candidatus Sulfobium mesophilum, assembly GCA_900302705.1. GTDB lineage: Bacteria > Nitrospirota > Thermodesulfovibrionia > Thermodesulfovibrionales > UBA6898 > Sulfobium > Sulfobium mesophilum. Next base: position 14,936 of record OUUY01000091.1, read on the forward strand.
TATCACGGATGCCCTTAAGAAGGCGGACTTGTGGGAGAGACTTATTCACCTTTCACCCTTGAAGGCAACGCGCGAAGATATCCTCATGGTCCATACTGCCTCCTATTATGAGGAAGTAATAAAATTTACAGGTTATTATGACGCCGATACCTATGTATCACCCCACTCAGCGGATGCGGCTCTTTTCGCTGCCGGCGCTGTAACAAATGCTATCGACAAATGCAAAGAAGGACACCTGGATGGTGCATTTTGCGCGGTGAGACCGCCGGGCCACCACGCTGAGGCAAACCGGGCCATGGGATTTTGCATTTTTAACAATGTGGCTATTGGCGCCAGACATGCTCAAAAAATAGGCTATGGCAAAGTCTTTGTGGTAGACTTCGATGTGCACCACGGAAATGGAACACAGCACATATTTGAAGAGGATGATTCTGTCTTTTATTTCAGCACCCACCAGTACCCCCATTATCCGGGCACCGGGAGTGACTCAGAGCGGGGAAAAGGAAAGGGAAAGGGTTTTACCTACAATGTACCCATGCACCATGGATCAGGCGACAAGGATTATTTTACAGCCTTTCGTGATTTTCTCCCGCCGCTCATGAACAAGTTCTCTCCCGATATCGTACTCGTATCTGCAGGATATGATCTTCATGCAAAGGATCCTCTTGCCGGCATAAGGGTCACCAGTGAGGGGATCAGAAACATTGTCAGGTCGATCATAAGATACAGAAGAGATACGCCATGCATCTTTTGCCTGGAAGGTGGATACGACCTTACATCTCTGGGCGAATCCGTAGTCATTACGGTAGAAGAACTTCTCCGCAATAAGTGACTTGACCTTGCGGTATTCTTTTTTCTACTGAGACGAGCCTTGATACAAAGCCACTTCCTTCTTTAACTGCCGATATATCAAAGGAAAAAGGGCAAATACGAACTGCGTCGAGACAAACTCAAGCAAGCCTATCTTTTTGCCTATGTATTGTTTCAGTTGCACAAGACAATGCCTGCTTACAGAAGTCGTTCCTATCCATAAAAAACCGAAACAAAGCGTGAGGCTAAGAATAAGGAAGTTCAGCCTGGGAAATGACAACGCAGTAAGCGCCGACACGAGGAACATGGCAAAAAAAAGCACTGCGGCAAGGCCCCATAATCGATAGGCGGAAAGTAACCTTTCTGTCTCAGGAATGCCCTGTGACATAACCTTGATCCTTAGGGTCAAACAAATGCCCGCACAGACACCTAAGCCGTCCGTTTTCCTCTTTCACAAACGGAGAATCCGAGTCACCAGTCTTGTACCCTTCGTCGTCTCTCTTGCATACCGGGCATACTATAATATCCTCAGGGAAACAACCACCGCACATATATTATTCTACCCTCCTGAACCTTTGCGCCGAACCATAGCTTTTTTTACTGTCTTCCCTTCCTTGCTACTGCTTGCTTTAATTGGTGCCTTTGCGCTTGTTTTCCGCTTTATCTTTCTAGCCACGGTCTGCCTTGAAGGAGATATCCTGGCAACTTCAGTGCCGCAGCAGTAGATGGGCCGCAGATAAGATTCATCTGCGCCGCTTACAATAATTTCACAGCCACATTTCCTGCATTCGTAGGTTACCACTCCGGCCATATCCTCCCCTTTTTTCATATCATTGCTCCCAGATCATTATAACAACTTTTCGGGGACAAAAAGTAACTGAAGTGATTATATGCTGCCCGTGGGGCATCAGGCTTGTAAAAAAGCTGCGAACTTTCTTGTACAATATAACGTGAAATTAAGAATTGGCACGAAAGAATTCTCATCTTTGATGCTGGCCCCTCTGGCGGGAATAAGCGACCTCCCATTCAGGATGATAAACCGCTTCTTTGGATGTGAGTTTGCTTTCCTGGAAATGATCAGCGCCCGCTCTCTGTTCTATCAAAATGAAAAAACGATGAAAATGCTCTCTAGTGTTTCTTCTGACAGGCCTCTTGGTGTGCAGCTTCTTGGAGATGACATTGAAGTGATGAAGCGTGCGCTGGATTTGCTGCCTTTAGGAAATTTTGACATCCTCAATGTGAACGCAGCCTGCCCGGTCGATAAGGTTATACGCAAGGGTGAAGGGGCTGCGCTAATGAAAAACCCCAAAAAATTGAGAGACATCCTTAAGATGTTGGTGGGCCGCTCAATGCTTCCGGTGACCCTCAAGATCCGTACAGGCTGGGATGAGGATTCGGTCAACGCCAGGGACGTGGCTCTTTATGCCAGTGACGCCGGTATAGAGGCCCTTTTTATACACGGAAGGACGAGGTCTCAGCGGTATGCAGGGGCAGTAGACTATCAAGTCATAGCTGAAGTGAAAGAAGCAACGGGGGTCCCGGTTGTAGCAAGCGGAGATGCGTTGTCACCCTTTTTGATAAAGAAACTTTTTGACGAGACTGCCTGCGACGGTGTTATCATAGCGCGCGGCGCACTCGGAAACCCATGGATATTCAGAGAAACTGAGGAATTCCTAAAGAATGGGACTCTTGTCGCGAGGCCGGATATCAAAGAGATCGTTGACACTATGGCAAGTCATCTTAACATGTGTTGCGATTATTATGGCGAAGCCGCAGGCACCATGATTTTCAGAAAATTTTTTTCATGGTATACGAAATCATTAAAGGGCGTGAAACCTCTCAGAGAAGAAGCCTTTCGGGCCCTGACGAGAAAACAGATGTCTGACATAATCGGCGAGGTGGGGTGTGCTTAAGCTGAAAGGTCCGGCTGCGAATGAAAGTTGCAGGTTTAATCAGATGAGGCCGGAAACGTAGTAATGAATTCGCTCCCTACTCCAAGGCTGCTTTTTACTTCAATATTGCCGTCGTGTGCATGGACAACCCACTCTGTTATCGAAAGTCCGAGACCTGTTCCCCCTGACTTTCTCGATCGTTCTTTATTGACTCGATAAAACCTTTCAAACAAGTGAGGAACCTCCTCTTCAGGAATTCCTATCCCCGTGTCGTTTATTGAAATTATGATCTTATCGTCTTCCTTTTTCGAATTAACTGCTATAGTGCCGCCTGAAGTCGTGTAATTTATCGCATTTTCGATAATGTTAGAAAACGCCTGTTCGAGAAGTTCAAGGTCCCCCCGCATCTCTATCCCATCTTGATAAGACTCGAAGATAGTAATCCCCGCTGCTAAAGCTCTGTATTTGAGTCGTTCCACAATATTTTGAAGAATATGTGAAACCTCAAACCACTGCTTCCTTAACTCGATGATATTGTTATCGGCCTTTGTAAAGAACAGCAGATTGTCTGTAATCCTCGAAAGCCTTATAATGTCTGAAAGATTGGTCTTGAGAAGATCCTCATATTCTTCAGTGGTCCTCTTCTTTCTCAGAGCGACCTCGATATTGCCCCTAAGCGAGGTAAGCGGTGACCTGACCTCGTGTGACACCGCTGCAGTAAACCGCTTCTGTGCCTCGACGGATTGCTGGATACCATCCAGCATGTCATTGAATATGACTACCAGGTCCTGGATCTCCCTGCCCTTTGATTCCATTTCTATCCTTTTGCCGAGTCTTCCCTCCCGCACGTGGCTCGCCAGTTGCTTGATCTTAACAATTGGCGCCAGCGCCTTGCCGGAAAGGAACCAGCTCGCAACAAAGGACATCATAATAACAAAAGGCAGAGAAAGGAGAAATAGGTTTCTAACGCCCCTTATGCTATCATCAATTTCTTCCAAAGACAGGACTATTCTCAATATTTTTTCACTACTGATAGGATAGTAGAGGGTCCTGTAGTTCACACCTCTTAGGTTAACAGTCCGAAACTGCGGCATACCCTTAAAGGCCCTCATCATCCTCTCCGTGTCAAGAGGCCACTGCCTTTTTTCAGCGCTGAGTGAAGTAATGAGTACCTGTCCCCTGCTGTCGATTATCTCATAAAACTCGTCCCCGAATCTCTGTATGACTTGGCGGTTTTTTGAAGGCAGTTTGGGATTGCTCTCTACAAGAATCTCTTCCTTAGCCTCTTTTATGAGGTAACTGTCGATCTTCTCGGAAAGATTGCCCTTGTACTGAAAATAAATGGCTGTCCCAAAGGCGGACAAGATTGCCCCAACGACAAGTGTATAGATAATTGTCAGTCTAAGCCTGAAGGTCCTGATTATCATCTTCGGCCTTCAGTACGTAGCCGGACCCTCTTACGGTATGAATCAGCTTCGTTTTAAAATCCTTGTCGATTTTTTCCCTAAGAAACTTAATATGAACATCAACTACATTCGTATTGGGATCAAAGTTATAGCCCCAAATATTCTCGATAATCTGTGTTCTTGATAACACCCTGCCCTTGTTTCTTAAGAAATACTCAAGTATGGCAAAACCCTTTTGTGTAAGTACTATCTCCTGATCGCCTCTAAAAACCCTCCTTGAAAGAAGATCCATGCGAAGATCGTTCAGGGTAAGCTCACTAAGCGAATCAGGCGCTCTCCTTAGCAGGGCTCTTATCCTGGCAAGAAGTTCAGAAAAGGCGAAAGGTTTAGTAAGATAATCATCGGCGCCGCTCTCAAGGCCTTCAACCTTGCTGCCTATGGAATCGAGGGCTGTCAGCATAAGGATAGGGGTCTTCACATTTGCACTTCTCAGTTTTTTGCATATCTCGATACCGCTCATTTCTGGCAGCATGACATCAAGTATGATGCAGTCATATTCCTTTGACGTAGCCATAGCCAGGCCATCTCCACCGGCTTCGGCAACGTCAACAGTATAAAACTCCTCCTCAAGCCCCTTCTTAAGAAAGGAGGCAACGTTTTGTTCATCTTCCACAAGCAAGACTCTCATGCGTCTATTATATCGCGATTATCTCAGAAAAATCATGTACACGTTGGGATAAATAGAATATATTATGCAAGGAAATCAACTATTCGGATATCCCGGCCGGTGGCTATTCTAAGGCAACTAAGTTAAAGATTCCCTGGATGCACTGTGCCGTGGTTACTGCGACTCCCAAAGTGTTCTTCCGGATGATGGAGTCACGGCAGGCTCAGCCGTACAGCCGATGCGTATGAGTTCCTGTACCACGGTCTCCAACAGCTTATCGAAACTGGCCCTGACCTCATCGCTAAGGCCAAGGCCAAGTTCGATCGTTTTTGGTTCTATGCCAAAAAGCACCAAGTTTGCAGGAAGCCTTCCGGAAATAGTCGCAGCAGCCAAAACATCGGACAGCCCCAGTTGATGGGGTGATATTCTGGTCATAAACCTTGCCGGGACATCTTCCCCATCTGCTCTTACGATAGTCCCGGGAGGATGTCCGGATTTCAGGGCATCAATTATAATCAAATAGTCGCGCCCTTCGATATGTGAAAGAAGTTCAATGCCCGATGTGCCGCCGTCAAGGAGTTCAACACCATCGGAAAAATGATATCTCCCCTGAAGTTCCTCAACAGCGCGCACACCGACACTGTCGTCCATCATCAGGACGTTACCTATTCCCAGAACAAGAACGTTCACGCCGTCTTCAGACCGCTTTTACCTTCACAATCTCATTATTGGTCTTGTCGACCATATGGATTGCACAGGCAAGACACGGATCAAATGAATGCACTGTCCGCAAAACTTCGAGCGGCTTCTCAGCGTCTGCTACCGGGTTTCCAATAAGTGACGCCTCATATGGCCCCATTGCATCCTGACTGTTTCTGGGGCCGGCATTCCACGTTGACGGCACTACGGCCTGATAATTCTTTATCGCACCGTCTTTGATGACAATCCAGTGAGAGAGCGCGCCCCTAGGAGCTTCGTGAAAACCAAATCCCCTCTGTTCTCCGGCCGGGAAGGTCGGGTGATTAAAGGTCTTAACATCCCCTTTAGAGATATTCTCCACAAGCGCCTGCCATTGCGCTTTGAGAGCGTCGTAGAGAACGGCACATCTTATAGACCTGGCACCGATCCTTCCGATAGTCGAATGGAGCGCTGCTATTCCGACCTTTGCGCCTGCCAATGCGCTTATCGTGTCAAGCATTTTAGTTGCATATTTCTTTGTCGGCTCGTGGCCGGCAGCAAACATGCATAGCACGTTCGCCAACGGTCCTACCTGAGCAGGCTTCCCCTTAAAGGTCGGTGACTTGACCCATGAGTACTTTCCCTTATCCTGGAAGTCGGTATATTTTGGCGCCGTATCTTCTTCATACGGGTGGCGGTCCCAGTCACCGTCATACCAGGAATGCTTTATGCTCTCCTTGACATTGTCACGGAAGAACGGGTCCTGATAACTCTTTATCGCCTGGAACTTGCTCACATCGCCGTCTGGAATATAACCGCCTGGAAGTGTGAAGGTAGTCCCTTTTGTATCCATTGGCATATCCGGGACCGATAGGTAATTTGTCACGCCAGAGCCGTATTTTGTCCACTCTGCATAGAAGGCGGCAACAGCGGCAGTATCGACCAGAAGAACATTCTCAACAAAGTCGCCGACTTTGTCTATCAGTGTCTTCATGTAGTACAACCTCTCCATATTAAGGGTCGAAGGGCTGTCGAGATTAATGGCATTGGCGACTCCCCCTACTGCCACGTTTTGTATATGCGGCGTCTTCGAGCCGAGGATGGCGACAACCTTGTTAATCTCCCTCTGGTAATCAAGCGCCTGAAGATAATGATGAGCGGCCAGCATGTTGACCTCTGGCGACAGCTTCATTGCGGGATGGCCCCAGTAGCCGCTTCCATACACCCCTAGTTGGCCCGAGCCTACGAACGTTTTCAGCCTGTCCTGGGATGCCTTTACCTCGTTGTAACTATTCCCACCCCATGAAGAAAGTTTCTGCCCCAGATTTGATACGGCTTTTGCATCGGCCTTAAGAGCCGAGACTATGTCTACCCAGTCGAGTGCCGCCAGATGGTAAAAATGAACAATGTGATCATGCGTAGCGTGCGCGCCCATAATCATGTTCCTGATGTATTGCGCATTCAACGGGATTTCCATCCCAAGAGCGTTTTCTACCGAACGCACTGAAGCCAGTGCGTGAACCGACGTTCAGACGCCGCAGAAGCGCTGCACGAATAGCCACGCATCACGCGGATCACGCCCCTTGAGGATAACTTCTATCCCTCGCCACATCTGTCCCGAAGACCAGGCATTGGTGACCTTGCCTCCGTCAACCTCGCAGTCAATTCTTAAATGGCCTTCAATCCTTGTTACGGGATCAACAACAATTCTTTTTGACATAGAAATTCTCCTCTCGATAATTTATGCATGCCCCGTAGAGGGCAATACGGGAAGTCTTTTTACAAAAACCATATAGGCTGCTATCTCGATCGATATGATTCCCACGGTTATCATAGTTTCCTGAAATGACGGGAAATAGTGCCAACCTGGACCCGGATTGAAACCGATCAAAAAGGCATCAAAGCGGAACAGCGCTCCGGCCAGGAGCAAAGAGACAGCAGAGTAAAACAGATATTTGGGGCTATTTCTATTTGCCGGCGACGCCAATATTATTAGCGGAATGATGAAGAGAATGTTTTCGAGCAGGAAAAAGTTTCCTTTTAGATCGCCATGAAAGGCAAGCCCCAACTGCCCGCGGAAAACAAGGTCCGAGAACCGCACTATCAGATATAAGCCGATTATCCATGGGATAAGACCGGATAGCTTGGAAAGCAAAGGCATTTCTATTTCTCTTTTCAGAGAAGTCGCCGAGACGACAGATTCAAAGATTACAATTGCATAGCCCATCGCAATGGCCGAAATCAGCGCCAAAAGCGGTATCATCTGGGTCTGCCAGAGGGGATAGAGTTTCTTGCCGCTGATCACCATAAGACTTCCAAGCGAAGATTGATGCATTGTGGGAAGAAG
>OUUY01000085.1 GCA_900302705.1 Candidatus Sulfobium mesophilum
ATATTCATTCGTCATAAGGCCGCCGGCAGTGTCCTCTTCGTGGCCCAGGAGCTCCTGGATGTCCTCAGCGTCTTCCTTCTCGATATTTTCGAGTATCTCCTTTGCCTTCTCAGTGGGCAGGTCGCTAAGGATGTCAGCCGCCTCATCAGGGGGCATCTCTTCAATGATATCGGCTGCCTTTTCTGTCGCCATTGAACTGATAATATCGGCCTGCATTTCCGGTTTCAATTCCGACAAGGCCTCTGCCGCTGTTTCTATATCCAGGTTATTAAAGAAACTGGTACCTTCCTTCTGGGAAACACTGCTGATTATGTCGGCGATGTCCGCGGGGTGCAGTTCAGAAAGCATCTGTCTTGGCACAGTGAGGGATATTGATGTCAGCTTCGGTTCGAGGGGCTGCAGATAATCCCAACTTATCAATGAAAAGGGGAGAGTCTTTTTGAACAACCTAAGAAAATCCTCTCCGCCCCTTTCAGCCCCAAGCCTCCTCAGTATTCCCCTCATCCCTACGTCGATCGCGATTAGAACAGCGTGGCCGTTATAGCCTTCCAGCTTGACGTCGTTCACCCGCACGACCTTAGCCCCGTTGGCATCCACGATCTGCTTGTCGAGAATATCTCTTACAATCAGGAGGTCGTCTTCTTTGGGTTCATATTGCTCCAGATTCTCGATATATGCCCTGGAAGCGATTATTTTTTTGTTGAAGATGTTCAGCTCTGTCCAGGGGAGATAGAAATTTTTCTTCTTTTTCTCAAGAATAAGCGCCGAGACCCTAGGAAGGGGATCTCCCTTTATGACCACTATATCCTTCACCCTGCCTAGGTCTTCCCCTTTGGGATCAAGGACCGGTTTCTTTATGATCTCGCTCGAAAAGACTTCACCAAAAAAAGGCATTTTCGCTCCCGGATTGCTGTTTTGAAATGAAGGTGCTACTAGAGTATAGCCCTAGAAGGCTTCCATGGGCAACAGTTTTATATGACAAAATGCTTAAAATCAGCTAATTTTGCACCTTTTTTCGCCATGCGGCATGACACCACCCTGAAAGAGAGACTATAATTGATCAGGTCAGCCCTTGCGGGCGCAAAAATATTCATGGACGGCGCAATGACGGAACTGAGGGAGTACTCATCATACGCGATCATGTATGAACTCAACAGCAGGGAGTTCAAAAAGAAACTCGTCCTTTTCACTGAAGACCTGCGCTATTATGTCATCCTGGCAAACGGCATCATCGGAGCGGAAAACGCAAAGAGAGTCGCCGGCTCTCCCGCTGCTCTCATCAAAGACGGCGAGGAGTTTGTGGGGAAGCTTCTTTCAATGGTAGATCCCGGGAGGGATGTCGCCTTCAAAGAGATCCTCGAAACATACCTTGTGGAGACTATAAAGGATGAACTCAGGTGCTGCTGCCCCAACTGCGAGCGATTTGCGGACTGCCTGGACCTTGAGAATTTAGCGATAGGCGGCCTCTTTAAAAGGAGGGTGATTGGAGAGGAGACAGAAGAGCTGAAACAGGAGATCGTCCGGCAGGTCGACGCCGCTCTGAAACGAACTCCTCATGTCGATACGGACCGGGCGCATCGGCTTTGCAAAGATTTCAGGCACCAGTATTCGGCGTCAGACATAGGCGAGGTCTTCGGCAGATATGCCGACATCGCTTATTCGCTTCAGGATTCCTACGGAATCGACTACCGGAAGATCCAGCAACAGATGATCCTACTCAATATGGAATTCTGCGATAAAAATACGGCGCGCGAGGACCGCTGATCCCGTCCCGCCGATTTTAGCCGGTACGCTTCCAAGACAGCGCATTTCTGATGGGACTTCAAGTAGCATTTTTATTCCGCTCAACTTAGCAGCACCTCCTTTACGGCTTGTATTTGACGTCCTTCCCCTACTGGAATTCATGAGAAATTGCATGCTAAAATACCAAATCTTTTTTTTCCAAGGCGGGTAATAAATGGCAGAAGTAGTTCCTTTTAAGGGGGTTCTCTATAACGTACCACATATATCCAGCATTAGAGGAGAGGACCTGCTTGCGCCTCCTTATGACATCATCACTGCAGAGTACAAAGAAGAACTCTATCAAAAAAGCCCTTATAACGTCGTGAGGGTTGATTTCGGAAAGGAACAGCAGGGCGACGGCCCAACGAACAACAGATACACCAGGGCGAGGTCATTTCTCGATGAATGGATGAGTGAAGGGGTGCTGATCAGAAGCGGGCATCCTTGCTTCTATTCGTACGAAATATCATATACAATTAGAAATGAGGAGAAGACACTCAGAGGCTTTCTCGGACTGGTCAGACTTGAGGAACTCGGCAAGGGAAACATCCATCCCCATGAGTACACCCATTCAAAGCCCAAGAAAGACAGGCTGAGCCTCATGAAAATATGCGGGGCAAATATAAGCCCGATATTTTCCCTCTACCGGGGCGTTGAAGGCAGGACAAGCGCTGCCCTGGCCAGGGTGAACAAGGCCGCGCCTTATATCGAAGCAAAGGACCCGGATGGCGCGGTCCACAGCCTGTGGGAAGTAAAGGATATGGAGACGATAACGACTATACAGCAAGAGCTCTCTGACAAAGCAGTCTTTATCGCCGACGGCCATCACCGGTATGAGACGGCGCTTGAATATCAGCGTGAGATGAGGAAGAAAGAGGGAAGGACCGGGGAACCAAAGCCTTACGATTATGTTCTCATGTTCCTTTCAAACATGGCCGATGAGGGACTGACAATTCTGCCTACGCACCGGCTGGTGCAGAATATGCCGGCAGACGCTTTGGAACTTCTCTCAAATGATTTCGGAATTGACGAGATGAAAGACGGGTTTGACATAGCACGGGCTATTTCAGGGAAACGTGACACTTACGGACTTTATACCGGCGGAGACATCTGGTACCGCCTGACTTATAAAGGCGAAGGCATCCACGGAGTGCCTCCGGCATTGAAGGACCTCGATGTGACAATCCTTCATGATCTGATTTTCAAGCAGCTCCTGGATATAGATCGTGTTTACTACGAAATGGACGTGGAGAAGTGCCTTCAGGCCGTCCGGGACGGAGCGTTTGAGGCGGTCTTTTTTCTGAGGCCCACCATGGTTGAAGACGTTGAAAAGGTCGCCCTTGCGTCCCTGAGGATGCCGCCTAAGTCGACCTATTTTTATCCCAAGCTTATGACAGGTATGGTTTTGAATATTTTTAAATACACTTTTTAAAGGAGGCCCTCATGGCTGTTCGGGTAGCGATCAATGGTTTCGGCAGGATAGGAAGAAATTTTCTGAGGACAAGCAGAGGAGTGAAGGAGTTCGAGGTCGTCGCGATCAACGACCTTACCAATTCAAAGACTCTAGCCCACTTGCTCAAATATGACTCGGTCCACGGCGTATTCGGAGCCGATGTCAAGGATACGGGCACGGGCATATCAGTAGACGGCAAAGAGATAAAGATCTCGGCGATTACTGCGCCTGAAAAGCTCCCGTGGAAAGACCTCGGCGTAGATATCGTTATAGAATCCACCGGCTTATTTACTGACAGGGCCGGGGCCTCGAAACATATCGAAGCAGGAGCAAAATGGGTCATCATCTCAGCGCCTGCGAAGGAGCCGGATATTACAGTCTGCCTGGGGGTCAATGAAGAGACACTCGATGTGTCAAAGCACCAGATTATCTCAAACGCGTCCTGCACAACAAACTGCCTTGCGCCTGTAGCAAAAGTCCTCCTCAATGAATTTGGTATCATAAGAGGTCTTATGACCACGATCCACTCCTATACGAATGACCAGAGGATACTTGATCTTCCCCATAAGGACCTCAGAAGGGCCCGCGCAGCCGCGCTTTCGATGATACCCACTACGACCGGCGCTGCAAAGGCTGTCGGCCTCGTCCTCCCTCAGCTTAAGGGCAAGCTCGACGGGATGGCGATAAGGGTCCCGACCCCCAACGTCTCGGTGGTCGACCTCGTCGCTGAACTCGGAAAAGATACAACAGCCGAAGCTGTAAATGCCGCGCTGAAAGGTGCTTCCGAGGGCCCGATGAAAGGCATTCTTCAGTACACCGAAGACCCGATTGTCTCAATCGACTGTAACGGCAACGCCCACTCCTCTGTTTTGGATGCCTCTGTTACCAAAGTCATTGAGGGCAGGATGGTGAAGGTACTGTCGTGGTACGACAATGAGTGGGGCTACAGCTCCAGACTGAGAGACCTTATCCTTTACATAATCAAACAGAGGGGTTAGATGGCTAAGAAAAACAATGTAACTCCGAATCCGGTTCCTATTAAAGACGTCCTCAATAAGCTTTCTATCGACGAACTCGATATCAGAGGCAAACGGATATTTATCAGGGCCGATTTCAACGTCCCTCTGGACGATAACTTACGGATAACAGATGACGGCCGTATACGCTCTACCCTGCCGACGATTAATTATGCTATCGACGAAGGAGCAAGGGTGATTCTTGCCTCTCATCTGGGAAGGCCGAAGGGAAAACCCGATCCACGATTCTCACTTGCGCCCGTGGCAAAGAGGCTTCACAGGCTGCTCGACAAAGAAGTCATCTTTGCCCCTGACTGCATTGGCCCACAGGTCGAAGGCCTCGTCGCAAAGATGAAAGATGGTGACGTCATCCTGCTTGAAAACCTGAGATTTCATTCGGAGGAGGAAAAAAACGACGAGGCCTTCGCAAAGAACCTCGCCAAATTCGCCGACTTTTTCGTCAACGACGCCTTCGGCGCGGCTCACAGGTCTCACGCATCGACTGTGGGTATCGCCAAGTTCCTCCCTTCTGCAGCGGGCTTTCTTATGAAGAAGGAGATAGAATACCTTAAAGGAGTCGTCAATAACCCGGTCCGGCCGTTCGTAGCTATCCTGGGTGGCGCGAAAGTCTCCGGAAAGATCGGGGTGCTAGAGCATATAGAGTCGAAAGTAGATAAGGTCCTTATAGGCGGCGGCATGGCTTTTACGTTCATAAAGGCTATGGGTTATGAGGTAGGCGATTCGCTCGTGGAAAATGATATGCTAGAAACTGCCGAGCGGATACGCGTACAACTGAAGAACGCCGGCATAAAATTTTATCTGCCCGTGGACTGCGTTATCGCCCAGACGCTCGAACCTGGGGCAGAGACGAAAATAGTTCCTACCATGGAAATCCCCAAAGGCTGGAGGGCGCTTGATATAGGACCGGCCACAGTAAAACTTTTTTCGATCGCCCTTGCAAACGCAAAAACTATCCTTTGGAACGGGCCGATGGGCATATTCGAGATCGATGCCTTCTCAAGAGGGACATTTTCTATCGCTCATTCAGTGGCGGATGCCTATGCTTTGACTATTGTCGGAGGCGGGGACACCGATCTCGCCGTGCACAGGGCCGGCGTGTCGGATGCCCTTTCCTTTATCTCCACCGGCGGCGGCGCGTCTCTTCAGTTGCTTGAAGGAAAGGAACTGCCAGGGATAGCGGCTCTAACCGACAGAAAGACGGAAGGAGTTTAACTCACGCTAAGGTTATTTATAGACTTATTCCTCTGTTGCGCATATGAAGCAGGGGACTGTCTTTGAGCGGCTTCAATTTCTCGTATTGCCCGTCTCGGGCGGGGCTAGAAATTGCCTCGGAGTCCCCAAAGCTTTCGGGACGAGAATGAGCGAAGAGATGGTTCCCTGCTTCACGCATGAATGATTTAACCGAAAAGTGAAAATCCCCCTCAAAAAAGAAGGGGATTTTTTAACGCACAAATCAGGCCGTTTCTTCCAGGGTCAACTTAGGCCTTGGCTTACCGTAAAAAACTTCTTTTAGCTAACAGACTGAAGCTCTGGTTCGGTAATCTTGTGCGGCAATTTTTCATTCATGTGTGAGAGTATCCCTCTTTTTAGTTCGACGATCGAGGGGCTCTTGCTCTCAAACTGTTCTATGAGAAAAGACGCCGCAACTTCCGGTTTGATGATATCACCGCACGTAAAAATGTCCACAGCCGCGTACGAATACTCGGGCCATGTGTGAATCGAAAGATGAGATTCCGCTATTACTACCATGCCGCTGATACCGAAAGGATTGAATTCGTGGAAGGATATGTCGACGATAGTCGCCTTGGCCTCTTTAGCCGCCGAGACCAGTGCGTTTTTGACCCTCTTGAGGTCTTTCAGAATTTCGGGGTTGCACTCCCGTAATTCTACCAATAAATGGGTACCTAAAGCATGCAATCCCTTACCCCCCTTCAGTTTTAGATTTTTGTGGCGTATCCGCCCTCTTAAGCTAAATATTTTATAGCAAAAATTTTAAACTTGTCAAGAAAAAATACGCCGCTTCAGGAAAAAAAGTAGCAGCCGGCTTTTCAGGGAATCACCTTGTTCAATTGATACTCCACAATCCCGGAGGCGCCGGCCTTTTTCAGTCTTGGGATAAGGTCGATCAATATCTTTTCGTCCATGACAACGTCGAGGTCATACCAACCCGCATCTGACAAAGCCGATATAGTGGGAGAATGCATCGCAGGAAGAAGGCTCATTACTCTTTTAAGGTCCTTTTTCTGGACGTTCATCTTTATCCCCACCTTTTCCTCGGCCGCGAGCGCCCCTTTTAAAAGCATTACGATATTCTCCATCTTCTGCCTTTTCCACCTGTCCTGCCACGCGTGCCTGTTGGAGATGAAACGCGTACTTGATTCAAGTATCGTCTCGACGATCCTTAGGTTGTTGGCCCTCAGGGACGTACCGGTCTCTGTAAGTTCCACGATCGCATCGGCAAGATGGGGGGGCTTGACCTCTGTGGCCCCCCATGAAAAATCTATCTCAGCCTTTATGTTCTTGGCCCTCAAATACCTTTTTGTGTAACCCACGAGTTCAGTGGCAATCCTCTTACCCCGCAAATCCCTGACGCTCTTAATCTTCGAATCAGCCGGGACCGCTATCACCCACTTCACAGGTCTCAGGCCCTCCTTTGCGTAATTCAGTTCAGCGACCTCTTTCACGTCTGCGGCCTGCTCCATGATCCAGTCGTAACCTGTGAGTCCGCAGTCCAGGATGCCGCTTTCAACGTACCGCGCCATCTCCTGTGCCCTGATAAGCATGGCCTCTATCTCCTTATCGTCGAAGACTGGATAATAGGAGCGCGGCGAGACTGTGATGTGATATCCCGCCTTCCGGAAAAGCTTCAGTGTGGATTCCTGCAGGCTCCCTTTCGGCAGGCCGATTTTAAGAATTTTATTTTTGGTTTTCATCGTCAGTCCTTTCCTTGATAACTCGTTCCTTGCCGTAGCATCTCTTTTCTTATCCTGATAGTATTTGCATGTGCGTCGAGTCCTTCGCTGTCAGCCAACGCCTCAACAACCTTTGACAACCGCTGAAACCCCTTTTTTGTAAACCCAACTAGACTCGAACGCTTGTAAAAATCATAGACCCCCAACGGAGAGAAAAACCTGGACGTTCCGTTTGTCGGCAGGGTATGGTTCGGTCCGGCAGCGTAGTCGCCTAGTGCCTCCGGAGTCCAGTGTCCCAGAAAGACTGCGCCCGCATTATCGACAAGCGGCAACAGTTCTTCAGGCGCCTCCGTCATAATTTCCAGGTGCTCGGGCGCTATCCGGTTAGAAAAGGATACGGCATCGCGCAGATCTTTTGTCAGCACTATCGCGCCATATCGGCTGATCGACGCCTCCGCTATCTTTTTTCTCTTTAGAATGGAGAGTTGCCTTTGGACCTCGTCGGAGACCGCCAAAGCCAGCCTCTTCGAGTCTGTTATCAGGACTGAAGAGGCAAGTTCATCATGCTCTGCCTGACTCAGAAGGTCAGCGGCAATAACAGGGGCATCAGCGCGATCATCGGCGATTATCAATATTTCGCTCGGCCCTGCAATCATATCGATATCGACAAGCCCGAAGACCATCCTCTTGGCAGTAGCAACATATATATTTCCGGGACCAACAATCTTGTCTACTTTCTTTATGCCCTTCGTCCCATACGCCATAGCGCCTATGGCCTGAGCGCCGCCTATCCTGTAAACTTCCGAAACCCCGAGCATCTTTATCGCCGACATCACATAAGGGTTGAGCTGTCCCCCGACAGCAGGAACGCAAAGCACTATTTCCTTTACCCCAGCCACCTGGGCAGGGATAACATTCATAAGGACCGTCGATGGATAGGCTGCCGTCCCACCGGGGACATATACACCCACCCTCCCAAGCGGTCTTATGGATTGTCCCAGGACGCTTCCTGCCTCGCAAAAAGACCACGATTTTTCTGTCTGCATACCATGAAATTTCCTGATCCTCTGCGCCGAAATCCTTAGCGCTTTGACAATTTCCGGATCAGCCTTACCTGCATGCCTCTCTATTTCCCGCGGACTAAGTCTGAGTCTGGCTGCCTTGGGGTCGTCAAATCTGCGTGTATACTTAAGTACCGCCTCATCTCCGGATTTCCTAACGTCCTCCAGTATCGTCTTTACGGCACGTGCGATGGCAGGGTTGTCCGACGAACCGCGCCGCTTGAGGGCGGTCAGAAACGCCCCGAACTCCCTTTCGTTTTTGATTACCTTCATGCCTCTAATTCTAGTAGGTTGGAATCCAATTATTCAAGTTTTTTGGCATGTTGCGCCGGCGCTTGAACGTTTTGCCATTGACATATTTTCCACCTTTGAGTAAAGTTTACTATGGCTGAGGATTACCAGAAGAGTAAGAACCAGGCTATCCAGGAAATAAGTAAAAAAATCCGCCTTTCCTTCTTGATAATCACCTTGGTAATAGTTACCCTTTTTGTCGTCGTCTTAAATCATATCTATGGTTCATACTCATTGTCTCTCGCCTTTTTGCCTGACATCTCTGTTGCCATGATTGTTGGAATCGCACTTTTCCTCTCAGTTGTCGGGCTGGTTTTTTCGATCGGGATATCAAGGCAGGTCCTGAGGATAATTCACGACTACAGCAGCCGGCTGGAGAAGATACTGAACATTACACGTGACCTCCGTGAAGAAATATACGGCGATATCCTTCTTGAGAAGATTATGGACTATGCCCTCGCCATCACCTCTTCCCAGGCAGGATCGATATTGCTGTTGGATGGCGACTCACTTGTCTTCAAGATCGCAAAGGGGCAGAAGGACCAGGAGCTGATCGGGACATCGCTCAAAAAGGGCACTGGCATCTGCGGTTGGGTCGCGGACAACGCCAAGCCCATCCGCATTATCGACGCCGCACAGGATAAAAGGTTCAATCCCGAAGTCGATTCGATGACAGGCTATGAGACAAAGACGATATTGTGTGTGCCTCTTAAGACAAACTCTGAAGTTATTGGGGTCCTGGAACTATTAAATAGGGAAGGGGGATTTCCATACAGGGAGCGCGACGAAGAGATCATTATGTATCTTGCGGAACAGGCTGCGATTTCTATAATCAAAACAAAATTTTATGAAGACCAGAAGAATTATGAAATCCACCTGACTGAGATGCTCCTTGAGGCGATAGATTTTCAGATACCGGAGAAAAGAGGCCATTCCAGAAGGGTGGCGCGATACAGCAATATTATCGCAAGGGGCCTGAATATGTCCGAAGCCGAAAGAAAGAAACTTTATCTCGGAAGCCTTCTGCATGACGTAGGGTTTCTAAAGATCAACTCAGACGAGACCTTCAAGAAAGAGGAATACACGCGCCATCCGGTTGTAGGCTATGAAATGATAAAGCCGGTAAATTTCTATGCAGACATCGCCCCGTTTATCCTTTACCATCATGAACGTTATGACGGGTATGGATACCCGGCGAAGCTGCGCGGGGAAGACATCCCTCTGGAGGCCAGGATAATCGCCATCGCTGAGGCCTTCGATGCGATGATAAGCCATATTTCCTACCGGATCCCCGTGAGCTTCCAGGAAGCCGTAGATGAACTCAGGCAGCAGGCGGGCGCACAGTTCGACCAGGAGCTGGTCGATATCTTCGTAACAAACATCGAGCCCCAGCACATCAAGGTCTAGCTACTGTCGCGCCAGCAATTTTTCGAGCAATTCTTTCTCAATAACTTCACTTGCCCCTTCACCCTGGCGGTGAAATATACTCAAAACCGATGAGGCAAGTTCATGGGCCTTCCCATACCCTTCTTTTCGTATCTTTTCAACAAGGAGCCAGTCTTCTTTTTCGATAAAGTCCGGAAACAACTCCTGCATCTGCGGCAATATCAAAGTCCGAAGCCCTCCAAGCGATGAAAGATAAAATCCCAGAGAGCCTCTCCTTGTGTGCTCGATGACGTATTTCAGCATGCCGCTTTCGGACATGTCAGAAAGCAGATCCTTTATGCTCCTGACAAAGAGCTCCGCCCTCCTCGAAAGATGTCCGGAAAGCATCTGCCTCCACTGCTCGCCAAGCATCATACCCTCCCTGGCCTCACCTATTTCATGGTGGATGTATGCCGGAATCTCTGCTTCTGCGATTTGCAGAAGCCTTATGTAGAGGGCCTCGTCAGGCTCACATTGGGGAGCTATGCCATATTGTGAAAAAGCGTATAAGAGAGAGCCTTTGTATTTCTTAAGTCTCATCTCTTCAAATTTGCTCCAGAGTATCGCTGCCAGGGCATCTCTCCTGGCAAAGATTGTTTTGCCAAGGAGCATCGCGGGATGAGAAGAAAGATCTCTGACCAGCTCACGGCCTGAGACGTTGACCTCATATCCACACAAGGACTCCCTGTGAAGCAGCTCAGCAAGGAAGAACGAGGGCTTCTTGAGAATTCCCAGCCCGGCCCCGTACACCATGCCCTTGCCTTTAAGGACATGGTTGATGCCCTCTATTTCAAAAGGAGGAAATGAAGTCTCTTCCACCATAAGATCGACAAATTCCCTCTCCTCTATTTCGCGCCATAAATTCTCTTTTGCCGCTATCCATTCTGAAATGACTTCCTGCGGGATCTCCTGCCATGGCCTCATCCCATTTTCATGGCTAAAAAGCTCGCGTAGCCTGAGCAATAATCCGCAGATCGAATAGGTCCCCCAGAATCTCGCATCGGAGATATCACAGTTAACTTTTACCTGGGCACTCAGCACCTCGATGTCGGGATCCATTTTTTATTCTACCAGAATGGGTCCCTGAAAATTCTATTTACCTATTTTTTTGGGTATCATGGAGATAGGTGCATTAATTGTCCAAGGGCAATTTGGAGAGCCTTCTTACTGAGGCACGGTATTCATTAATTTTTTCTCATTACAGAAATATAAAGGAGGAGACTGTCTTTGAGCGGTTTTCCCGAAATCCTTCGGGCCCGGAGAAGCAGAAAGTTTCGGGACGAGAATGAGCCGAAAAGGACGGTCCGCCCCTTATTCATTAATAATATGAGCTGACTGATGAGCAAGAGAAAAATTAGCACAATATCTGAAGGTTTCCTTTATGCAGCTGAAGTCTTCGCCGATAAGCCCGTCTTCCACTATACCCGGGATGGCTGGAAGTCGCTCACCTATCGGGCGCTCGCAGCCAAAGTAACTGCTTTGGCTTCCTATCTGCTAAGCATTGGTCTTAAGGCAGGCGGCAGGGTCGCCATTGTATCGGAAAGCAGACCCGAGTGGTGTGAAGCATACTTAGCCATAACCCTTGCCGGCGGCGTAGCTGTACCGATGGACGCCCAGCTCGGACCGGACGAAATCAGAAACCTCCTTAGGGACTGCGAACCGGACATTGTTTTCCATAGCAGGAAGACGTTCTCAAATGTGACTGCGCATCTGAAGAATATTTCCGAAAGTCTCAAGAAAAACATATCCCTCATAGACCTTGATTCGGCCGCATATGGAGCCCTCATTCACAAAGAGGCTTCAGTTGCCATCCTGAAAACCTACCCCAATGATATAGCCTCGATCATCTATACCTCAGGCACAACAGGAGTTCCAAAGGGCGTGATGCTCACTCATCGCAACTTCTGCTCCGATGCGGAGGCGCTTGTAAACATCGGAATCGTCTCTCATAAAGACAATGTATTGTCGGTGCTCCCCCTCCACCACACCTATGCCTTTATGTGCACCTTTTTGGTGCCTCTTTTTCTTGGCGCGTCTATTACCTATCCCGCAAGCCTGAAAGGCCCTGACCTCATGTCCGCAATCAGGGAGACGGCTGTAAGTGTATTGATCGGCGTGCCGCAGCTCCTTTTGATGATAAGAAACAGTATCTATGCCAAGATAGAGGCCCTGCCTGCTCCGGCGCCTATTGTCCTTCTCAAAATCCTGAAGTTATCCGGCCTTTTGCGCCGGACATTAGCGGTTAATATCGGCCGAATCTTGTTTGCCTCCGTGCACCGGACCTTCGGGCCGCAGTTTCGGTTCTTCGCCAGCGGAGGGGCGAGGCTCGACCCTTCAGTGATGAAAGACCTCGAAGCACTCGGCTTTATGGTCCTGGAAGGATACGGCCTTACAGAGACCGCCCCTGTTGTAACATTTAACCCGATCTCTCAAAGAAAGCCCGGCTCTGCCGGCAAGCCCCTGCCCTCTGTTGAAATAAGGATCTCAAACCCTTCTGAAAGCGGGGAGGGCGAGATTGAGATAAAAGGCCCGATGGTAATGAGAGGCTATTACCGGAACCCCTCGGCCACGGCTGATGTCTTGCGCGACGGCTGGTTTCTAACAGGCGATATCGGCCGGATCGACCGGAACGGCTTTCTTTTTATAACAGGCCGCTCGAAAGAAGTGATCGTCCTCAGCTCAGGCAAGAATATCTACCCGGAGGATGTTGAAAAACTATATCTCGGTTCTCCTCTTATCAAGGAAATTTGTATTGTGGGCTCGGGAGAAAAAGATACGGCGGAGACACTCCATGCGATCATAGTTGCGGACCTTGAGTATGCAAAAAAGTCTCAGATATCAAACATACCCGAGGCTATGAAATGGGCTGTGGCCGAGCTGTCCTCGAGAGTCCCATCCTATATGAGGGTTACCGGCTTTACGATCCGCACCGAACCCCTGCCGAGGACGCCGCTTGGGAAGCTGCGGCGGTTTCTGATCAGGGAGGAGGCGGCGGTATCTGAGACTGGGGAAAAGGAAAGGGAAGGAGCCCTGTTCGCCGAAGCAGTGGCACAGAAAATATCTGAAGAACTGAAGAGGTTCGTTAAAGGCAACCGGCGGATAAGTCCGGATGATAACCTCGAGCTCGATATAGGCCTTGATTCGCTCGCCAAGATTGAACTGATGGTTGCCCTGGAAAGGGCCTTCTCTCTGAATCTTCCTGAGGATTTCCTGACGGACACTCAGACTGTCGGTGAGCTGATCGAAAAGGTCAGGACACTGAGAGCATCAGGATTTTCAGGCGGGAAAAGAGGGACGGGCGGCTGGAAGGAAATACTTGCTGAAGAGCCCTCAGAAGAAGATCTGAGGATGGTCTCTCTCGAAGGATCGGACAGCAAGGTGATGCCGACTTTTATCGCACATTTTTTGTTAAGAGGCTTCTTCAGATTATTTTTCAGGCTTAGTGCCAGAGGCAGGGAAAATCTGCCTCACGATAAGAATTTTATAATGGCGCCAAACCACGTAAGTTATCTCGACGGATTTGCTGTCATCCTGTCGCTCTCCTTTTCAGACTTTAAAAACATTTATTCTTTAGGCCTGAGCGATTTTTTTACCGGTTTTGTGAAAAGCCGTTTCGCCAAGATCGGTCATGTAATCCCTATCGATTCCTCTTCGTATCTTAACAAGGCTCTCCAGATATCTGCCTATGTCTTAAAAAATGGCCGCTCACTCTGCGTATTTCCTGAAGGAGGCCGCTCCTTTGACGAAAACCTAATGGAATTCAAAAAAGGCATCGGCATACTGGCAGTTGAGTTGGGTGTTCCTGTGGTGCCGGTATTTATTGAAGGGACATTTCAGGCCCTTCCCCGCGATGCGGTATTGCCCAGACCCAAAAGGATAACCGTCACCTTCGGCAAACCCCTCCTTGCGAAAGATATCGATTTTTCGAAAAAGCCGTCTGACGTCGACGACTATCAATATTTCGCTAATATATTGAGGGAAAAAGTGGGAGAATTAAGGAAACACCGGAAAGGAGATAGAAATGAAAGCTAATGACTTATTTAAGACAATCGCGTCTTTGGCATTTTGTCTAGTACTTGCAGTGTTCCTCATGGATGCATCTTCTGAGGAAAAACGGGAGGCAAAACAGGCCTTTACCAAGCACTTCCAGGAAACCGTATTTGACATAACGAGCAAGGCAAAATTCAGCGTCGAAATCCTGCTTGATGACAAGGAATATAAGAAACTGGGCAAGGATGTCGTCGGGATTGTCATACATAACGCCCGCGATGAGGATGTGGAAAAAGCTGTTATAACGCTCGACTTTCGGAATCTTGATACAGGCGAGCCCGCGGCGGATAAGCCTGTGATGAAAGAAAGGGGCGACGGGCTTTACACAGTCTCAGATCTTGACCTGAGGAAAAAAGGGGGATGGAAACTCGTGGTAACAGTTAAAAAAGACTCGGAGGAAGACAGCGCACAGTTTCTTTTTCCGGATGTGCTTAAGAATCCCTTGCCGAAGGGCAGATATAATCCCTGATTAATTCCCGGGCGTAGGGGCGTGATTCATCACGCCCTGATATTCTTCCGTTATCTTTCGTAAGGGCGCAATAAATTGCGCCCCTACATGAATGCATTATCCCGTATGCTAGACTCAGTGCAAGACAGATACGGCCGGCTTGCCCACAGGCGATTCGTTCTTTGCGGGGTTCCAAAGTATATAGACTTTGCCGTAGGTCTCTTCCATGCCTTTTAGAGTCTTTGCAGCCTCTTCGGCCGAAAGATCCGGGAGTGTGGCATCGACCTTCGGGATTTCGGTCTTGTGGTGATGCCATAGGGCCTTTTCTTTCTTGGTGAATTTATTGTACGTCGCGGCATCGACGACCATCTCCACACCTATCAGGCGCGCATCAGGCTTGTCGCTGTCGTACAACTGGCACTCGATGAGACCCCCTGACACCGGTTTGCAGTAATGGTGAACGACCATATCGGGCATCTTCGGCATGTGCCTCTTCGCATCGATATGGAGTGTCCATCCGTCACTGGGCTTAATGGCAGCCGAAGCCCCCTTCTCTTCCGCAACCGCCGTGCCCAGACAGAAGATGACAACCGAGAAACAGATGGATAAGAAAAGTAGTTTTTTCATATTGCCTCCCCAAGATTTTTTTCCGGATTGTTATATCCCAACGATAGCAGAACGAACAGGAATGTCAAACTTTTTTTTGCGGCGAAGTTTCCGGGTTTGCACAAGTTATAGACTCCATGAACTCGATTTCTTCAGTACGATGCGATAGAGTATTATTTCAGTAGGAGGTGATAATTGAGTCATAGAGTCTGTCCCTGGTGGTTGGGCTATTTGCTGGCAAGTCCACTGAGGCGTCTTTTGCAGGACCCCGAAGAAATTGTTAGTCCGCACGTGAGGGAGGGGATGACTGTCCTTGATATCGGCTGCGGCATGGGATTTTTTTCTTTGCCACTTGCCGAACTGGTGGGCGAGACAGGGAAAGTCGTCTGTATTGATTTACAGGAAAAAATGATCGAAGGTCTGATAAAGAGGGCCGTGAAGGCAAATTTGGAAAAGAGGATTGACGCGCGGATATGCCCTCAAAACTCTCTCGGGGTGAGTGACATCGACGGCGAAATCGACTTCGCCCTGGCCTTTGCCCTGGTTCATGAAGTGCCCGATAAGGAAAGATTGTTTTCCGAAATATATGACTCAATGAAACAAAGCGGGAAATTGTTGTTGGCAGAACCAAGGGGACATGTATCAGAGCAGGAATTTGAAAAAACCGTTTCAATGGCCCAAAGTGCGGGATTTGAAGTTTTGCGCGACCTGGAAATACGCAGAAACCACGCCGTCTTGTTGCGAACGCGGCAAGGGCGATAAAAAAAGGAGGAGCAATGAAGACTCATTTGAGAGTGACAATTGTTATGTGCCTGATTTGTATCGGTGCTTTTTCATGGGGTCTCGCCTCAGCCGAGGCGGCAGGGGCGGACTGGAAGGTCCTCCAGCAAAGTACGTATGGCGACACTTTCTCTTATGATGCCTCTAGCGTAAAACATACTGAGAATAATACTTTGACGGTTTTGACCAAGACTCAAAGCGGCCAGTATCTTTACGAAATGGATTGCAAAAACAAAAAAGCACGCCTTCTTGAGGGAGCCGGCGCTTCTCAGTCAGTGTGGTTCAATATTACAGGTGGAGAAGACGAATTGCTCTACAAGGCGGTCTGCCCCTGAGTTTTCCCACTAAAGAGATGAACTGTTGAGGGCATTATTAATAATAACTATATTGTTTTTAGCCTCCTCTGCTTCGTGCGCCCAGATAGAAGGCGAGAGCCCGCAGAATGTGGAGGATGTATTTTTGCCCGACGGCGATAACGTCCGCGTCGAGGTCTGGATCGAAAACCTCGACATCCCATGGTCTTTGCTTTTCCTCCCTGACGGCAGGGCGCTGGTAAGTGAACGGAAAGGCCGCATCCTTCTCATAAAAAATGGGAAAGTTCAAAGCAGGCCTTATGCTGTTTTGGATGTAGCCCATATCGGCGAAGGCGGACTGATGGGATTGGCTGCCGACCCGGGGTTCCCTTCGAAGCCTTTTATTTATGCGATGCATACATATGAAGAAAACGGCAAACTCTATAACAGGGTGATAAGACTCAAGGACAAAGGCGAAAACGGTGTATTTGAAAAGACTATCATCGATAAGTTGCCGGGCGGAACATTTCATAACGGCGGAAGGATCGCTTTCGGACCGGACCGTTTGCTCTATATAACTGCCGGAGAGACATTCAAGGCCGAACTTGCCCAGGACCTTTCATCTTTGGGCGGCAAAGTCCTTCGGGTGGACCGCGAAGGGGGAATACCCTCTGATAACCCCTTCAAAGGGTCTCCCATATACTCATATGGGCAAAGAAACCCTCAGGGGATAAGCTGGCAGCCCGAAACGGGCAGGCTCTTTGAATCGGAACACGGGCCTTCGGGGGAATACGGCCATTTCGCAAACGATGAAATCAATATCATCGTTAAAGGCGGCAATTACGGCTGGCCAAAAGTCATCGGAGCGCCGGGACTGAAACAGTATATCGATCCCATAATCGTTTGGAAACATACGACCCCTCCTTCAGGCATCACTTTTTATAAGGGCGACCTGCTTAAGAACCTCAGGGGCGACCTCTTCGTGGCTACGCTTAAGAGCCAGGCACTTCTTAGAATAAAACTGGCAAAGGATTCAGCGAAGGTAACGAGAATCGAAAGATGGTTCACATCGGATTACTCCGAAGGGAAATACGGCAGGCTGCGGGATGTCGTTCAGGGGCCGGACGGTGCGCTATATTTCCTGAGCAACAACCGGGACGGCAGAGGCACCCCGAAACCTGGGGACGACAAGATATACAGGATAGTTCCGAAGTGAGTTTCCGAACGGCAAGATATAGTCCCTGACAAACTCATCATATCAGCTCTTCCAGTTCTTCAAGGCTGAATGAAGTCTCATAGGCCTGCCTCATCCACCTTGCGCACCGGTTGGCACTAAGCGGTATGCCGATGGGCGGGATGCCAAGGTTAATACAAAGCCTCATAGCCTGCGCCAACTCAGGGATGCAGGCAATCCCTAGAGCCCCGATGTTCGGATGCTCTTCTTTCAGTCTTCTGAAAAGCCTCTCCTGGTCTGTTGTTACGGATATGTAGGGCTCAATCCCATATTTCTTAAGCAGCCGGCTGCCCAGACGAACAAAACAATCCTCCGTGCAGCCCATACAGATATATTCCATGTCTCCTGGGACTGATTTGCACTGTGGCCTGAAATCTCTTAGACAGTGGGGAAGGAGTGCAAACTTATAGTCGCTTTTTCGGAAGGCCTCACGGTATATACGGTTAACAAGTTCGATTTCAAGCATATATAGGTGATAACCTTCCTCTTTAGTCCCGATGGTCTTATCGAACCTCTGAGAAAACGGGATGCCCTTAAGATGTTCTCTGACTGCCTGGGTATATGCGTGAAGTGCATCGTGCAATGTCTTTCGTATGTGAGCGATGAGCGCATCGTCAGGCGCGTAGTCCGATCCTTTTTTGAACCTCATGCCGCCTGCTTTTTGGACATGAAGAAGAAGAGTTCGAGGATCGGGACAAAGGACTAACAGGCTGTCGGCAATAGTCCGGATGGTCCTGAAGTATAGGTCGGTGGATGTATCAGAGCCGAAAAGGGAGTAAGTCTTGCCTGAAACTGCTTTGTATGATACGGCCACTTTCTATTATAAACCTTAGAAGGTACTCTGCGAAAGGAATGAAGACAACGGATTTCCTGAGCTTTAATGGCGGCGAAAGCTACAACCCATAATTATTTATCTTTGCATCCACATATTTCAACTTGTCTCTCCTCTATTATTTTGCCATCCTTCCATCCTCTTATCAGTGCCAAAGGACATCCGGCTTTGGATACCTTCCCGGTATAGGCTATGACGAATAATGCCTGATCATAATTCTTCTTGATCTCGACTTTCTTGCAGTTCTTTTCCATCTCCGAAATAAGGCCGGCGTCGACGTCGTGCTTCTCTAGCCGCGCGCAGGCGAGACAGGTTACTGCTATAAAAAGAATCGTAAATAGAAATTTCAAAGCATGCATCTTGAAGCCATACCTGTTTTTGGATTTTCCTCGTCTTCGTCCCATTTCTGCGGATTATACCTGATATATTCGCGTATTGACTTCAGTTCCCAATCGTCACGGATAACGTGTTCGTAGTAATTGCGCTGCCACAATTTGCCGTTGAACGGTTCCCATTCGTGTTCGTTGATGCCGCGGATATATTCGTTGGTTGTCATGGTTTTGAACCATTGTACCATTCGTGGTAGGGGCGAACCTGCGTGTTCGCCCTTTTTTGGTCTGCTCGTCTTCAACATACGGGCAGACACACAGGTCTGCCCCTACGATTTTGATGATGCCATGCAGATGATTCGGCATGATGACAAATTCATCCAATTCTACAGATTGAAACCGCTCGGGCAATTTGTTCCAGACATCCACAATGATTTTACCGTAATCGCTGATATTGACCATTTCACCCGCAACAGATCCAAATAAACATCCCCTCTGCCACGCACACACCGTCAAAAAATACGCCCCCGCGCTTTAGTGCACCATCTGCTCAGGATTGCCGGGAGCCATATAAACTATAAAGATGTTCTTCATCCTATAAGTCGCAGTATTTTTTCGCCGTATTCTTTGCCTTTTCAGCTGGATATTTCTCTTCGTTCACCCGAATCTTATTCAATATAATGTCCTTTATAGGAAGCTTGTGTTTTCTGGCAAGTAATAAAGCAAAGATTAGGATATCAGCCAGTTCTTCCTTGAGTTTCTCGACATTTACCTCCTCAGCTTTTTTCCAGAGAAATAGTTCGTTCAGTTCAGCTGCTTCGATTGACAGAGCTAAAGCAAGGTCTTTTGAGTTGTGGAATTGTTCCCAGTTACGAGCGTCTCTGAACTGTATAAGCAGGTCTGTGAGTTCTTCTATCTCGGACTTATTATTATCCTTCATAAGTGCTTAGAGGCATATCTCATTTTATGCCATTACGACCCCGTACCTGTGGTTGTCAACAGTATATATCTTCTGTCAGTAATTCTCAATGATTTCAAGTTGATTTCAAGTCATTGCAACTTTTGATTGTTAGTCAAAGCAAAAACAGGATGGGCACTTCGTGCCCGTATTAATTCACGGGGCAGGGAAAGTCTGGCAAGTTAATTTTGGAACGCCGCATTATGCACAAACTCCGTATTGTCTGTGCGCTGAACATGCCAAGATATGCGCTTTCTGATATTATATTTCTGCGTTTCCATAAAACATGAAAATACATTTCATTTATTTTCAGTGTATTCTGCAATCTATTTCCACGCTAATTCATGATAATTTTTTCATATAAAATGAATTTTTCTGGAGAATTTTGCATTAAAGATGAAATATTATAATTACCACAATGAACAGGGTGATTTCTCATTCAAATACCATATCTCTCTCAACCAAGGGATTTGGCGATACCCAAGATATCACGAATGCTGTGGCAGAGATTCTGGATACATCAGCAGTACAGAACGGTCTCGTTACTGTCTTCTGCCAGGGCTCTACAGGCACCATAACAACAATAGAATTTGAGCCTGGCGTGATTCAAGATCTTAAGAAAGCCCTAGAGAAGATAGCACCCTCTGGTGTTCCGTATGAACATGATAAAGCATGGCAGGATGGTAATGGATTTTCTCATGTAAGAGCAGCCTTGATGAAACCCAGCCTGACGATTCCCATTATTGCAGGAAAGATGCAACTCGGTACATGGCAACAGATTGTCTTCATAGACTTTGATAACCAGCCAAGGAACAGGAAGGTATTGGTTCAGGTCATGGGGAAGATTGATTAGGTGGAGACCCCAACTATCATAGGCTTGACGGCAGGAACTTTGACTACGCTTTCATTACTCCCGCAAGTCATCAAGGCGTGGAAATCAAAATCTACCAAAGACATTTCTTTAGGCACGTATTGTGCCTTCACTATCGGTCTGTCATTGTGGGTTGTCTACGGTATCGAATTGAATTCACCGCCCATAATTATTACTAATGTAGTTACCTTAATTCTGGCAGTTATGATTTTGTTATTGAAGATCAAACATGGCTGACATTGACGAGGTTAATAAAACAGAGTGGGAGAATCCTGACAACTGGACATCGCCAGGATTTTACTTTTCCAAGCGTGATACCCGCTGGATAGTGCCTAAAAGAAATCCTGTGCTTGGCTGGACTTTCAATTTGGGCAGCAAGAAAGGGGCATGGGCAATGCTTCTTGCGTTTCTGATACCGGCCTTTATCATGACAGGCATAGTGGTATTCATAGCTATGAAGGTTGGGCATTAAGGATAGTTTTCGATAATGAACAAGCTGATTTGCTATTACTTTGGCTATTCAGAAACCGATATAGAGCAAGATGTCATCAATAATAATAGTCTTTCTCTAATCCTTGAGAAGATATAAGCTTCCAATAAGCAGGGCACCTGCCAATGCCACGAAAAGAATCCTTCTGGGAAGATGATGCCTTGGTGATGTCCACCGTATTGTGGACAGGTTAGAGAAAGGCTGAAAAAGCAATAAATAATGTAGGCATATCTATCAGACATGCAATCAAGGCAGTAAAGGTTGTATGATGTTTAACAGAGTTGTTGCAACGACCCCTCCGAAACATCAACAACTTACGGGCACATTTTAACATATAAGCTGCAACAAATTTAGCGCATATCTTGCAAAAAAGCAGGTGGCTTCGCACATATGTTGCAATTTTCCAGAAATAGATATTTTGAAGTGACACTTTATGGGCATTTGCAGCATGATTACCGCTGCCAAGAGTAATATCCCTGAGATATCGGAGCTTCCTAAAAATCAGAAATTCATTTTCTCTCTTTTAATACCCAATTTTTTCATTCTCGATTCCAGGGTCTTCGGGTTCATGCCGAGGATCTCCGCAGCGCCTTTTCCTCCGCTTACCTTCCAGCCCGTGCTATTCAGTACCTGAATGATGTGCCGTTTATCGATTTCCTCTAGAGTACTGAGTTTCCCATTCTTTGCGAGTTACATCAAGTAACTGCTGCAAGGAAAACCGCCAGCGACGCTTATGTTTAAACGCTGAAGTTTAGCTATCCTAGTGATTAACAGTTCACATTGACAGAGCTCTTCCACCGGACTAACATTAAACCAAGAAGGGGTAAAATGGGTTTGCTATCCCTCGATTTATTTTTGATTCCTGATCAGTCCTTTGGCGTTTCACGTTGCCAATCTTCTCTCATGAGGCGCCTGTGAAAAGCAGGGGCCCTTCGCCGGCGAAGATCACGCGCCCAACCCTTTCCGAGGTTGTGCCTAGGACAAGGCTCTTCCGCCTCCTCGACAGGGAACTAAAGAAGCCCCTCATCTGGATATCGGGGCCGGCAGGCTCTGGCAAGACGACCCTTGCCGCGAGCTTTCTTGATGCCAGGCAGCTTCCCTGCCTTTGGTACTATCTCGACGAAGGCGACAACGACATAGCAACGTTCTTTTACTACCTCGGCCTTTCGGCTAAGCGCGCTGCTCCCCGCTTCAGGAATCCGCTTCCCCTTCTGACTGCGGAGTATCTGGGGGGAGTATCGACATTCACGAAGCGATACTTCGAGACCCTCTGCTCCCGTTTGAAACCTCCGCACGTGATCGTCCTTGACAACTATCATCACCTGGCTGATGATTCGCCCTTTCATGATATGATCCGGGAAGCCCTGGCGGTCATCCCGGAGGGGATCACGGTGTTCATCAACAGCCGCGCAGCGCTGCCTCCGTCCCTTGCGCTCTTCAACACCTACAAGCAGATGCATACCATCGGATGGGATGACCTCAAGTTTGATCTGGACGAAACCAGGTCGTTCCTGAAAGCGGAGATAGAGAAAGGACCGGAAAGCGAGACCGCAGAATGGCTACACCGTATGACAGAGGGCTGGATCGCGGGGCTGACTCTGCTCAAAGAGAGGATTAGAAGGAGTAAGAACGCTTCGCACGAACTTGACCATTTAAGAGCGGATGAGCTCTTTGACTATTTCGCTACCGAATTGTTTCAAAAGGCGGACAAAGTTACACAAGACATCCTGCTCAAGACATCCTTTCTGCCTTATGTCCCGTCGAAGGTTGCGGTTGAGCTTACAGGGAACGTACAGGCCGGTACTCTCCTGGCCGCGCTCAGCCGCAATCAGTTCTTTACCGAACGAAGACCCGGTCCTGATCCGATCTACCAGTATCATCTCCTGTTTCGGGCGTTCTTGCAGTCCCGGGCCAGGCAGACCTATTCCGCAGCTGAGATTCGTGTGCTTCTCGGCCAGGCCGCCGAACTTCTGGAGGCGGCAGGCCAGATCGAGGACGCAGTGGAGCTCTACCGCGCATCCGAGACGTGGGACGGTCTTGTACAGATCATCCTTTCGAACGCCCAGGCAATGATGTCTCAGGGCAGACACCGCCTGCTTGATGTCTGGTTTGCTGGCCTGCCGGCTTTCCGGCTTGAGAAAGACCCCTGGCTTTTGTACTGGAGAGGCATGTGCAGAATGCCCTTCGCCCTTACTGAGTCGCGTGGATACTTCGAGAAGGCCTTCTCACTGTTCAGAGAGCGCCGCGATGCATCAGGCGTCTATCTTGCCTGGTCCGGAATCGTCGAATCCTTTATCCAGGAGCTGGATGTGAGCCGGATGGATCCCTGGATCGGCCTTCTTGAAGTCCTCATGAAAGAATACCCGGCCTTCCCTTCGCCCCAGATCGAGGGACACGTAACAACCAGCATGTTTATTGCGCTCTCGATGAGGATGCCCTGGCATTCTGCATTCGACACATGGAGGGACAAGGCGGTTTCGCTCCTCGACGGCGATGTTGAGGCGACTCTGCGGATGCTGTGCGGCTTTTACCTCCTCATACATTTGCTCGTGGTCGGTGATGTTGCTCTTTGCGAGCGTGTGATGAGCAGGATGCGGGTCATCATCGGCTCGAATAAGAATGTTTCGCCTCTCGCTTATATAACCGCAAAATTTGGAGATTCGTGGCTGGCATGGCAAGCCTGCTCATATGAACGCGCTCTGAAGACGATGAATGAAGGGCTTCAAAAGTCAAGCGACAGCGGGGTACATCGGTGGGATTATCTGCTTCTCATGATGGGGGTGCTTGCTTCCTTGCTGTCCGGCGATGTTCACACGTCCCGGGAGCTGCTCGGGAAGATGTCGCTTGCGCTCGAATACGGCCGCCCTCTGGACAAATTCTATTATTACTGGCTGGCGTCCTGGCACAGTATGCTGGACAACGATATCCAGGGTGCGATTTCGCTTTCATCGACAGCGCTCGAGCTGGTAACGAAGGTGAATGTCCTCGGCGGTGAGGCCAGATGCAGGCTGGTTCAGGCCCACTACATGCATCTGGCCGGGAGGTACGGAGAGGCGAAAGAACATATCGAGAAAAGCCGCGCGATCGGACAAAGGATGAAAGGCTATATCATTATTTTTTATTCTGATCTGAAAGCGGCTTCAATCGCCTTCACTGAAAGTGATGAAGAAGCAGGTCTGAAATACCTGCGTGATGCCATGAGCCTCGGCCGTGAAAATGGATATGCCGCATTCGATTTCGTCATCCTGCAGCAGGAGGAACTGGCGTATTTGTGCGTAAAAGCACTTGAAGCAGGGATCGAACCCGACTTTGTCACGGAAATGATCCGGAAGCGAAAGCTAGTCCCTGAAACGCCGCCCCTGCTTGTTGAGAACTGGC
>OUUY01000087.1 GCA_900302705.1 Candidatus Sulfobium mesophilum
GTCCTTAAGCCGCTGGATCTGGCCCTTGATGTCTTTGTCCCAGGGGGTTATGCTGTTGTATAGAAACTTGTGCTGTACCCCCAGTTTTGATACATATTCTGTGGCCTTTGCCCTTTGTTCCGCAACCCACATATCGATGCCAAAAGGCATGGCCGTTGTTTCGAGGAAAAAGTCAATATATATCTTGGCTTCCTCCGGAGAGTTGGCCACCATTGCGACCATGCCGGGGATGCCGGTAACTTCAGAAAGTTCCTCCTGCTTCCGTATTATTTCTGTGGCTTTCTTTCGGTCGAAGTTGCCCTTGCGGTCCTGGACGATCTTGTCCTTGTTATGAAACATCGAGGATATCATTAGCGGAGGGTTTTCGCCAGGCTGTCCGCCGATCTTTATGCCGTTTAAATCAAAAACTTTTTGCTCTTTTTGAAATCTGAACATCAGCTCTCCTTTACAGGGAATTGAAAATATATACTATGAATTCATTCGGTTGAAATTTAATTTTACAGCCGGCTTCACTTGAGAGCAGTCTTCTTCGGATGAACAGACCGCCTTTCTTATTCAGGTGTCAGTGCCGGTTTCGGTAACCCGACACTGACACCCTGTTTCTTCTTAGAATACCCCGTGGTCGAATTTCGGCTGCGGCAGATATTCCCACTTCTCGCCCTTTCTGTATTTTGCCTCGATATCAAGGCATTTGAGGGCGTATTCAAAGGCATAGGGAATGCCGGGACCGCCTGGGACAAAACCCGCCAGTATCATACCCACGGACGCTGCCTCAAAGATCTCTCCGGTGGTAGCGCCTGCATTTATAGCAGGGATAACGTGGATGATGCAGCGCGGTGAACAGTATCCGACGCCGCCAGCCATAAACATCAGTTCCTTAACCTTCTTCGAAAGCGCGCCGTCGCCGAAGATGCTCGCATAGAAATCCGCAAAGGTCCTCCCCGGTTCCGG
Organism: Candidatus Sulfobium mesophilum; assembly: GCA_900302705.1. Classification (GTDB taxonomy): domain Bacteria; phylum Nitrospirota; class Thermodesulfovibrionia; order Thermodesulfovibrionales; family UBA6898; genus Sulfobium; species Sulfobium mesophilum. The sequence continues at coordinate 952 of OUUY01000087.1, forward strand.
CGTAACGGTGTTGATTATCTGAAACATCCTAGGGACAAAACCGCATTTTTGCTTCATGTACTCGTTGACTTCATCTGTTGTCATCTTTTTCTCGTCTGCCATTTGTGTCTCCTCCCTAACAATTTTTTCCGGCTCTCCGGCAAGAAGTTGCCTGATAAAATCAAACAATCCCACTTTGACCTCTCTTTCTTCAGGGCCTTTACTCTTAATGACCCACTGCTAAGCTGCCTCACCTCCCTTCATCTCCCATTCACCAATCCGATCACGCAACAGCTGTATAATCTGGTTTCTGTCATGCTCGGATTTGATCCGGGCATCCAGGGTTTTCTGGATTCCCCGGTCAAGCCGGGGAATGACGAACATTTGGCTTCAAAAGTCACTCTCAATATTTCCAGTTAAATGCGGTGTCGTGGAACGCCTTCAGGTTCTCATAGGGTATAGTCGGCGGGATGTCGCAGCCTGGTACAAGTACGAATCCGCCGTCTTTTCCTGCGATCTCGATTATCTCTTTACATGCGGCCTCGACTTCAGCCGCGGTCTTGTTCAGTAGCACATGTACAGGCGCGACATTTCCGCCGAAACACATCTTGCCGAAGAGGACCTCTTTCGCCTTTGCGATGTCCACCTTCTGGTCAAAAAAGATGACGCTGCAGCCGGTATCGATGAACTGTTCGAGCCGGTCGCTTGTGTTGCCGCATATGTGAAGAATAGTATGTGTGTTCTTCGATTTGGCCCAATCACTCATCTTCTTAAGAGGCGGGACGGCAAACTTTGCCATCTGTTTGGGGTTTATGAGATCCCCGGATGCGGTCGGATCGGCTATACTCAAGCATTCTAGTGTCCCGTCTGAAACCAGCGGAGCATAAAGGTGAATGAGAAGGTCAGCGCAAAAGTTGACCATCTTCTCCACAAAGGCCGGTTTCTTGAATGTATACTTCATGAAAGCCTCTTCTCCCACAAACCGGGCGGCCAGGGTGAATGGTCCCCAACAGGTCATGGTCACCAGATATTTTCCCCCTATCTTTTTCTTTACGATGCGGGTGGCTTCCAGGACATTTTTTATTACAGGGTCCTTGTGCACATCATCAATGTTCAGCTTGTCTATATCCTCCTCGGAATTGACGAAATGTGCAGTAAGGTCGGGCGCTCCGATCTCTCTGTATTTAATCCCCGCTCCGAAGGCGGTGCCGAGTGCCGAAGCATGGAAATTGTTGTATCCTGAGCCGACATAGATAACGTCGCTTCTGATCCTGTCGGCCTCAGTTATGCACATGTCGGCCATCTTGGCGGCGTCTTTCCCCAGTTCTTCAAATGACGAGCCGTAATCTTTGATACTCCACATTCCGCCGCCAAAGAGTGTTACCGGGACGCGTTCTGGCTTTCCCCCTTGAAATGCCTTAAGTATGATTTCTCTCGGTTCCATAAATTCTCCCTTCTTCTTGATTTAATGCATGCTATGGATTCTGAGACAGTGGACAGTCCTTTTGAATTGTTCAAGGTCTATAGGAGCCTCGATACTAAGGACGTCAGTATCCAGCGTATCATATCCAACGAATATTACAACTATCTCCGGAAGAATGGTCCTGATTATCTTTATCGCGTCCTGCACCGAAAGCCCGAAAGGCTCCGAATCGATGACCAGCGCGGCATATTGCTTCATAAGAGCCTTCTGCACGGCAACGGAGGGATGATCGGCGATGTCAACGTCGCAACCTTCATCCCTCAGGATTGCGTAAAGGCTCTTCACCAGGATTGGATTATTCGAGCATAGCAGAGTCCCGGTCATAAGCGGGATAAAACAAAGCAAATAAGGTGCCATGAAGGAAAAAGGCTGTTTCCGGTGGGTTTTCTGGCAGGCAGATGCTGACTTAGACCCGAAGTGAGCAGAAAAATTCCCCATAGAATGGGGAATAATTACTCACTTTCAGGCTCTTTGCGTGTATTGACTAGCCTGCCCTGCTGATTTTGATATTGCCTGTTATCGGTGTAGGCTTCAGCAGGCTGTCTACGACAGGGCAGTGGGCAATCACCCTTTCGGCCAGGTCTCTGACCTTCTGCTCATCATCGGGCGACTCTATGTTGAAGTTGTAGGTGAGATCCTTAAAACCGGCCTCAACATTATCGATCATAAAAAGGCCTCTGAGGTCGAGTGTCCCTCCAATATCCACTGAAAGTGAATTTATGGTGAGACCTTCATGAACCGCGAATTCGTAAAAAGCACACTCGATACACGCAGCAAATGCTGCAAGAAGGAGTTCAATGGGGTTTGGGGCCTGATTGCTGCCGCCTGCGGGCACGGGATAATCAGCCTTGACCAGATGCTCCCTCACTGTGGTTTCCGTATAAAGGCCCTTTATGTGCCGCGACGACACCTTTGGCTTATAGACAGCCGCATCCGGTTTTCTTTTGAAAAGATCTATTCTCCTTGCGACAATTTCCTTCAAATCCTTTTTGTCGGCATCTTTCATGACTGCGCTCCGTGCAATGTAAAGTATTCTTTATGATAACGAACTAACCCGCTATTTTGAGGACTTCACTGGCTTACCGGCGGTTGTCTTTTTTGGCCCGGTTTTCGTTTTGCCGGGTTCAGCCTTTGCACTTTGAGCCGGAGTTTTTTTGGCTGTTGGCTTGGTGACTTTTTTTACGGACGGTGACTCGGCAGGCTGCTTTGATCGGGCATGGCGGGCCATCACGATTTTTTCAGCAGCCAGCCAGTTTTCAACCTCGCGGCCTCCCATTCTGCCGCTCTTTTCATACAGTTCGTAGGCAACCTTTCTAATTTCTTCCTGCAGATCCATTTCATCCCTCCTCAAGTAATTTCATAAATGATATCTCTCTTTGACGATTAAATGCAATACGTTGGCCCCACGCTGTTTTCAGCCAATGCCGTATTTTTTCAACTTCAGATAGAGGGTCTTCCTGTCGATGCCAAGGATATGGCTGGCTTTCGACTGATTGCTGTTTGCTTCCCTTAGAACCCTCAGAATATAGTCTTTTTCTATTTCTTCCAGCGACGGGTTTGCGCTTAACTCTTTCGGGGGTTGAGCCGGCATAGAGAGGTCTTCAAAATCTATACTTTCGGCGTCGGAGAGAATGACAGCGCGTTCGATAACGTTTTCCAGTTCCCTGACATTTCCCGGCCAGGCATACGTGTTTAGAGTCTCTATCGCCCTCGGAGTGAACTCTTTTATCTGTTTTGACATCTCGCGACTATATTTCTTAAGGAAATGGACTGCAAGTCCGGGGATATCGTCAGGCCGTTCTCTGAGCGGGGGGACCTGGATGTTGATCACGTTAAGACGGTAGTACAGGTCTTCTCTGAATTCGCCTTTTTTTACGAGTTCGGCCAGCTTCTTGTTTGTTGCTGTGATAAGTCTTACGTTGACAACGAGTGCCTTGTTGCTGCCCACCCTCCTGAACTCCCCGGAATCGAGGAACCGCAGAAGCTTAGCCTGAGGCCCCAGAGGCATTTCTCCTATTTCGTCAAGAAAGAGAGTGCCTTTATCGGCGACCTCGACGATGCCGTTTTTTGTCTGGTAGGCGTTTGTGAAGGCGCCTTTTTCGTGGCCGAATATCTCCGATTCGATAAGATTTTCCGACAGAGACGCACAATTGAGGGCAATAAAGGGGAAACTGTTACGTTTGCTCATGCGCCAGATTGTATTGGCCACAATCTCTTTTCCGGTGCCGCTTTCTCCCTGGATGAAGACGGGGGAATCGGTAGGGGCAATTTTTTTTATCAACGCCAGGATGTCTTTCATCTGCCGGCTTGTGCAGAGGAACTCCGCAGGGGTATCTTTTCTGACAAGCTCCTGCTGAAAAAGACGGCTCTTCATGCTCAGCTTCCCGTATTCGTAAGCCCTGTTGATAACTATTACAAGCTCATCTAACTTATATGGTTTTGTGAGGTAATCATATGCACCGTGCTTCATGGCTTCAACAGCTGTCTCTACAGTCGCCCGGCCTGTCAGGACAATGATTGCGGGCGAGGCAGGGTCTGACTGGAGTTTCTTCATCAAAGAGATGCCGTCGATGCCGGGCATGATAATGTCAAGGAGGAGGATATCAAAGGTATTTTCCTTCAGGATCTCAACTGCAGCCCTCCCGTCGGCTGCGACTTCCACAGAAAACCCTTTTCTGGTAAGCTCTTTCTTTAGAAGCCTCCTGAGGGGTTCCTCGTCGTCAACTACCAATACTCTTATCGACTCTTGCATTTGTGGGCAGCCTGATAATTAATGTCGTTCCCTCTCCATCTTCGCTTTCTATATCTATATTGCCGCCATGCTCCTCTACGATTTTATGACAGATGGCGAGGCCCAGACCGGTACCCTCCCCAACAGGCTTTGTAGTAAAGAAAGGATCAAATACCTTATTGATGAGACCCCGGGGTATACCTTTGCCTGTATCCGAAACCGATACCTTTATCCTGCAAGGGCCGGGATCGAACTCTCCGACTTTGTCTTCCTCGCTTCTGATGATAACGCGTCCCCTTTCCGGGGTGAAATAGATCGAGTTTATGATGATATTCATGAACAGTTGTCTCAGGCTTCCGGGATCAGCATGAATCTTCGGCAGTTCCCTGTTGAGCTTAAGTTCGATGTTATGCTGGAGATGTTTCGCCTTATGGTTTACAAGAAGTATCACCTCTTTGATCAACTCATTTATATCAATCTCCCTGAAAGCTCCGTAAGACGGTCTTGCAAAATCAAGGAGACTGCGAAGTATGTCCTTACACCTGAAGATCTCGTTATGTATAGTCCTCAGGTACTCGGGGAAGTCCTCGAACTCCTTGTTAGCCAGGAGTGCCTTGTCTTCAGCCCTGTCTATCAGCGCTTCCGAGTAACCTGCGATTATACTCAGTGGGTTGTTTATCTCGTGGGCCACGCCGGCAACAAGTGTTCCCAAAGAGGCGAGACGGTCTGAGCGGATGAGCTGCTGTTCGAGCCTCTTTTGTCCTGTGACGTCCTTCAGATAGTGGACTATCGCGTATATTTTGCCCTCTTCGTCAATGAGGGGATAAGCCCAAAAATGAAAGACACCGGCCGAGTGACCCTTTAGTTCCCTAAATGAAGGTTTCTTGCGCGACATTGTTTCTGAGCAGAGACACCCTGAACCGCTGATACCAATTCTTTCAAGGATATCCCAGCATTGCATTCCCGCTATATCCATAGAGGAAAACCCTGTCTTTGCGAGCAGGGTCTGGTTGGCTCGTATCACCCTCTGCCTGCCGTCTTCAATCCATACCATGTCGGTTATTGCATCGAAGGTCTTTTCCCATTCCTTTTTTTCACGGGAGACCTCCTCAAAGAGGAGGGCGTTTTCAAGAGCGACAGATATGTGCTTTGCAGCCTGCAGAAGTACCCCCAGATCTTTTTCCGAATAATGGTTCGGTTCTGTGCTGTCGAGGTTGAAAACGCCCAGCACCTTGTCGTGAAAAAGAGGTATGCTTATGGTCGAACGTATGCCTTCGTTGTAGAGCTTCCTGTCGAGTGGAAATGCCGGGTCCGCAAGGTCGCGATTGATCCACGGCCTGTTGTTTATTGTCACCCACCCCGCGCTTGTGCCTTGAAGCGGGGCCCTAACGCCTTTTTTCATGGCTGTCTTCATTTCGGTGTCAAGCGCAAAAATAATGAGATTGTTGCCCTTCTCATTAAAAAGCAGAAGACTGGCCCTGCTATAGCCGACCAGTTTCTTTATTTCCGACACCATAATCCTGAATATCGTCCCTATACTGAGGCTCGAATTGATAATCCCGCTAAGCTCACTTATCAACTCGATCTGTTTCATTTTTTCCTGCAGCTGCCCGATCAGCTTCGTATTTTCAAGCGCGACACCCAGCTGACTTCCTATCGTCGACAAAAGCTGAGTGTCCATGGCTGTGAAATAAGACAATTCCCTGCTGCCAATACCGAGAACACCCATAATTACACCACGGGACGATATTGGCACCCCCGCCATGCTTTGGATCTCAGGGGGCAGGTGAGAGACCCTGGGATCGTCTGCTGCTGACTTGACGAGGAGGGACCTGCCGGAGACAAAGACCTTGCCGGTGAAGCACTCTCCTGGCTTGAGCTTTCCCGCATCCTCTTCAAATTTCCGGCTGAAGCCGCGCTGCGCCTTAAGGGTAAGCTCCGCTGTTTCGTCATCCATAAGATATATCCACCCAGCGTCGGCCTCCATCATCGAAAGAAGCATCTCTATAGTCTCATTCATTATCAATACCGCATCGGAATGACTCGTCAGGATCGAAGCAAAGGTGTTGAATATCGAAAGCTCCTTTGTCCTCTGCGCGGCCCTCTGCCTGAGCCGTCTTTGGTCTGATACATCCCGTATGACGGCCAGCCGTATGCCTCCGGTCTGCTGAGGTATGAGATACACTTCGGCGATAAAGGTGTCGCTGTTTTTTTTCTGGCATACCGCATCGAAGCGGCTGACGTTTCCTTCGGCATTTTCAAAACAGCCGGCCCATTCAGAGCTTCGTAAATCTGCTCCTGTTTCGACGCTGTTTAGACAGATAAACTCGGAGATATCGCGACCGGCCATGTCGCCCGGGGAATACTGAAAGACGCTGCTGGTGGTAATGTTGGAGGATATGATGAGCATCTGCTCATCAATGGCAAAGGCCGGTATGTTTAGACAATCAAGGGTGTCAAAGAGAGGAGATGATTTTGCATTGCTTCCCACGCCCATCCTTAATTATATCAGAATGGCCCGGGTGCAATCAGAAAAACAGGGAAGGGGAACATGGTCGCTGATCTGTTGGCGAGGCTTCCCTGTCAGCCCTTTTTAAGATATTTTAGGGAGTGAAAAAGGTAATATATAATATAGACTGTATGGAAAATCCGCATAAGATAATTTATCCCTTTCACCATGTCAGAAAATCCCTGGCAGCCAAACTTATTTTTTCAATTGCTGCGCTTATCCTTATCGGGGGAGGATTTTCGTGGTATCTTCTTATAAGTGGAAACAGGGAAAACCTGATTAGAGAGGCGATAGAAGATGCTGCTGCCTATTCCGACCTTGTAAGAAAGAGCACCCTTTTTAGCATGCTTACGTTCCATCGTGAAGCCATACAACAGACAATCGAAGAGATAAGCTCCAGGAAGGAGATCGAGGACATCCGCATATTCGATGGAAAGGGCACCATAGCGTACTCTTCAAATCGCAGCGAAATAGGACAGAAAACTGACAGAAAAGGAATGGCGTGTGTAGGTTGCCACATGGATTCCGCAAACCCTGCCGAAACGCTTAAGCGCAGCGGGCAATGGGCAATCCGTGACAAAGGAGGGCATAGGGTCCTTACATTTGTTGAACCTATTTACAACGAACCCTCATGCTATGCTGGGGGATGTCATATCCACACCTCCGCAAAAAGGGTACTCGGCATTTTGCAGACCGATTTTTCGCTGGCCGGAGTCGACAATACTATCCGCAGATTGACCCTTAACATCTCGGTTTTCGCCCTCGCTTTTATGGCTGCGGTCGCCGCGGTGCTATACATAATACTGAGCAGGTTTGTTTTGAAACCAGTCTCATTGATTGCGAAGGCTATGCGCAGGGTCTCCGAAGGCGACTTTAAGCAGGCCGTGTCATTAGGTTCACTTGACGAGATGGGGCAACTGGCTGCTACCTTCAACGAAATGACGAAGGACCTCGGGGTGGCCAGGGAGAGGATGGAAAACTGGACCGCATCCCTTGAGGACGGGATCGCCAAAAAGGCCGAGGAACTTAAGAGGTCACAGGACAAGCTTATTCAGGCTGAGAAACTTGCATCGCTTGGCAGACTGACGGCTGATGTCGCTCATGAGATACGCAACCCTCTTACAGCAGTCGGCGGTTTTGCACACAGACTGTATAAGATTGCGGTTGGTTCAAAAGAGAAGGAGTACTCCGAGATTATCCTTGCGGAGGTGGATAGGCTCGAAAAAATATTGAGGGATATCCTCACTTTTTCGAGAGACGCAAGAAGCCGGTTGGAAAAAAATGACCTGCGGGAGGTCGTTGAAGATTCGCTGAATTTTTACAAGAACCTCTTCGATGAACAATCCATAGAGGTCAGGATAAAAACGGAAGAAGTTATGATGCCTGTGTTTATAGACAAGGACCAGGTTAGACAGGCTTTCCGGAACCTTCTAAACAATGCGATCGATGCGATGCCGGGCGGCGGCGTTTTGAATGTGACGGCAGGCAGGGAAGACCTTCACGAAGTGACTTATATGTTTCTGAGGGTTTCTGATACAGGCCCCGGTATCCCTGAGGAGACATTACCCCTTATCTTTGAGCCTTTTTTTTCGACAAAGACAGCTTCACACAGCACCGGTTTGGGACTCTCAATCACGAGGAAGATCATGGAAGAGCACGGAGGTTTTGTCAGAGCTGAAAATGGCAGAGATGGCGGCTCGATATTCACCCTGTATTTCCCATATCAAAGCGATGAAGAATCTATGGAGGTGAAATGCTGGGAATATATGGAATGCGGCAGGGATAAGGACTCCTCCCTGAAATGTCCTTCCTATCCAAATTTCGGGAGGGTCTGCTGGGCAGTGGCAGGTACGTTTTGTGAGGGCAAAGTACAGGGCACCTTCGCCCAGAAGTATGAAAACTGTAAAAAATGTGAGTTTTATAAAAAGATAAGAAGCAGCGAAAAACAAACATACTGATTAAGGCAGAGTCTATTTCCTTATTCTTTCAGCATGCTGGAGAATTCCCAAGACATCATCCCGGTCTTCAAACCTGACGATCAGGACCCTGCCGGGCCTGCCGACCTGATATGTTTCATCTTCTCCCCCTTGATTCTTTGCGCCTGACTTATCCTGGCCGAAGATTATTTGTCGGCAGGGTATACTAGTGTACAATTACGGCAGTGGAAAACAAAGAGATGCTGATTCATTCTGGGATGTACGGTTAAACCACCTATTCTTGAAAGTGCCAGCCTTGCCGGCAATTCCATTTTTTATTCCTTGGTTCGACCCCTGTCCAAAGTGTACATCTGTCTCTTTTGAAACTCACTGCACTGAGACAAAGCGATATGAGACGTATCGGACGAGGTTTATCCGGATAGCGAACGCTAATGAACAGGTTTTGTGTGACATCTCTGACATTCGATGTACGGGAAGGCGACGTTATTATGACATACCCCACAGTACTCACCGCCGGATATCTGCAGCATTGAGTATTTGACCGTGCCTTTCTTCGTGCTCGGAAAAATCTCGGGATGACAGACCTCGCATCCGTTCCAGATGGCGTGCTTCTTATGTGAGAAGAGGACATCGGACATCCATGTACCCTTTGACTCGATGATGACATCCTTGTCCATTTTCAAGGGCGCCCTTTTAACGGATATACCTTCGAGAAAATTGATGGGGCTGATGAATCCCTTGTCCTCTGCTTTCTCCCAGTCTATGCCATTTCCGAGTCCTTTTTTGGGCAATCCTTTGGTAAACGTATCGAATTCGTATTCCTTTTTGACATCCTTCCCGAGAGAATGGCACCGTTCACATCTTGCAGCTTCCTCCTGCTTAAAATTGTTCGAACACGAACCAAATGTCTTTCTTCCCCCAAAGACTCTGCTTCCGTTATGACAGGACCCGCAATGGAAGCCTTTAATGTTGGTAGCAGCACTAATCTTCGTTGCGCCTGCCTCCATCGCAAACCCTACGTCGATGTGACAGAGCCTGCAGGTAAACTTTGCCCGGTGAAGCCAGTGGTCGAAGACAACGGGTGCTAGACCGGCTTTTTTAGAATAGTTGTTAATCACGACCCTACCGTATATGTCAGGCGGAACTATGTTCATCGCTGGCACTGCCATTGCAACAAAGAGGAGAAAAAGAGAGAGAGTGAATAACTTGCAGAGATGTATCGATTTATTCCCCTTTGGTTCGCTCACAAAGGGGAGCTGAAGCACTCTCAAAAAAACTTTCCGCTGCAACTCACTGAGATTTTCAAGGGGTGGTTTCAAGGATTTTCTCCCCCACTTTCCTTATTGGTCGAAAACAAACTTACTCGCCTCAAACACAGCTTGGCTGTATTACAGTGCTTCTTAAAACATATTAGCAGATACACGATTAAAGTCAATGCCCTGTATATGTTATGTATAAGTTCTGTCAAGCCAAAGTAGAAATGTCCTGTTTTTACCAAAATAGAAATGTCCTTTTTTCATGCTGCCCTACTTTGGTCTTTTTTGCTGACAAGGCGAAACTTTCTCCATGGGTGATCTTTCGTAGGAGGAAGAGCCTTTCTCCAGGGTTGTTTTGACGTTTCCTTCTGGGGCCTCTCCGGTCTCGTTGTAATCTCCCTGAACTTCACTTTAGCTTGACACAACTTATACAGCTTATTGACTTAGTGACAGAGTCTGCTATATTGGAAATATAGAAATCCCTGGAGGGGTAACATGAAAAATCAGTGTAGTAGCATTGATGGCTCGGACAGCACTGACTTATCTACCTCATACCAGTTCCCTTTCCGGAGGATTTGGTATGCCAAAACCATACTCTTTCGAGGTCGGTTCTACAAAAAAAGAGGCAGAACTTCAGTGAAACATCATGATTCAAAGAAATACTTTCCCTATGCGATGTTTGTTTCAATAGTTGTGCTGATATTTTCTTCTCTTCCCTGCTTTGCTGATAGCGCGAATCCTGAAACGCAGTTCTTTGAGTGGGCTAACTCCATTCCGACATTTCACAATCAAGTGGCTTTGATGGAAGAAGAAGCCTTTGTTACTCGGAACCAAGCCATATGGGTTCAGGACTTTGGAAGACTTCGGGCGATAACTGGTCATTTTTTGTCTTCAGTAAGTGAGATGGTAGCCGTCTGTGAGAAAGACAGGGCGACATATGGCAAGATCTATCCGCGGTATTTTGAGGTTCTTTCCGAATATCAGTCAGCCCTGAAAGAAATGGCTACTTATTTTCATCAGATTTCGTGGCAGCTCGGCAAAAAATCAAAGGAGCTTAATTATTCATTTGAGGGTTATATCCATGATCTGAAGTTATATAGTAATCTCAGGGCCGATTACCAAGAATTAAGAAGGCTTATAAATACTTTCCATGTCTTCATCTGTCCATGGATTTGGGACACGTCTTCTTTCGACTGGATAGACCATTTCAATTATGTCGAAAGGGAATGGGTTTCTCTTGAAAGTGAATGGATCGCTACTGAAAAAAGAACTTCCTTCATGTGGGATAACGTGATGGCTGCAGGTTTGCAGGACTTTAGAAAATTACGGGATCTAGCCGCTGACCTAACGATCCTATTAGAACGGATGAGACTTATCGCTGAAAATGACATGAGGAGATCTGATAAGCTTCACACAAACTATTTTGTGGTATCGTCTCAATATCTGTTTTCCCTGGAGCAAGTGACTTTTGAATTGTGCCGCATGATATCCGAACTTGAAAAGAAATCAGGGGATATCGCCTCTTATTCATGGGAACAACACATTGAGGACATGACTTCCTATAATAAGGCGAAAGATAGCAAACTGCGGGCAGGGGAACTGATGCATATTATTTATCAGCAGAATTGTTTGGGGCGAAAGCTCAAATTAAAGAAATGATTGTCACGCGCCAAACAATCGGTATAGTCTGCGAAGGTAAAGAAACCTTCTTCTAATCGTCTTAGACATTCTCCAGATAATATCTGAAATATGAAAAATGACGATTCCTCTGGTCAGACACGTCCAGAGGGCACATAAAAAAGACATTTTAAGTAATGACGCAGCAAGAACTCTAAAGTTCTGCATAAGGTAGTGTCAACATTCTTTCGCACATTTGATTTGCGACCGCGGTCCGGTTTGCTTTGCCAATGCCTTACGTACAAGCTCCCTTGCTTTTTGTGGTGAAATTTCCCGCAATTCATGGTATGTAATCATAGGCTGTCTCTCCATCCGGGAAGTTGCTTCGGCACCCGCTTCCAACGAACCCCCAACTTTCTCATTATAGCCAGGATGTGACGGACAGCCTCTATCCTTTCTATTTCTCCCTTTTCTCTCGACCCCTTACCCTTAAATCCCCCAAAAACTGGAAATTATGTCCATGCCTACCCGGAATGTTTGCAACTTGTATCTGACTTTAGCAATAAACTTAAACATGATACAATTTGATTAACACAGGCATCATCGAAAGACTACATCCAAAGGAGAAGAAGATGAAAACAAGACTCACAAAAATCTTAGCCTTCATGTGTGCTATGGCTATGCTGGCGGCGCTCCCCGCGTTCGCCGCAGATGAAATCACGACCACTGAAGCACGCACGATTGCCAAGGACGCTTACATCTATGGTTTTCCATTGGTAGAAAGCTACCGCATCCAATACGCCTACTTTGTAGATTCAAACAACCCCGAGTTCAAGGCGCCCTGGAACCAAATTCGAAACATACCTTATGTTTACACGCCCGAAGACAAGGTAATGCAGACACCGAACTCAGACACGCCCTATTCCATGCTCGGTATTGATCTGCGAGCCGAGCCGATGGTGCTTACGGTGCCGGCAATTGAGAAGAGCCGGTATTTTTCAGTGCAGTTGATCGATGCCTGTACCCACATGGTTGCCTACGTCGGCAGCCGTGCCACCGGCAATGACGGCGGCAGCTTCCTTATCGCCGGGCCTCGCTGGAAAGGGGAGACGCCGAAAGGAATCAAAAATGTGTTCCGCATGGAAACGGATTTTGCTATTGCAATCTTCCGCACACAACTCTTTAATCCTGGTGACCTCGACAATGTCAAGAAGGTCCAGACTGGCTACAAAGCGCAGTCGCTCTCTGTGTTTCTCGGTCAGACTGCACCCAAGACAGCTCCGGCAATCGAATTCGTCCGGCCGCTGACTCCCCCCGAGCAGAAGACGTCGCTCGAGTTCTTCAATGTCTTGAACTTCACTCTTCAGTTCTGTCCGACGAATCCTTCGGAAAGGGAACTCATGGGAAGGTTCTCCAAAATCGGAGTTGGCTCAGGAAGAAGACTCGACCTCGCGAAGCTTTCACCCGAGGTGCAAAAAGCCATCGCTGACGGGATGGCTGATGCGTGGAAGGAGCTTGATGACTTTCAGAAGACGAGCTTCGCGACCGGCGGGGTGACCTCGGGCGATCTGTTTGGCGCTACAGCATTCCAGAAAACATATTATCTTTACCGCTTCGCTGGAGCTACTTACAGAATCTACGCCATCTCGAATACGGAGGCGATGTATCCGGTCTATGTCGTCGATTCGGATGGGCAGAAGCTGGACGCATCCACAAACAGCTATACGCTGCGGTTCGCACCAGGCCTGTTACCGCCAGTCAATGCGTTTTGGTCATTGACGATGTACGAGCTGCCGTCGAGACTGCTCTACGCTAATGTGCTGAACCGTTATCTCATCAACTCGCCGATGCTGCCCGCCCTCAGGAAGGACCCGGACAACGGTTTGACGCTCTACATTCAACACGACTCGCCGGGTAAGGACAAGGAATCCAACTGGCTACCAGCCCCAAACGGTTCGTTCATGGTGATCTTACGCATGTACTGGCCGAAGGAAGAGGCACTTGCCGGAGGATGGAAGCAACCGCCGATGAAACGAGTGGGACGCTCTATCTTGCTTGAATGATCCATCTCATATGGTAAGTACTGCACGTGCTCCAAATAGTATGATCCCTTACTGAACTCTTCTATTCGAGATCGTACTCTCCATCGCCGGTAGAAAAAACCGTATTCGCCTGGATAATGACGGAGAATTCTGCAGGGGGTCTCAGCTGAAGCTTCGGCAGTGTAATGAGTATCTATCTTGGTTCAATGCCTCGCTTCATCCCATACCACCAGGGGCAAAGCATCTTCAGGCAATCGTCGAAAACTCCCATAAAGCCGACGATGAGTACTTCCTCATGATACATGCTGAGCGCTGCCAATCAGCTGGTCAGTTCCTCCTGAAAGCCCAGCAGTGGCAGGATACATGGAATTGCTATCGCTCCAGCTACGGTATCGCCATGCATGGTCGCACTCCCCAGGAAAAGCTCAAAGCATCCAAATCCATGATTCATGACCATCTACTACAGTTTCCCGTACTGCCTAGGAAAATGTGCTAAAATCACTCGGTACTTTTACTGCCCTATTGAACTCCTCAGGGCTGGAAAGTATGTTTCTACCAAGTGCCTTTTAGTTTTTTGGTAGGTTCTAGAGGTGTCATCGTTGTGATAACTAATGAATATTAAGCAAAAGGAATGGTGGACGGTAAGGGATTCGAACCCTCGACTTCCACGTTGCGAACGTGGCGCTCTCCCAACTGAGCTAACCGCCCATCCGACATTGATAATCAAGCTTCTATCCGATAGTAAAACAAAAAATACCCGGCCCAGTCAATGCGTTCTTGACACTGTTTCAAAGAACCTCTTATAATCATCTTTCCCTCTTTGGTATTATATGTGTACGCGCCTGTAGCTCAGTCGGATAGAGCAACTGCCTTCTAAGCAGTGGGCCAGGGGTTCGAATCCCTTCAGGCGCGCCAATATACCTTCTCTTTAGGGAATTGTGCAGTAAGTCGTAACGGTGGCAAAGGGAAATTTTCTCCTTTTTGTTTTATACTAAAAGCTGATTTTTTTCCGGGTGCGGTTTCCAATGGTGGGCGTAGTTCAACGGTTAGAGCACTGGACTGTGGCTCCAGGTGTTGGGGGTTCGAATCCCCTCGCCCACCCCAATAATGCGCCAGTAGCTCAGTGGATAGAGCACCAGCCTCCGGAGCTGGGTGTCGGAGGTTCGACTCCTCTCTGGCGCGCCAGGTTGTTTTTCTGTATGATCAGCGGGTAAGCGTTAATTTTTTGGGGTAAAGACTGAAGAAAAGTTGATTTAAGTTTGTTGATTTTGTTTTACTATTCACTGTTCACTTTTCACTGATTTCTGTATTCTAAGGGCCGTTAGCTCAGTTGGTAGAGCAGCTGACTCTTAATCAGCGGGTCGCAGGTTCGAATCCTGCACGGCTCACCAGATTTTTTTTATTTTACGAGGAGTTATTTATAGGATTAAATAACTCCTCTTTCTTTTTCTAATATTTTTCTAATATCTGCTGTATTCCATGTTCGGGCCAGTATGTTTTCTCATATTTCTTTTCCCACGAAGGCTTCCCTCATCTCGCCGCGGAGATATGAGTTTCAGCTTTTCGGAGTCTAGCCTTTGACCTTTCTGTGGTAGCTGAGCAACGACTGGTCCTATATCCGTCATCTTTTTGCTCCACCAGAAATCTATGAATAAAAATCAGAAATCTGGCGATGTGCCAATCAGGGACCTATATTTTCTACTGTTTGTAAGCTAGGCCAAAGAACGCCATTAGATATGACTGATACTAAATAGGTATGCCGGTCCGCAACTGACAAAGATTTTGTCCCAAAATACGCGTTGCATTATCAGCGAGCGGAAGTCCGCTATCTCTCGGTCTCATCGTCCGGTTAATCGGCCAGCGGTGTTTGTTGCTTTCGGAATTTAACGGGCAGCAGTACTGTCAAATGGAAAGATAGTTTTATCCTGAAGTATGCACGGCCCTATTGCGCGTGTAAGGGCGTCTTACGATCTCGACTGCACCGATATAATGACAGGTAGTCGCAGGCGAAACTCTATGAAGATTACGAATGGAATATAAGACCTCTAAAACGAGGTGAGAAAGTTTGGTTGAGCCACTACTTGAGATTGTCAGAATCATCTGCTGCATTATTCTGCTGGATTCCATAACAGCCTACTTTTCTGGTAGCGTCTATCATACGGGCTAGCGGCTCATAATATCGATTGTAACTGACGATAAATTTGACATTTGAATCAATATTGTTATAGTTTTGGAAAAAAGGGGCAATAACATTCCTCAGCTGTCAGAATGAGGCGGTAGATGAAACGAAGCTTGGATTCTGATCAATACACGCTGCAAGATGGTGCAAATATTGCCGTCGTAGGCGGCGGGCCCACCGGTTCTTTCTTCAGCATCTTTGCACTTAAGATGGCAAAGATGATCGGCAGGGAAATAACGGTAACGATCTTTGAACCGAAGGACTTTACAAAAGACGGCCCGGGAGGATGCAACAGATGCGGGGGGATAATATCGGAACTTCTTGTTCAAACTCTGGCTGTTGAAGGCATAAATCTTCCAGACACTGTGGTTCGGAAGGGCATCAATTCTTATCGGCTACA
Organism: Candidatus Sulfobium mesophilum; assembly: GCA_900302705.1. Classification (GTDB taxonomy): domain Bacteria; phylum Nitrospirota; class Thermodesulfovibrionia; order Thermodesulfovibrionales; family UBA6898; genus Sulfobium; species Sulfobium mesophilum. The sequence continues at coordinate 17,085 of OUUY01000087.1, forward strand.
TACAAATCAAGGGAGTGTTTTTATTGCCACGCCTTCACTTGAGAAGACTATAGCGACCGTTTATCGTGGCGGTGGCCCCAAAGGAACGCTCGGGCAAGATATGGAAAGCTTCGATCATTTTCTTCTCAACCAAGCGATTCACGAAGGGGCGGTTCACAAGACCTTTCGCGTAGATCGCATAGATTTTAGAAATGGTAGGCCTCTGCTATTTTCGAAAAACGTTGAAATTATGCAGGCTGATCTCGTAGTGGGTGCATTTGGTGTAAACAGCAGTTCAGGAAAAATATTCGAAGGATTGGGTTTCGGATACAGGGAACCCAGCAATGTTACGGCAGCCATTGCAGAGATCAGTATGGACGAGGATGTGGTAGTAGGGCGCTTTGGCAATTCGATTCAGCTTTTTCTTCTTCCGGATAAGGGGATTAAGTTTGGAGCCATGATACCAAAGGGTCCTTACGTGACACTTTGCATTTTGGGGACCGATGTAGGAGCGAGAACCGTTGACGATTTTGTGAGCAAACCCGTCGTCAGGGCTGTTCTCCCAGAATCGGTGCCTTATAGGATAGCATGCAGATGCTTGCCCAAGATGAATGTGGGAGCGCCAAAAAAGCCATTTACCAATAGGGTCGTTCTGTGTGGCGACGCGGGTTCTACAAGACTCTTCAAAGACGGTCTTGGTGCTGCATACATCATGGGTAAGGCCGCTGCAAAGACGGCGGTATTTGAAGGTGTAGGAGCACACAATTTTAAAAGAAATTATTTACCTGTTTACAATGGCATTGTATTCGACAATTATTTTGGCCGGTTTCTATATTTTGTTATTGATCGCTACAGAAAGACGACAATACTGACAAAAGCGATGTTGAAGGTCGTCGAAAAAGAACAGCGTGATCCTAAGAACGGCAAGATACTTAGTTCCATTCTTTGGGACATGTTCACTGGCAACGAAAGGTATAAAAATGTTTTTCTTAAATCCGTCAAGATCAAAATGCACATTGACATGTGGGAGGGATTAATAAAAAGCTTGATAGGAGAAAACCGATGAGGGAAGGCGAACTCGGGAAGACCTATAATGATGGTGAGGTCATCTTCAAAGAAGGCGAAAAGGGAGAGGTGATGTACGTGATTCAAGCCGGCAAGGTGAGAATCAAGAGGGACAGTACTTCTGGAGAACTCACTCTCGGCGTTCTTGAAACCGGTGAAATCTTTGGGGAGATGGCTCTCTTTGACAGGTTGCCCCGTTCCGCGACTGTCGTCGCCTTGGGAGGTGCAAGGATCTTGTCCGTTGACAGAAAAAAACTCTTTCCGACGATTAGCAGGGACCCGACATTACTTTTCAAAATACTTGAAACGATGAGCCAAAGGATCAGAAAACTCGATGATGAGATCGGTAAATTGAACAAACGAAGATCTGAACTTCGGATAGTCTGCAGCAATATCGAGAAGACGTGCGATACGATACTGCAGGAAGCGCGGCGTATTATTGTCGCTGATAGTGGCTCAGTAATGCTCCTTGATGAAAAAGAAGGGTATCTTTCCATCAAAGCCGCCTTCGGGCTGAAATCGGATACAAAGATACGGCTGAAGATTGGAGAGGGAATAGCAGGTGATGTTTTAAAAACTGGAAGAGCCGAGTTGATAGATAATGTATTGACTGATTTACGGTTTCTACCTGGGACAACAAAAGTAACCTCTATGCTCTGCGCTCCGATCGGATGTGAGGGCCGCAATTTCGGGGTAATCAATATGAGTTATGCCTCGGAAAATGTCTTCAGCGCAAATGACTTAAAGTTAATTCGGGCGCTGGCCGTTTATGCGTCCATCGCTATCCAGAACGAACAGAATTTTTTCAATCTCAAGAATGCTACTGATGATCTTCTGAGACGTGCGACTTTGCCGGATGCTCCATAACGTAATCTCGGCATTGAAGTGATTCGATTTCGTTGTGAATTGAGATGAAATAAGAAACCTTCTTAAAAAAAAATTGAATGCAGTAAGGTGGAGGAAACGCAAGAAAGAAATTCATAGTTTTGTTGTTTATGACTTTTCTTGGTTCATGACGACCAGGGGGTTCAGCTCACGGAGGGTTTGACTTTGTCGAGACGCTATCTTATTTATCTTATATCACAACCAAAGTCGCCCATCAAACTGTTACTTTGGTGTATAGCCCTTAATTTTTTGGCGCTGGATCCGACAGAAAGGATCTTATAACATGTATCGATTTGCGCTAATGCAACAGGCCTCTCATTATGTGACGCGCCTGTAGCAGTTTTACATCGTTACTCCACACAAATTTTCATAAAACTCGACAGGGATGTACATTCCCGCAGTAAGAAGGGCGAACCATTCATCCCACTGTCGCTGACGCCATAGACCATAAGATTAGACAAAGCGAACCACTGAGTAGAGCAATGCGGCAACAGCCATTACCAACAGGCGACTATCGGTCACGTGATAGGAATATTCATTCAAATCAGGACGCCCCGACCAGTAGCCTTCAGGGACTTTCTTTTAAATCAAAAGTTGCTGAGGGTTTATTGTTCATTTAGGAAATTATACTACGGAAAAAAAAGTTTGTAAGGAGATGATGATCCTGTTATTGATCGACAAACAATGTGGCGAATCATAGGCGGGCAGGTACTTTTCCCGCAAGATTAAGGAAAAAACTATGCATAATTCTACAATTAATTATAAATGTACAGGACTGCACCTCTTGTTGTAATAAATAACGATAGCTGGAATTCTGCAGTGCGATGTGGCACTAATTCTTCCTGGCTACCGTAATGCCGTTGTGGGCGACGGACGAGAACGCTCTTTTGTCAAGGAACCCTTTAAAATCTGTGGTCGTGGGCAAAAAAAGCAGCGCTTTTTCAGTATACTGCGCCAAATACCTTCGGTTCTTTCTTGACCAACATGATAGAACACGGAAGTCTTCTGATTAAATCTTCGTTACTATGCCCGAAGAGGAAATGTTCAAAGCGACCCTCCTCATGGGCAAGCATGATGATGAGGTCGATATTCTCTTCCTTGACGACCTGCAATATAACTTCTGTGGGTTCTCCCTCCCTGATAATCTCGCATATGCCCACGCCCTGCGCTCTTTCCGCGTTGATTGCCTCATCGATATTCTCCTTGCATCTTTTGAGCTGTGCGCTATAGTCTTCTTCAAGAGGCGGCAGATTCCAGCCCTCAAGTCCAAAAGGATTATGTACGACATGAATAACATAGAGAGATGCTCCATATTTCTTGGACAACGAGACTCCGTAATGCACGGCTTTTCCGCATTGTGCGGTCATTCTACTTACTACGAGAATGCGATTGATATCCTCCATAATTTTACCCCCTAAATCTCCGTCGATTTTATAATTTACCTGGTTAAGTTGTCATGGCATCGACCTAAGAGCGCACTAGTTGACATCCCGGTCATGTTCTTTGTTTTGCCCGGAATACACTTTCAAGCTTGGTCCTTTCCTCGGGGGTTGTCAAAAAAATCAAGGTATCCCCTGCTTTAAGAGAATAATCATGAGAAGGGTTATAAATCCAGTTCGCTCCTGTCCTCACAGCGAGAAGAAGTATATTGGGATATTCTCTAAGATCTAACTTAGAGATTGTTTGTCCGTCAAGGGATTCGGGCACCGTAATCTGTTCGACTCGCGGATTCTTTTCTTTATCCCTGAGCATCGTGTCAAGAAAAGACACGACCGTAGGTCTTACCATTTCCGAAGCCATTCTGAGACCGCCTATAAAACCGGGAGAAATCACAGCATCAGCCCCTGCCTTTTTCATCTTCTCCATATTTTTCAGGTCGTGGCAACGGGCAACAACTCTTATATTAGGGTTGAGCTGTTTTGCACTAAGGCTTATCACCAGATTTTTGCTATCATCTCCTGTTATTGCTAATAATCCTTTGGCCTCCCTGATACCCGAAGCCAACAAGGTGTCGCTGTCTGTAGCATCCCCTTCTATGAAAGGTGACTCCCGAAATACTTCTAACATGCGCTCTATTTTTGTCTTGTCGCTGTCTATCACTACATGAACTCTTTTAGTTGACGAGAGTTCGCTTAAGACATGGAAACCGACCCCCCCCACTCCACAAATAATGTAATGTTCTTTGAGCCTGCTGATAATCTTATTCATCTTATTCCTCCGAAAGGCATAACTCAATTCACCCTCTACGATCAGGGCGATAAGATTTGTTAGAAAAAACGCCTCTATGCTTATACCCGAAATTGCAATGACAATGGTGAACATCCTGCCTGCGGGATTGCCAGACAAATCAATTATCTCTCCGTAACCGATAGTGGTAATAGTGATAATCGCCATGTAAAAACAGTCCATTAAGGAATAGCGCTTTCCACCTATGAACCAGTAGCCGATGGTCCCTATCAATGAAACAGATGCCAGTCCAATGCCGGCAAGAACGAAAGTCTTATAAATCCGTGAGTATATATTGAGTACCATCTAAGATCCAATATTTTTGTTTAGATTTTTTGCCCGAAAGTTTTTAAAAGGTAGTATGATCTTATCAAAAAAGAACAAGTTGGTATAGTAAGAACATAAGGTCCCCTCCGGTGCGGTGGCTGAAGTTCTCAGGTGTTCGCTTTGCTGAGGGCAAAGTATGCAAAACTGACCTCGCAATAAACAGAAGAATTATGAGCGTAGCTAACATAATCGATATGTCGGGATTATTTACACCGCTGCCTTTTTAGATCGGCTTTTGAAAAAATTCGTTATAAGTTAATGGCGACAAAACAGGTAAATTTTTTGCCGTGCAGAATATTTCAGCATCAGCTCCTGGAAAAAGTGGTATAGACACTGCAAGATGCGGAATAAGTCTGAAGATATCTATGTCACGCATCTGAAACCGAAATATTTTGAGATCATAAAAAAAAGAACTGGATAGGCTGAAAATAGGAAATATAAGATTACTGTGACAGATGGGGAAACAATCGAGATATAGGCGAAACAGAGGTCACCCCGACCATGCAGGCCTCAGTGACTCCATGTAAATCAAAAGAGTTACTGAGGGTTTTACTTACCATTTGCGGAATTATTACTCGTTTTGTCGCATAGTGGCCATGTTGCGATTTTAATATGACATCGGCACCTTATCCTTAATAATTGCTCCAATCTGCAACTGAAAAAAGGTAACGTTGTACTCAATTTTTCGAAATATTCATGCCAAACTAAAATCACCGCTTGATCTTGACAAATATATCCCTTAGTAGTATTAATAAGGTGCGAATTGATGCAGGCGGTTTGAACAGCTAGTTGCAATCGTTTCTTGTAAAGTTCCGGGGGACTGATTGTTCATTGTTTTTATGAACCTTGTCTAATATCGGGATATAGAAATACTCAACAAATTTACGCCCGTCTGTGAGAACAGTTTGGAAAGCGGCGGGTCTTTAGTGATAGTAAGAAGTTGCGCTTACTAATGAGTAATAATCGTGGGTTGGCCCTTTGTTTAGATTTGAGCGGGGAAGGAAAATGACTCCGATCCATCACTATAAGAACGTTATTTCTTTCTTTTTCAGTCCTTTCCTTATAACTGGGTTTCTGCTTTATAGTGCCGTGCCTCATATTAGCCATGCCGCAGTTCCCACCTCAATAACGTCTGATGGAACTCTTGGTACTCAGGTAACCCAGAACGGGAAGGTCTATAACGTCGATGGAGGCACGATTAAGGGTAACAATCTTTTTCACAGTTTTGGACTTTTCAACGTTGGTACAGGTGATTCTGCGAGCTTTAATGGCCCAAGTGTGATTGAGAATATTGTGGGTAGGATAACTGGAGGCCAGCAATCGATTATTGACGGTCTTATTCGCTCGACGATCTCCGGGGCGAATTTGTATTTGCTGAATCCTTCGGGGGTCCTTTTTGGTGCGAATGCAACACTTGATGTGAGTGGATCATTTCATATAAGCACAGCTGATTTTCTTCGGTTAGGAAACGATGGGATTATTAATGTTAACCCGATCATAACCAGCGTACTAACTACTGCTCCGCCTTCGGCATTCGGGTTTTTAAGCAACAATCCGGCAGCGATTTCTGTACAGGGGAGTTTGCTCCAGGTTCCCGCAGGTAAAACATTGTCTGTCGTCGGCGGCGACATCAATATTAGTCATGGTCTTTTGTTAGCGCCCAGTGGTCGGATAAATCTTACGAGCGTTGCTTTACCCGGAGAGATAAGTCTTAGCGATTCATCTGGCGTAATGTCATTCACAAGCGGCGGAAGCATAACAATCTCCGATAATTCAGTTCTTAATGTCCAGGGCGGCAATTATGATGTGGATCCGGCGGGGATTATAGTTATCAAAGGAGGTAAGTTGTTTTTTAAGGATGCCAGCATAAAGGCCGGCGGGAACCCGGGGGGAGCTATTAACATCTCTGGTGAGCAGTTGCATCTGGAAGATACCTTTGTCAATGCAGCAACGCGGGGCGCAGTTGATCATACAGGGACAGCTGTTGAGATAAACGTCTCGGGCGATTTACTTTTTACTAAAGGATCTGAGATAGCTTCTTCTAGTTATAATGCAGGGCGTGCGGGGGATGTGCGGATTACTGCCGGTGACATGCAGTTAGGAGATGACGATCCATCTACTAGTCCATACGCCAGCCAGGGCTTTTACGGGGACATCGGCTCGCGAGCATTTGGATCAGGGCGTGGCGGTGATGTTTACATCACGGCTGACAGCCTGACGGC
>OUUY01000094.1 GCA_900302705.1 Candidatus Sulfobium mesophilum
GACCGGAACCTTTTCCATTCTTTCCATCATCACCGCGGACTGGATCACATCTGCATACAATACTTCGTAGTCAATGACTTTCTTGCCAGCCTGCCGGTCCCGCTCCCGTTCGTCATAAATGCGCAAAGCATCCATCAACAACATCTGTGCGTCGAGTTTTATCTCCTGCTGCATCTTGCTTAGGGGATAACTACATTCGGAAGATACGCAGATTGTGTTTGTATCGAGCCTAAAGGTCCCCTCCCTCCAGCCTATCAGTTCCACAAGGGTTATTTCGATCAATTTCTTAAGCGCCCTTGCTGCATCCTCGCGCCTGAGCCTGCCCATCTCAATTAATGTAGCTATCAGGGGTTTTCGATCCTTTCCAGCCCTTTTTTGAACTTCCAACGCCTGATACAGATCATCGATGGCTACTGCATTCATCTTTACCAGGACCTCGCCGATACGGATCTTGTTGTTTAAATGATTTGCGCCGACAACATAGCCATTACTGAAAATGATCCGACTCTCGCCCCTGCCCCCGTTGACACGGAGCATACCGGACTTCCGCGCAGTATTAACCAGTTGAATTATTTCAACAACATGTAGATGTTCTAATTCCCCTGAAAAGGCCATCTATTAATAACTCACCCCATAGAAAGCTTTATTTGCATAAAGAAGAATACCATAAGAAATGCGCGATCGTAAATATTGAAAACCTGTGCATGATCACATTCTTCAGTCCCGTTAAAAAAAAAGGGCAGGATTTTGCCTGCCCTTTTTGCGATCCGGATACAGACTGTTACTCAGTTTCAAAAATGGGTCTGGGATAAAGCCCGGCATCCTTCACAATACCCTCAATCGCGGTCTCCCACTCAATAGCCTGGATGTGAACACCCCTAATCCCCGGGGTCTCAAGAACCTGATGAATAAGCTCGACGGTAAGTTTGATTCCCTCGGCCTCCTGTAACTCCCTGGCCTTCTTCTTGTCATCCCCGGCAGCCTCCTTCGCTTTGTTCATCCTGTCTATAAGCGCCTTCGGCACAGACACACCCGCGACAGATGAGTCCATGTACTTAAGCATCATGGCGCTCTTAGGGACGATGATGCCCCCCAGAATTGCGGTACGCTCGTGGAGGCCCATGTTCCTTATCTTGTCCATCTGAGACCTGAATAGCTCTATATCATAGATGCCCTGGGTCTGGATAAAATCAGCCCCGGCATTCACTTTCTTGAGGAGGTTCATTGGCCTGAAATCGATCGGGTCTCCCATCGGGGTCCATGAGGCTCCTATGAAGAACTTCGGAGCCACTTCCAGCGGATCTCCACCCTCCTGCTTGCCCTCATCACGCATCTTCTTGAGGATACCGACAAGCTGGCACGTGTCAACATCATAGACGTTCTTTGCGCCCGGATGTCCCTTCAATCGTCCGGCGGCGCTGAACTTCTGATGATCGCCCGCGAGGCAGAGGCAGTTTTTGAGTCCAAGGGCAGCCGCTCCCAGCAGGTCTGCCTGGATGCCTATCCGGTTTCGGTCACGGCAGGTCATCTGCATCACCGGCTCAAGCCCTTCTCTATGCGCCAGCACCGCTGCCGCTATGCTGGATATGCGCACTACAGCAGTCTGACAATCGGTAATATTGGCCGCATCGCAAAAACCTTTCAGTATATTGGCCTTCTTGGTCACTTCGTGTCCGTCTGCAGACATGGGCGGACCAAGTTCGGCCGTGACGGCAGGCTTGCCACTGAGGATAACTCTTTCAAGATTGCTTCCGCTCTTCATTATTTCTTACCTCCCGCAGTCTCAGACTTCAATTCTTCCTGCTCCTCGTAAGCCCGGATATGCTCTAGAGACACCCTGCGCGGTCCGCCGTCACGCGACGTAGACCAGTTGCGTGGCGGCTGGATTTCCGCAAGTTTCTCAAGGTTGCCAAGTTTCTTCATCCGTTCAACTATAAGGTACCAGGCGCAGTCTACGTCAGGGCTGATTTCGCACTTGCCCTTGTTAGTGCCGCCGCAGGGTCCGTTCATAAGGGTCTTTGAACAGCGCGCAATAGGGCAAATACCTCCGGTCAGATGCAGTATGCAATTGCCGCAGCCGGCACAAAGCTCGACAAAATTACCGGGCGACTCAACTGCGCCGTAGAATGACGTGTTGATACCGGGGTAGACCGGGATCTTCCCTGTTCTGTCGGAAAGAAAATTAACGCCGACGCCGCACGCGGTGGAGAGGATCAGGTCATATTTCTGAAGCTCCTCCATGACCGGCTCGAAATATTCCGGTTCGCAGTGGCGCACAACAGAGGCGAAATTCACCTCCATGGATTTCCCCTCTTGGCCTGCGCGCATCCTTAGAAGCGTCGCAATGGTCTCTGCTTCCTTTTCACCGCCTGCGTGGCATATCGCCACACACGTGTTACAGGCAAAGACCAGAACCTTCTTGAAGTCCTTCACCATACTCCAGATTTCATCAATAGGTTTTTGTGATCCAATTATCATAGTCCCTGCTCCTTATTTCAAATTTTCACAAATGTTTCTAAATTGCTACCTTGTCCTCAATCCCATCTGCCTGATTCCGTTCGCAAACTCCTCGCAGACCGAGGAATAGGAAGCTACATCATTAGAATCCGCTGTCAATATACCAACGCGGCCCGCCTCCATTCCGAGCATACTCACAAGCTGCTTTGTCCTCTCGACACGGGCCTTTACACGGTTCTCGATACCCTTGTATTTACAGGTTGCCGAAGAGCAGCGCACAACGGCCACACCGTCGGCGCCACACTCAAGGGCCTTAAGCAGATCATTTACGTCGATGCGGCTCGTACAGTGCACCGCTACTTTGCGAATATTCTCCGGCAGACTGAACCCGAGCACACCCACATGGTGGGAACAGAGAAATGCAACTATTACGGGGTCTTGCCTTTTCGGATCAACGCTGCCTATAACAGAAGGCAGGGCATCACGAAACTCCCTCACATCATAGCTTACCATGCTGATTGCTTCTCCGGGACATTCAGGCGCGCATAAACCGCAGGCCTGGCAGTATTCCGGACGTATCTCAGAGACTGACGTAACAACAGGGGCACCGTACGGACATACCCTCTGACAGGTAAGACAGGCCATGCATTTCTTCGTATCCACTACGGCACCGCCGCCACATCCACGGCAACGGCCGGCCTCTTTGAGCGCCTCTTCCTCATCATAGTTGAATTCAAAGGCAGTAAATGAACTGCAGCGGGTCTCAGGAGGAAGATGTTTGATCTTCATTCTCGGCTCTTTAGTGATTCTCTCGACAACTTCGGACGGCAGTTGCGGTATCTTTTCCTTTTCGTACGACGGCAGGCGCCCTTCGATATTTTCTCCCTGCAGATAAAGATGGATTGCCATTGCCGATCTGTGGCCGCTTGCAGCCGCCGCTATTGCCGATCCCGGGCCGGTTACAACTTCGCCGGAGCAGAATACGCCCCTGGCGCTGCTCATATGCGTCTTGGGATCCCAGACAACCCTTCCCCTCTCATCCACCTGCACCGGACTGTCCTTTAAGAATGAGACATTTGCCATCTGACCTATTGTAATGATTATGGTATCGGCCTCTATGAACTTTGTCTGGTTGTTATCGAAAGCCGGACTGAACCGGCCGTTGGTGTCAAAGACCTGCGTTACCTTTACTACTTCCAGTCCTTTTACCTTATCGCCTTCGCGGCTAACCGCCTTCGGACCCCATCGGTGATGGATGCTAATACCCTCCTCAACAGCTTCGTCCACTTCCCATTTCCAGGCAGGCATTTCCTCTGCACTTTCAAGGCAGATCATTTCAACATTGTTAACGCCTAACCGTCTGGCTGATCTGGCCACGTCCATAGCGACATTACCTCCGCCTATAACCAGCACCCTTCCTCCGAGGGCCGGTTTCCGTCCGAAGGCAACATCTTCCAGGAAAGGAATAGCAAGCAGAACGCCAGGGCCGTCAACACCGGGGATGTTCAGTGAGCGGCTCTGCGAAAGCCCCAGTGCCAGGAGCACCGCATCGTGCTTGCTGATGATGTCACTGATAGTAATGTCCCTGCCTATCTCACAGCCCGTCCTGACCTCGATGCCCTTTGAAATAACATCATCTATATCCTCCTGAAGGGTTTTCCGCGGCAGGCGGTATGGGGGGATTGCTGAGGCAAGCATGCCTCCTAAAACAGGATGTCGTTCATAAATAGACACCTGATAACCCAGGTCTGCAAGATCATTTGCCGCTGTCAGTCCGGACGGCCCTGAACCAACGATCCCAATGCTCTTGCCCTTTGTCTTTTCAACCAGCTTCCGTTTGTTGCGGCGGTATTCAGTCGTACTTTCCAGAACAAACCTCTTCAGGGGGCGCACCGCTAGGGGTTCATCTACGTTACACCGCCTGCATGACTGCTCACAGGGATGATGACAGATCATCGAGCATACTGAAGCGATCGGGTTTACAGACCTGATCACCTCAAAAGCCTCGTTGTAACGACCCTGCGCGATAAAGCCCACATAAGCCTGTACGTCCGTATTTACAGGACATGCCGCCCTGCACGGTGAGTATGGCCTCGAATCTTTCACAGGTGCCATACGCTCCAAATGAGTTCCTTTCTTTTCTACTGCTGAATCAGCTGACATTTCATGCTCCTCATCCTTTGATATCACATCGCTCATGCGAATGCGGCTCACATCGCCTTGTATATTTAAATTTGTGACAATAAAATATCATATGCAATACTAATTAATCCATAAGAGTTATTAATAAATCTTGGTTAACTCGATTCCACGTTTACCCCGCCGGCACAGGCAGATTATCCTCGCTAGGACCTTCAGTAACGTCTATTTATTTTCTCGCCTTTCCTGAAACATCCTTCTGTGCCGTATGGGTTATGACGAAGTTCTCGGGCTGCAAGTCAGGATCTTTCTCAAGTTCCTCTACGAAGATACCAATCGCCTTTCGCATAAAGCTCGAAAAATTCACATGCCTCGGCAACGCATGAATCCTCTGACGCGTATCCTCATCAATTGTCGCCGTGTACTTCGCCATTGCAGCTCCTAAACAAAGTTTGCCTAGTTATTACCGCCGGATGCCGACGACTATATGAATTACGTCATGGGCACCTTATTAAGTTTATCACAAAATATATTGGCGGGGTTCACTTTTCATAATTTGCGCCTTAACTACTATTGAAGCACACAAAAAAATCAGATTGCTGAACCCGGAGCGACCCTGCTTGCCGGATTTCACTGAGATGAGATAGAATGAAACCAGAGGAACAAAATAATGACAAAGAATCGAAGGCAAGCGACCAAAACAAGTCAGAGGTCACGCATAAAGGAAAAAGTTTCCAAAAAAAAAGCAGTTACAGATACCTCTGAAAACTGCAGATGTAAAGAGGTGGCAAAGAAAACGCCGCGTGAAATGCTTGGCCTCATGATCAGCGATTTTGCTTTTTGGAAAAAGGCTAAAGGGAATAAATAAGAAACGGCTGAAAATCCCCCCTTTGCTATAGCCTTGTCGCTATATCAGCATGGCAGGAACCAATAACAAAACCGGGTAGTTAATTTCTTTTCTTATAGTCCTTATCCTCTTGACAGATGCCTGTATTTAATGCGGTGCGGCTGGTCTGCCTCGGCCCCGAGCCTGGCCTTTCTGTCTGCCTCATATTCCGAGTAGTTCCCATCGAACCAGATCACCCTGCTTTCGCCCTCAAAAGCGACGATATGGGTTGCGATACGGTCCAGAAACCATCTATCGTGGCTGATGACAACGACGCACCCTGCGAAATTCTCTAATGCCTCCTCCAACGCGCGCATCGTGTTTACATCGAGGTCATTAGTGGGCTCGTCAAGCAAAAGCACATTGGCTTCTTCTTTCAGCATCCTAGCCAAATGGACACGGTTTCTTTCACCGCCCGATAGCATCGAAACCTTTTTCTGCTGGTCCGCTCCTGAAAAATTGAAGCGGGCCACATAGGTCCTCGAATTGACCTGTCTCTTCCCAAGTTGGATGGTATCCTCACCTCCTGAGATGACCTCCCAAATGCTTTTCGTCTGATCAAGTGCGTCGCGGCTCTGGTCGACATAAGCAAGTTTGACAGTTTCACCAACCCTGAAGGCCCCTGAATCAGGTTGCTCACTACCGGTGATCATTTTAAAAAGTGTGGTCTTTCCCGCCCCATTGGGTCCTATGACGCCGACAATTCCACCCGGTGGTAGTGAGAATGCCATCCCCTCCATAAGGATATTATCGCCGTAGGCCTTCGAGACATTATCCGCATCTATGACAACACTGCCCAGCCTGGGACCGGGCGGGATATAGATTTCAAGTTCCTTTGAACGTTTCTCAACATCCTGACTTAGCAGAGCCTCATAGGATTTAATACGCGCCTTGGCCTTTGCATGGCGGCCCTTCGGCGACATCTGTATCCATTCGAGCTCGCGCTGCAGTGTCTTTTGTCTGTCGCTCTCTACTTTCTCTTCCTGCATAAGGCGGTTTTTCTTCTGCTCAAGCCAGGATGAGTAATTTCCTTTCCACGGGATCCCTTCCCCTCTGTCAAGCTCAAGGATCCATCCGGCAACATTATCAAGAAAGTACCGGTCGTGAGTTACGGCGATGACTGTTCCGGGATAACCCTGCAAGTGGTGCTCCAGCCAGGCCACGGTCTCCGCATCCAGGTGGTTGGTCGGCTCATCAAGAAGAAGTATATCCGGCTTCCGCAGAAGCAGTCGGCAGAGGGCCACCCGGCGCCTTTCACCCCCCGAAAGAACCTTGACCGGCGTATCTCCGTCGGGACATCTCAGAGCGTCCATAGCCATCTCCAGTCGTGAATCAACGTCCCATGCGCCGAGGGCGTCAAGCTTTTCCTGTACTTTCCCCTGACGCTCGATGAGCTTGCTCATTTCGTCATCAGACATAGGCTCGGCAAACTTTTCATTTATGCTGTTATATTCACTAAGGGCATCCATCACCTCCTGCACGCCCTCTTCAACGATCTCCCGCACTTTTTTACTGTTGTCCAATTCGGGCTCCTGCTCAAGAAAACCCACCGTGTATCCTGGAGAAAGGATGGTCTCTCCGTTAAACTCCTTGTCCCTGCCGGCAATTATGCGAAGAAGCGAGCTTTTCCCGGATCCGTTTAAACCGAGCACACCTATCTTCGCTCCGTAGAAATAAGACAGATAGATATTATTCAAGACCGGCTTTTTGTCGTAATATTTGCTGACTCCCACCATGGAGTAAATGATCTTATCAGGTTCGTTGCCCACCGTATTTAGTTCCTTCCTAATCCTCTATTTCACCTATTATTGTCTCTCCGGCCTTTACCATCTCGCCCGGTTTGACCCTGATGTTCGTGTTGCCGGGGATATACAAATCGACCCTTGAGCTGAACTTTATGATTCCATAGCGTTCGCCGCGCCTAAGCATATCACCCTCCTTCTTTCTGCATACGGCCCTCCTTGCAACGAAGCCGGCAACCTGTCTTACAAGCACGTCACCGTATTCAGTTGCCAGGACCATTTCGATGTTTTCGTTACTGACCGATGCCTCGTCTTTATACGCGGCACTAAACCGTCCTTTGTTATGCTTGACCATTTTTACTCTGCCATCGCAGGGCGCGCGGTTAACGTGAACATTCAGGGGAGACATAAAGATGCCTATCTCCTTTACGTCTGCCTGGAGATACTTTCCCTCATACACATCCCTTATCACCATCACCTTCCCGTCTGCCGGTGAAGTGAAAGCGCCTTTGCCCCGGGGAACATTGCGGTCAGGGTCACGGAAAAAATTAAGCATAAAAATGGTAAGGCACAAAGGAACCACTGCGGGCGGCATGCCGAATGCAAAAAAAACGATTACGGTTGCAGCAGCAAATAAGGCAATGAAAGGATACCCTTCAGGGGCGAGTTTCATGTCCGACACCAAGATTCTTTATCGTTGGGCATCCGCACTAAAGAAAAGACCCCGCTCCATAACAAGCACGGAAAAAGAGTACGATTAATTTTTATGCGACACCTTATAAAAAAAGCTTGAGGGAGTGAACATCTCGCAGCCATTTCATGGTGTAATACGCACTTCACTTAACTATAATCAGTCGCTCATAAAAATTCTGAGATGTCTTTCTCAGCACACACTGCATAATTTACGCCTTGGATTTATCTACCAGCTTTCCCTTTTTCAGCCACGGCATCATAGCCCTCAGCCTTGCGCCTACCTCTTCGATCAGATGCTTCTCCCCTTTTTTCGTGAGGGCGTTAAAAACCGGCTTGTTTGCCCTGCACTCAAGCATCCATTCCCGCGCAAAGACACCATCCTGTATTTCCCCGAGGATCTTCTTCATCTCCTTCTTCGTATCTTCCGTAACAACCCGCGGGCCTCTGGTAAGATCGCCGTACTGCGCGGTATTGCTGATTGAATATCTCATGTTCGAGATGCCGCCCTCATAAATAAGGTCGACGATGAGCTTGACCTCATGGAGACATTCGAAATAGGCCATTTCAGGAGCATATCCCGCCTCCACAAGCGTCTCAAACCCGGCCTGGATTAGAGACGTTAGTCCTCCGCACAATACCACCTGCTCCCCGAAAAGGTCTGTCTCAGTCTCTTCCCTGAAAGAGGTTTCGATAATACCGGCCCTGCCGCCTCCTATGGCCGACGCATAAGCCAGTGCTATATCTTTCGTGTTCTTTGATGGGTCCTGATGTACTGCGATGAGACATGGAACTCCGCTGCCCTTCGCATATTCGGACCTGACGAGGTGACCCGGTCCCTTAGGAGCTGCCATAAAAACATTCGTATCAGCAGGCGGCACAATCTGTCCGAAGTGGATATTAAACCCGTGGGCAAAGCTGAGATAGACGCCTTTTTTCATATTCGGCGCGATCTCTGCCTTGTATATATCAGCCTGGTATTCGTCAGGCAGAAGGATCATTATAACATCGGCCACCTTTGCTGCATCCGCCGGCGTCATGACCTTAAAACCCGCCTTCTTGGCCTTGTCCCAGCTTGCGCCGGGTCTTATGCCTACGATAACGTCCATGCCGCTTTCCTTAAGGTTATTGGCATGGGCATGTCCCTGGCTTCCGTATCCCATCACAACAATCTTTTTCTTCTTAAGCATCCCCAG
Source organism: Candidatus Sulfobium mesophilum (assembly GCA_900302705.1). Lineage (GTDB taxonomy): Bacteria > Nitrospirota > Thermodesulfovibrionia > Thermodesulfovibrionales > UBA6898 > Sulfobium > Sulfobium mesophilum. The sequence goes on from OUUY01000094.1 coordinate 9,111, forward strand.
ATTAGCGTCTTTATCATAATAGACCTTTATCATAACTGCCTCCCTTTTATAATGAATAAAATTTACTACGGTAAGAGATGAGTTTTTATTATATTACAAACGGCGGGATTTTTCTATTTAGGATACTTTCCCCATTAACCTGATCCGGACTACTCATAAACTTCTTTCTTGTATTTTTTGTCATTCCCCGACCCCCGATCTCTGTCGAGGGCATGCTTGATCGGCCATGGCTCGTAGAGGGAATCCATATCTGCTAAATCCCGGGTCAAGCCCGAGGATGACATACACAACTTCATAGGCATACTCTATTTAAGAAGGCTGCAGATTACAAAGTTTTTGGAGCTTGTCCTGAATCAATTGCATCCTTTTGAGTTATATTAATTAATGAGCAAAGTCATCGTCGGTATGAGCGGCGGAGTGGATTCCAGCGTAACCGCACATCTTTTGAAAAAGCAGGGTTTCGAGGTTGAAGGGGTCAGTCTAATCCTCTGGGAGGCCAGAAGTAGATCCGATTTTACTACGTGCTGCTCCCTGGAGGCCGTTGACAGTGCCTCAAAAACAGCTAAGGCCCTGGGCGTGTCCTACTCATCTATTGACGTGCGGGAAGCATTTATTGAAAAGGTAATCGACCCATTTGTTGAGGCCTACACTAAGGGCCTGACGCCCAATCCATGCATTCTTTGCAACCTGCATATCAAGATCCCCTATCTTTTGAAAGAGGCAGATAAAAGGGGCGCAGAATATATAGCGACCGGCCATTACGCAAAGGTGGAAGGAGAAACGACTGCCAGACTACCTAAGGAAGAAGTTTCACTCAAAAAAGGTATCGACCCCAAAAAAGATCAATCCTATGTCCTCTATGTGTTAAGGCCGTCTGAACTCAAGAGACTTGTCCTGCCTCTGGGAAATCTCAGGAAAGCAGACGTCAGGGAAATAGCTCGCTCTCTTCATCTGCCGGCTGCGGAGAAGCCTGAAAGCCAGGAGATTTGCTTCGTTGGAAACGGTGAGTATTCCAGGTTCATTGAAGACCTCTCGCCCTCGGCCTGCAGACCCGGCCCTATCATCGACAAGGCAGGCCGGGAACTCGGCATGCATAAGGGAATATGCCGGTATACCATAGGTCAGAGAAAGGGGTTGGGGTTGTCATCAAGGGAGCCTTATTATGTAACGGGCATAGATGCAGCGGATAATATTGTACGTGTGGGTTCACAGGATGATGCGATGATTAAAGAAATTACGGTAATTGATATTAACTGGCTGCTTTCGCCGCCGGCGCAATCTTTCAGGGCAACGGTCAAGGTGCGTTCGATGATGCATGACAAACCTGCGCTGGTAGAAGTTAAAGACGAGTGCGCAAATGTCATCTTCGATGAGCAGCAGTGGGCGCCGGCGCCGGGGCAGAGCGCTGTTTTTTATAAGGATGATGTCGTGACGGGTGGAGGCGTCATCGTCGATCCCCGCAGACCAGCATAAGGGCGTCTTTTGCCGTCGACACTCTGGCCGGCGCATAACCCAGATAATCACCGTCAATCTGTATGTGAGCGCTGCCCCGCACCTCCACCTCCATAGCCTTTAGGTAGAGCACATCGTCGTAATTCAGATGTTTTCCCCTGAGGACGCCCGCAGCGTACCTGAGCAGATCACGACGGCGGCGGCCTTTAAACAGGCAGACGTACAGGGAAGAATCAAAAAGACTGGCGTCGGGTGTCACTTTAAAGTTTCCACCATACCTGGATGCCTTTCCTATGATCGCTGAAAAGCACGAATATTCCGTGCCGTCTATTTTCAAGGAGAGACTCTCCAGTGAATATCCAGCAATATTTCGCAGTCCGCTCAGGACGTACGCCGCTTTCCCGGATACTTTCTTTAAGTTCGTGCTTACGTCATGGACGGTCTTTCCGTCAAGACCTATGCCTGCCATCAAACAAAAAAATCTCGATTCTGACCCTCTCGCACTTATGGTCTCCACGACGCCGAGAGAAACTTTTCTGGGCAAGGATGTTACAGCGGTCTCAATCGCACCGTAAAGGTCTTCCGGTACGCCCAGTTCCTTTGCCAGCACATTTGTCGTCCCCATTGGAAGGACCGCAAGGGGCGTATCCGTCCACACTATGCCGTTTACTACCTCATTGATCGTCCCATCACCCCCGGCCGCTATGATGAGCCCGGGACTTCTCCTGAGGGAGTCGACCGCCAGGCGCCTCGCGTGACCCCTTGCATCTGTGCGGAGTACTTCCACGACAAAGCCTTTTTGCTTTAGAAATTCTGCCGCGCGAGCGATCTTTTTATCCGAGGCGGTCCTTGCGGCAGGATTATATATGATGCTTGCCAATGATCTCATTTATCGAAAGGACACCGAGGCATTCAGATACATCATCAACGAGCACGGGTTTTTTTTCAAGAAAAGCAATCACATTATCCCGCGCAGAGTTCTCCCTAACAAAAAAAACACGCCCGCCGCACCTCTGTCCCCTTCTCTTTATATGGGGCACTCTGACGTAGCCGAACTTCCGGGAAGACACATAGCCCGTTGTATAGTCAGGATCGTCTGAAACACAGAGTTCTGCGATCACCTCTTTGCAGCATGCGACCTTCGAAGCAAGGACCAGGGCCTCTCTCACTGTGTCGGAATTGATGCCGGCCTTATCAAGTATTCTGCTCAAAATGTCTAAGGCATTATGACTAATGCCAAGCCTTGAAGCGCGTATCCCTCGCTGACGGTCAGGTTCCACCCTTCTGCCTGACTGTGCGCACATGAGAGAAGCACCCCTCATCACCATCGGATTGTAGGCCACTTTCACTGCATTTTGGACAGCAGTTTCGCTAACACCCGACAATAACAGCAACTCCAGTATGTAGCGTTGCGCGGTATTAGCTGACCTGCAGGTGATTGTCGTTACCGGAAGGGACCGTATTTTCTTCGGCGCGGTTGTAATCTTCTCTATTTTGATATCAATCCTGTCAGGCCTCCCCCTGGAATGGCCTGATGCCCTCCTGATATATCCTTCAACAACTTCGCCGATCACCGCACGATCATATATCCCTTCAGCACCTGATATGTGCAAATCGGCAGACTTTTTCCGGTTCTTCTTTCCGGTCCTAATCGACGCCCTCATCCTTATACTCACCATATGCCGTATCCCCTGTGGCATCCTATGAGGTGGTCCCGGATATCTCGAACCCCTGTTGTCTGATCAGTCTGATATCGTCCTCAAAACATCTCCCTGACGTGGTCAGATAATTGCCTGAAAGGATGCCGTCTGCTCCGGCAAGAAAGACAAAAGAATTAAATTGACCAAGCGTCTGTGCGCGGCCTCCGCAGACCCGGACTTCCCTGCCAGGAAGAAGGAACCTAAAGAGACTTATTATCTTTAAGGCCTCGACAGATTCAAGAGGATTCCTCGACTCTAGTCTCGTGCCCCTGATCGGGATCAGGAAATTAAGAGGGACGGAATCAGGACCGATCTCCCTTAGGGCCATCCCAATATCAATCCTGTCCTGCCAGGTCTCTCCAAGCCCTAAGATCCCGCCCGAACATAAAGAAAGCCCGACAGACTTCACCGCAGTTATTGTCTCTAACTTCTGACGGTAAGTATGAGTGGTGCATATGTTTGGAAAAAATCTTTCCGACGTTTCTATATTATGATGAAAGCGCTCAAGACCTGCATTCTTCAACAATAATAATTCCGCCCTGTTCAGAAGCCCCAATGTCGCGCAAGGCAGAAGTCCCATTGCCCTGACCCCGGAAACCATATCGGCTATTTTGCGGATCTCTGCATGTGTAACCTTCCGCCCGCTTGTCACAATGCAGAAGCGTTTCGCACCTCCTCGCTTGGCCTCCGCGGCTTTTTCAAGTACAACTTCTTTGTCAGCGAGGGGAAACACCGGAACTTCAGAGGAACTCCTTGAGGACTGTGAACAGTAGGCGCAGTCCTCGGGACACGCCCCGGACTTCGCATTTACAATTGCGCAGATATCGATACGATTTCCGCGAAAGAGATTCCTGATCCTGTTTGCTGCTGCAAAAAGATCAAAGACCTCCGGACCGGGGATTGAGGAAACATATGCCGCATCTTCGGGCGAAATTTCCCCGCCCGCAACTATCTTCTCTTCAATTCGTTTAAGCATAATAGATACTTTTTTTCTGAAAGTCTGTGGACACTGCCGGTGGAAGGGTTATGAAATGGAGGCTAATATCTTACCTCAAAGCCTCTCTCCCGTCCTGAATATCCTTCCCATGTCACCTCGATATCATCGACATAGGCACCGGGCGGGCCCATTCTGCAGTGCTCAATGGCCTGTCCAATTAATTCCTTGTCGCCTTCGAAAACCGCCTCTACGCTGCCGTCATAAAGGTTTTTGACCCAGCCGTTCAGGCCCAGCTTAACGGCCACATTCCTCGTAAATGCCCTGAAAAAGACCCCCTGGACCCTGCCCTTTATGAACAGATGCGCCCAGGCCTTTTCCATGTTATTTTACGATCTTCATGCTAATGTCGGCAGCTACGGCAGAATGGGTCAGGGCCCCGACGGATATCAGGTCCACCCCCGTCTCCGCAACTTCCCGGACATTTTCAAGGCTGATGTTTCCAGATGCCTCAATCGTCACCCTTCCGCTGGCATAAGCCACTGCTTCAGCCATGTCCCTCGTGGACATATTATCGAGCATGACTATATCTGCCCCGGCCTCGATGGCCTCCTGAAGCTCCTTGAGATTTTCTACCTCGACCTCAATCCGGGCCAGGTGGTGACCGAACTTTGCAGACCTGACAGCCTCGCCTATGCTGCCAACCTCCTCAATGTGATTGTCCTTAATGAGTATGCCGTCATAAAGGCCAAAGCGATGATTGGTTCCTCCCCCTACTCTTACAGCATATTTTTCCATAAATCTGTGGCAAGGAGTGGTTTTTCTGGTATCAAGTATTTTGGCCCTAGTTCCTCTGACAGTATCCACATACTGACTAGTCAGCGTCGCGATCCCGCAGAGCCTCTGCAGGATGTTCAGGCTTATTCTTTCCCCGGCCAGCAGTACCCTGGTCTTGCCGACGACCTCTGCCAGTACATCTCCTTTTGAAACCCTTGCACCGTCATTGTAAAAAATTTTGAAAGACACAGATGAGTCGAGGATGGAGAAGACCTCCTCCGCAAAAGGCATACCGGCAAGAACAAAGTTCCCCTTTGCTATGTAAAGCGCCTTCGATTCATTTGTTTCAGGAACCAGAAGATTGGTAGTAATGTCTCCGTGTCCTACGTCCTCTTCAATTGCGTACTTGATCAGTTCGATGACATGTGAAGGGATATCCATACTACTTTCTTCTCAGCAGAGACAGCAACCCCCATACACCCCCGACGACCGCTCCGATGGCAACCGCGGATTTCCAGTCCAACAGCGTCGTAAGTTCGCCCTCGACCTTATTGGCAAGCACCATCAGCGCAACGCTATTGTCGGCTTTCACACTGCCGGCAGCGACCAGTCCAGCCGCACTGCGATTTAAGGTCGTTTCATAGCGCGATAAAGAGACGGGTGAAAATGAGTAATTAACCGTCGTGTTGTTTCCGATGGTCACCGTGCTTATACTTTGGTTAAAGAAGATCTCGTCTCCGTGAGTAAGCGCAGAGGCGCATTGCGTTGCCTCGATCTTTTCGCCGTCCACACTCAGGGCACCGACCTGCTGCATCTCAACATGGCCTCCCTCGACATTGCGGACGGTGCTTTGATTTATATTTATAAATTCGCCCTCGATAATCTCGAGATCCCTATCCCTTATATCCTTCTCCTCTTTTTCCATCATTTTTTTCCCCCAACCTCGTAGAGTTTCCTGATGTTTTCAAGTACCCTGTCTTTTTTCCTGAGACATTCTTCGTACTTTTCCTTCTCCTTGGCTATAATAGCCTGCGGCGCCCTGCTGAGAAAATCTTCGTTGAGCAGTTTCTTGTTCAAAAAGGCGATAGTCTCTTCCACCTTCGCCTCATCTTTTCTCAGTCTATCAATTTCGAGCTCTATGTTCAACAATCCCTCAAGCGGAACGTATACCTCTACGTAATCTCTGACTGCTGCTGCCGCCCCGCCTGGTTTTCTCACACCTGCCCCTATTTCGCTTATATCAGCCCTTGCCAGTTTGTTCAGATAAGCCAGGTTGCGCTTTAATACGTCTTCCGCCTTGTCGGATTGTGTCTTGACGCAGGCCCTTAATTCAAGTGATGGAGATAGGTTCAATTCACCCCGTATCGTCCTGATGCCGGTGACAGTCTCCATGATTATATCCATCTCTGCCTCCGCACCTTCATCCCGCTGAAGCAGAGCCGGATAGTGTGCGGTTACTATACTTGCCGACTGCTTGTCGGTCACAGCCACATGCTGCCAGATTTCCTCTGTGACATAGGGCATGAAGGGATGAAGGAGTCTCAGCGTATTATCCAGAACGAAGAGAAGACATTTCTTCACCCGTTCCTTGCCGTCAGAGTCTTCGTAAAGGACTGGCTTGACCATCTCTATATACCAGTCGCAGAGTTCGCGCCAGATAAACTGGTAGATGCTGTTTGCCGCATCGTTGAACCTGTAATCTCCAAGTGCGGCGTTGACATCCACTGCCGTTGCTGCAAGCCTGCTCAGGATCCACCTGCTGCCGATGTCAAGGCTTTCGAATGACATATTGTCAGGCGCCTTTTCACCGCCGGTGTTAAGCAAAATAAAACGGGAGGCATTCCAGAGTTTATTGACAAAATGTCTGTAGCCTTCCACGCGCTCTTCAGCGAACTTTACATCACGTCCCTGGGCAGCAAAAGCAGCAAGGGTAAAACGGAACGCGTCAGTGCCGTATTTTTCCATCATGATAAGCGGGTCAATGACGTTGCCCTTTGATTTAGACATCTTCTGCCCCGACGCATCCCTTACGAGGGCGTGAATATAGACATCTCTGAAAGGAACATCTCCTCGGAACTTCAGCCCCATCATTATCATTCTGGCCACCCAGAAAAATATTATATCGAAGCCTGTAACCAGTGCTGAAGTCGGATAGTACTTCCTCAGTTCCGGCGTATCAGCCGGCCACCCCAGAGTGGAAAAGGGCCAAAGCGCCGATGAAAACCAGGTATCCAGCACGTCTTCATCCTGCCGCAATTGTCCGCCGCATTTCGTGCACCCCGAAGGCGTCTTTCGCGATACGATCACCTCTTCGCAGTTATCGCAATACCAGGCGGGTATGCGGTGTCCCCACCATATTTGCCTGGATATACACCAGTCATTGATATTTTCCATCCACGAAAAGTAAGTATTCTCCCACGCCTTCGGGATAATCCGGATCCTTCCGTCTCTGACCGCATCCATCGCGGCAGAAGCAAGCGGACCGACCTTTACGTACCACTGAAGCGTGGAAAGAGGTTCAATTACGGTCTTACATCTGTAACATTGACTAATGGAATGAAGATATTTATCCTGTTTGGCAATAAGCTCCATGGCTTTGAGGTCATCCAGCACCGCTTTTCTGGCCTCATACCTGTCAAGCCCGGCATATTTCGGACCCGCCTCAGCCGTCATCCTGCCATCAGGGCCTATTACGGTGATAAAGTCGAGTTGCGGGTTCTGTCTCTTCGCGATGGCCTCATCGTTGAAATCGTGCGCCGGGGTCACTTTGACCGCGCCGGTCCCAAACTCGGTGTCCACAGCTGAGTCGGCAATGACAGGAATCTTTCTGGCGGTAAGCGGAAGCGAAATACGTTTGCCGATCATATGAGCATAACGGCTATCTTCGGGGTTCACCGCCACTGCCATATCACCAAGCATAGTCTCGGGGCGCGTAGTAGCGACAGTTATATACCCGCTACCGTCCTCAAGTGGATATTTGATAAAGGTAAGTCTGCCGTCATACTCCTCATGTTCAACCTCGATATCCGAAAGTGCCGTCAAACACCGTGGACACCAGTTGATCAGCCTCTTGTCACGGTAGATCAGTCCTTGCTGATAGAGACTTACAAAGACTTCCACCACAGCTTCCGAAAGTCCGGCATCCAGGGTAAAGCGTTCCCTTGTCCAGTCACACGAAGCGCCCAGTCTTTTAAGCTGATGAATGATCCTCCCCCCGTATTCGGCCTTCCATTTCCAGACGCGTTCTGTAAAGGCTTCCCTGCCCAATGTATGCCTGTCGGCTTTTTCGGCAACCAGTTGGCGCTCAACCACATTCTGCGTGGCGATTCCGGCATGATCCATGCCAGGCACCCAAAGCGCATCAAAGCCTGACATCCTTTTCCATCGAATCAAAATGTCCTGAAGCGTCGTATTGAGGGCGTGACCCATATGAAGCGAACCGGTGACGTTGGGAGGTGGGATAACAATAGAATAAGGGGTCTTGCCGGAGGCCGGGTCTGCAACAAATAAATTCCCGGCAATCCAGTGCTCATACCACTTTTCTTCAACACCTTCAGGATTGTAACTTTTATTTAACTCAGACATAACAAAGAAAGACGGGGAATCGGCGCCGCCTCTTCCCCGCCCTCGCATTCAGGAAATTATCTCTAAAACTCGGATTTTATTCTCTCAATCTCCCTGGAAATCATTGTATTGGCAAGATCAGGAACCGTCTCCCAGATCACTTTTTCAACCTCTTTCGCAAGAGACTCAAGCAGATTCTTCAGTGTCTCCTTCAGCATTTTTTCTACAAGTTCCGGTGCAATTTCCCAAAGAACCTTATCAATGGAGTCCTTCATGGAAGGCAACAACGCCGCAAGCAGCGATTCTTTAATATCATCTGAACTGTAAGAATCTAAAACCTTTTCGCGAACCGTCTTTTCAAAGATGGCCAGCAACTCTTCCTTTGACGGCATAACAATCTGGGATGCCATTGTCGTTGCAGCAACAGCTTCCGCAGAAGGCTTAGGCCCCATGGCTGCTTCAGAAACTGCCTCCCTGATACCTTCCTCTGCGCCCGATAATTCCACGCCTGCCGCCGCTTCCTCTTCAAAGGCCTCTAGCGGCTGCCCTTCCGGGGCCGACACCTTTTCAAGATCCCAGAGGTCTTCATCCAATCCAGCACATTCAACGCCACCGGCGGCGGGGATTTCTTCAGCCTCTTCGACGATCTCAAATACCTCTTCGCCTTCATCAACAACAACAGCTTCCTCTTCACCTGCAGCAGCCATAGTCAGAGCTGCATTGATCTTACTTATAAGTTCCTGCGATTCAAACGGTTTTATGATGAAATCATCCGCGCCGACCGTCCGTAACAGCCCCTCGTCTATCGGTTCGAATGCACCGGCCAGAAGAATAACCGGAATACCGGCGGTCCTGGGGTTTTGCTTCATCTTCTCGCAAAGCTGGTATCCGTTGATCTTAGGCATTTCGATATCAGCAAGGACAATATCAGGACTGAAGCTTTCTATAGCAGCAAGTGCATCTTCACCGTTGCTTACAGACTTGATCTCAAAATCTTCCTCTGCGAGAACAAGCTCAACCACTTTTTGAATCGTGATGCTGTCATCTGCAAGCAAAAGCTTATGCGCCATCCGACACCCCTTAACGGTTTTGCAAGAATTTTATTGTTATGTACTGAAAAAGTCAAGACTTTTCGTGTGTCCGAACATGTAGCTAAGCACCCGGCTCAGCATGATGAAACACCTCAGCCCCCGCCTCCAAAACCATGAGAAGCGCCAGGTGAAGACAAACCGGAAGCAGTACTTGAACAACAGAAAGAAGAGACAAGTTTTTTCACGTCTTTAGAAGAGCATTTCGGACAATCTGTATCCCTTTCCGTAGAACTCACCCTTTGAAGAAGAGAAAATTTTTCTCCGCATGACTTACAGAAATATTCATAAATAGGCATGTTTACCTCCTAACAGTTTCGACTATCAATAACTATTCTAATTGCGCGGCCTGCTTCAAGTCAATGAAGGGCTATTCCCGCCACGGAAATGCGATTTACATCCTCTTTTGTTTTGATATACTTAAGCTGTAATGAAGGAAGCGATGTGTTATGAAAAGCAGCAAGGCACTGATGTCAGGTGCCACCTTTGCAGCCACAACTGTGTCATCAAGGAAGGTCAAAGAGGAATTTGCGCTGTACGGGAAAACCGTCAGGGAACACTTTACAGTCTCGTCTACGGCAAGATAATCTCATCAAATATTGACCCCATCGAAAAAAAGCCCCTTTTCCATTTCCTACCCGGATCACACTCTCTGTCGATAGCCACTGTGGGGTGCAATTTCCGCTGTAAACACTGTCAAAACTATGAGATTTCACAATTTCCGAGAGAAAGGAAATTTACGATACCCGGCAAAGATGTTTCGGCAGAAGACATCGTAGATGCTGCCGAAAAAAGCGGATGCGAGAGTATATCCTATACTTATACCGAGCCTACTATCTTCTTTGAATTCGCCTATGACTGCGCGCGAATCGCCAGTGAAAAGGGGATCATGAACGTCTTTGTGAGTAACGGCTATACAGGGGAGAAGGCCACGCGTCTTATCGCTCCCTATCTGAGCGCCAATAACATCGACCTTAAGGGAAGCGACAAATTCTACAGGGAGATTTGCGGCGCAAGGGTCGCCCCGGTAAAAGAGACTATCAGACTTATGAAGGCATTGGGAGTGTGGGTTGAAGTAACAACGCTCATAATCCCCGACCTCAACGATTCGGAAAAAGACCTGACGGATATAGTCGAGTTTATCTGCTCGGTCGACCCGGCCATGCCCTGGCACGTAAGCCAGTTCTACCCGACTTACAAACTTCTTGACAAACCGAGAACACCAGTGGAAAAGCTGAAGCTCGCGACAGAAATCGGGCGCAGATCAGGACTGAAATTTATCTACGAAGGCAATGTCCCCGGAGGTGGAGGAGAAAATACGTTATGTCCTGTTTGCGGGGAGGTACTGATAGCAAGGTTCGGCTACAGGATCATTGAAGACCGCATCAAAGAAAACAAATGCCCCAAATGCAGCAGCCTTATCGCTGGGGTTTGGGGCAGACAATCCAATTCAAATACAGCGGCCACATAATGAAGTATTTCATACCGCAAATTTAAGCATCATAATTACGGCATCTTCAACAGGGGAAGTATAATAATCCTTCCGCGTTCCGATGATCTCGAAGCCGAATTTCGAGTACATCCTCGCTGCGGGCTCGTTGGCGCTTCTGACCTCAAGAAAAACAAACCGGCAGCCCTCCTTCCTAAGGCGCTCAATTCCCAGTGAAACAAGCATTGAAGCTATGCTCAGTCTTCTGTATTCAGGATGGACGGCTACATCAAGGATATGACCCTCATCGATTATCCAGCCGCCACAAATATACCCCACTACTTTTCCACCCTTTTTTGCAACTTTCAGAAATGACTTCGGTTTTTTCATCTCGTTGAAAAAAGAAGTCTCAGACCACGGCGTTGAGAATGACATTCTCTCGATTTCAATTACAGCGGCAAGATCGTCGGCTGCAGAGTCTTCGATAATAATATCCTGCCAGGTTTGGTTCAAACCTTCTCTGACCATTTCACCTCAGCCTCCGATCTTCTGATGTAATAAGGCACCTGTGTCCAAGAATCGGCATAATTCCCATTCTTTGCCTTTTCCAGTCCGAGCATGGCCACATTGGCAGGTGAAGGCACCATTGTCTGCGGCGGCGCAATGAGGGCCCTTTCTTTGAAGATATCGGCGATCTTCTTGTTGTAAAGCGACACCCCCTCGCCGGCAAACAGGACAGTTCCCTCAAGTGACTTCAGCAAGTCCTCCGGCTTTATCGATGTCTCCGGAAGCAGGCGACGAAAGCCGCTGTCTTCCCATTTAAAGACAGCGGCATAAACCTCGCTTCTTCTTGCGTCGAGCATAAGACAAACCTGATGCGGACAAAACGGGAAATTCCATGCAAAGGCCTCAAGCGTCGGTACGGTCACGATTTTTTTTCCAGTGGCATAGGAAAGCCCCTTCACCGTACTTAACCCTATCCTTAGACCCGTAAAAGAACCCGGACCTATTGCTACCCCAAAGACATCGATGTCCGACAGTATCAACTCCCCCTGTTTCAACACGTTGTCGACAGCCGTCATGAGCCTTTCGGAATGGGTAGTCTTGACATTAAGCCTGGTTTCAGCCACAAGCCCTTTCTCATCATCGACCACCGCAACTCCGCCAAGCATCGTTGATGTTTCTACAGCAAGCACTTTCATATTATTTCTATTATAGTCAAACCGGTCAGTATCAGGCGCCTGGTCCGGTTCCGTCATCCAATTTTCCCAGATACCTCCTGGCGAATACGGCAGATGCTAAAAGGCATATCAAGCCCCCTAACATCACGGCGTCAGCCGTACCGACCATATCAGCAGCGACACCCATGATTGAGTTTCCGACGGGCACAAGCCCAAGGAAAACGAACGAATAAACACTCATCACCCTTCCCCTCAGTTCATCCGGAACCGAGACCTGTATGAAGCTGTTGGCGGCAGCAAGATAGCTGACCATTCCCCATCCACCGATCGCTATCACTACAATCGATATCCAGAAAGTTTTAGAAAGGGAAAAAGCAAAAAGAGCCGCTGAAAAGAAAAGCGCAGCTATCGACATAAATCTTGTTTTGTTTTCAATGTTCCCCATCACCGCGATGCCGAGCGCAGCGGTCAGTGCGCCTATCCCGGATGCGCCGACTAAAAAACCGAGTCCTTTCGCCCCCCGGTGGAATATTTCAGCGGTAAAGACTGGAAGCAGATTGATATAGGGAAGTCCGACTATGCTGAAAATCGCAATAAGAATCATGGCACGTTTGATCTCTTTCCTGCC
>OUUY01000095.1 GCA_900302705.1 Candidatus Sulfobium mesophilum
ACCGCGTAAGTTGGTCTCCCTCTCCTTTTCGCCTTTCATAATCAGGGCGTTGGCCACCATTTCGTGTACGCCGGTGACCCTTACACCCGGGACCCAGTAATCCATGGAGGCCGAAAGTGTAGCCCTGTCTATTGCGCAGATATTTGCCAGCATATTGACGCCATGCTTTTCCTTGACATGCATCACTGCATTGGCCCTCGGGAATCCGCCCCTCATCCTTAGTTCCATATTTTCACTTGCGTTGAGGCCCGTACCACTGCCGCAGCAGAACGTCTGTTCGCGGATGGTATTCTCAGGCATCTCATGGAAATGATTGCAGACATTCCTTATGATATAGCGCGGCTCTTCGAGGAGTCCCATACCCCGAGAAGTGTTGCAGGAGTCGTGGTAAGTTACAATGAGATTGTCATTCCTCGACGGGTCGAGTTTCAGTTTGCCGTGTTTTATAAGGTCTGCCGTGAATTCAGCAACATGGATCATCTTGGTTGACCTGGCATTTTCGAACCTGGTCCCGGTTATAGGGGAAACCGGCACCTCCATGAAATCGGCCGGCCCGTTCCAGGTGTCCATGTACTGGTGAAGAACGCGCCACATATGGCCGCATTCCCCGCCGATGATGTATTTCACGCCAAGCCGTTTGGCCTCGGCGTATATTTTTGAATTGAGCCTTTTAGCCATATCGTTGGACGTGAAAAAGCCGAAATTGCCGCCTTCAGATGCATAGGTAGACCACGTGTAGTCAATACCGAGTTCGTGAAAGAGCGCGAGGTAGCCCATACAGGTAAAGGTGCCGGGATCGGCAAAGAGGTCGCCGGAGGGGGTGACAAAGAGTATCTCCGCGCCCTTCCGGTTGAAAGAGGGGTTCACCCTGACACCTGTGACGGTCTCTATGTCGTCGATCATACCCTCGATGCTGTTCATGATGGCATGGGGCTCGAGGCCAAGGTGATTGCCCTTCATATAACAGTTGGCCACAGGCCCTGATATCCAGTCAGTATTCAGTCCGAGCAGGTTCAAGAGTTCCCTGCACATTATCGTTATCTCAGCGGTATCAATGCCGTAAGGACAGTAGAGCGAACAACGGCGGCACTCAGTGCACTGGTACGCATAATACCAAAGCTCTTTCAGCACATCGACGGTCAGTTCCCTTGCCCCTGCGGTCTTTCCTAGAATCTTTCCCGCTGTCGTGAAATATTTCCTGTAGACCGACCTCAGGAGTTCAGCCCTCCCCACTGGCATGTTTTTGGGGTCACCAGAGCCGATGAAGAAGTGGCACTTGTCGGCGCATGCGCCGCATCTGACGCAGATGTCCATGAATATTTTGAAGGAACGGTATTTGTTAAGGAGGTCTTGCATCCCCTTCAAGAATATCTCCTGCCAGTTCTCCGGGAGCTTCCAGTCCTCCTCGGACGGGTTCCAGTCCCTTGCGTTGGGGAACTCCACGGTTGCAAGGTTCTTTCCCTTTGCACCCCAGCAGAACGTCCCCGGTTGTATTATTGTCGGGGTATCCATCCACTCGGTCTTGGGCGGGATAAAATCTATAGAAGTTACCAGCTCAGCGGGTTTTGGAGTAGTTACTTTGGTTGCCATGTTTACTCCTTCTCGACCGGCAAACCGGCCTTTTTCATTTTTTCTCTGAAATCGTTTTCATACTCTTCGTAGGTATGGACATGCACCGGATGGTCCCATGGATTGATATGTCTTACCTCCCTGCTATTGTTGGCCATGTTCCTTGTGGGACTCAGGAAAACGCCGCCCATATGCATAAGCTTGCTAAACGGAAAGTAGGCAAGCAGGGTGCTTACGAGGAACAGGTGAACATAAAAGAGCGAGCTTATGCCTTCCGGGATAGCAGGATTAAAAGAGAGAAGACCCATAACAAGTCCCTTTATTCCCACCACATGCACCTTTGTGAAATACCGCATAAAGATGCCTGAGATGGCGATGCCGAGTATAAGAAACAGCGGGAAATAATCAGCCGGCAGAGATATATACTTTATCTGGGGCATTACCACTCTTCTTAAAAAAAGAAACGTTACAGCGCCCACTAATATTACGTCCGTTATATATAGCAGCGGAGCGCCGATTTGCAGGAAACTGTCAAGCCCCTCGACGATCTGTATCACTGAAGGCACATCCTGCATAAAAAACCGGAAATGTCTCACAAAGATAATGAGAAACGACCAGTGAAAGGCAAGCCCTCCGAGCCAGAGAAATTTCTCCGACCCGTAGGCGAGTTTGGTGCCGGGATAGAGTTGAGTCTTTGTGTTCCTGAAAAGAGAGCGGAAGAAGAAAACCTCCAAAAACATTCTCGCAAAAACTGCCATGGGGGTCGACGGGTTGTCGATCTTGTTCGCCTTAATCCACGGTGCAAAAGACTTCATCTGCCCTGCTGTCGTCGGTATGCGAAAAGGCACCGGCGATTTTCCCCACTTAAACACGCGAACCACAAATCCTACTATGAAAATCGCGACGGCAATATACGGGATAAAGATCCCGAACACCGGCTGGAGGTTGGCCTGCACCCCCACAAATGCGATCACGACAAGTGCTATGACGGTAAATAAGGGTAGCAAGATTTTCATTGAGATACCTCTTTTTCTTTTGCGTTGTCTTCATTGCTTTCGGTGGGATCATTTCTTTTCTCCCCGCCCCCACCAATATCATTGACTCTCTGTAATAACCTGAAGGTCATATTTCTCATTTCATTTGCCTTGATATCGTAAAGCTTCTCACGGCATTTCATAAACAGGTCGAAAGAGGAAAGCGCCAGTGCATCGATCTTATCCTCCAGTGAAAGCACTTCCTCGTAAGGCGGGCTCCCCTGAAAGCTCTGTCTAAGTTCTTCCCTGATTACCTTTTTAAGCGAGAAAACGAAGGAAACCGCCTGAGAAGGCAAGAAGTCCTGAACCGCTCTGACTCTGATAATATTGTCCAGAAATTCTGAGAGAATACCGGAAGCCTGACCGGTAAGTTCGTCCAGGATTTTTTCCATCCCCTGATAAATAGTATTCCCTACAGGGTTGGTGAACGGGTTTTTCTGATTTCTCAGGAATGTCGAAGTATCGGCTGGATAGGTTTCCAGTATGAGATCAAACCATTTCTTAAGGATATCGGCCCTTTTTAGTGAGAGGAACTTCTCCAGAGTCATAGGTCGTGTGCGCCAATCCTGAGGATTTTAATGCTCCCGTGTGTCTTGCAGAGGCTCTTTTCCTGTCTCCGGTGAAATATCGAGTGTCGTGCCTTCTCTTCCATTATTATCAGTTGCGTCAGAAAATTCTTTCCCTCCCACGCCCGTTAGCCGGGCCATTGCGAGTGAGAACACGGCACCCCACCGCATTAAGAGTGGAGTGCCGTTTCAAATACTGCTCACGCAAAAACTATACGCAGCCAGTAGGTTTCGGAAGACCAGCGTACCTACATGCCTGTTTTGCGGGTCCGGCCGGGTAGAGCTCGTAAAGGTATTTTGTGTTCCCTTTTTCCGGCCCCATAGCCTTTCCGATCTCTTTGACAAGTATCTTGATCATCGGAGCGATCTGATACTGCTTGTAGTATTCTCTCAGGAAGTTGATAACTTCCCAGTGAGCATCGGTAAGGGTAAGTCCATCTCCCTTGGCCAGTTCCGTGGCCAACTCCTTGCTCCAGTCATCGAGGTTTATGAGATAACCGTCATCGTCGACCTCAATCTGTTTTCCTTGGAAATCCATAGTCGGCATTTTTTCTTCCCCCTTTCTTCATTAAATAATTTTTCACGCTGCTGAAGGGACCAACTCCCAACAATTCAAAAAACATCCTGCGAAACCTGTTAATTGCTATTCAAGAGATCAGAATTTGCTAATCTCACAATTATTAGATCGGGCTATAAAAGGTAATACAGATACCTATCCCCGGTCAAATAAAAAAAACTTATCGATTAATCATCCTTTCTTATCAATGTCTTCAACGCAAATACTCGCGGTTGTGACCGGTTTGCGCGAATAAAAAAAAATCTGCCGGGAAAATCATGCATACTCATTTACGAGGCCGTTTTCTTCAACCGGAGAAAAAGGAAAACAGGAGAATTACTCCTGCGCCTTGGCTCGCCAAGCTTCTTTCTCCTGCTATCGTAGGCGAGTTCTACTATTTCGTAGTCCTGATCCGGAACGAGGCTCCAGGCCTTTTCCCAATCGTCTTCACACAGCAGACCGAGCGCATCCACATAAGCATCGCCAAGGGTATGCCCGCAGCGGTCATACACAAAGACAGACCCGCACTCGCACTTACCGCCCTCAAAGGCAC
Source organism: Candidatus Sulfobium mesophilum (assembly GCA_900302705.1). Taxonomy (GTDB): domain Bacteria; phylum Nitrospirota; class Thermodesulfovibrionia; order Thermodesulfovibrionales; family UBA6898; genus Sulfobium; species Sulfobium mesophilum. The sequence goes on from OUUY01000095.1 coordinate 4,279, forward strand.
TTCCGAAACGCGTCTTTATCTCGCCCGGGGCGGAAATCAGCTGGCTGCAAAAAGGACACTTCAGAAGGTTGTCATCGATTCTACGGTCAATCATCTATTTCACTTCACCACGCAGTATTATAACAGTTTCCTCCGCAGCATTTTCCAGTTTCACTGTCACAAAATTCCGGTTGTGGTATATCGTTGTTTCTGCCTGGTCTGATCGAAGCGCCTCCGCGGAAGGGAGAAATTCCCTAAGCGTAAGCCGGCCGGCGGCAAGCAGGGCATAATAACGTGTTATCGCGTCAGGATGCTTCAGGTATTGTCCGATCACCGGCGAAGCGCATTGCAGCAGCAGATCAGGCCTCACTTCACTTATCCTAGCAATCGCTCTAAGCACGCCCCTTCTGAATATCTCTTCATCATGGAAGGAAACGATGATCGGCGCGATATCGCAAAATTCGTCCGGACTGTTCCTCACTATCTCCCCGAGAATCCCGGGGGCACTCCATGGATTGTTTCCCGACTCTTCCCGCATCATCCAGAGAATCCTCTGAACGAGGACACGCACCGAAGCAGGATCTGTTCTTGCCCGTTCCCCGGCAATCAGCCCTATCGCCTCGACTGCCCGCCAGCTTACGACGTCTTCCATGTCGTAGGTGAGAGAAACCAGCACTCTGAAAATGCCCCGGTTGCCCTGTGAGACCTCAAGCAGTCTGCCAAAATCATTGCTTGCCAAATATGCTATTACCTCATGCCTTGACGCCAAGCCTGCGCTTCCTCCTTTGAAAGGCTTCGGCATTCTTTACAAGGCCGTCAGCCCATTCCGGCGTGCCATAAGCATGGACGTGCGTGTACGCCGCCAATGCGTTCTTATAGCTTACTCCATCCATTCCGTCCATTATCCCCTGCCCCCTCGTCATGTGGAAGGCGAAGTGCATACCTTCTTTGGGAGCATAATCGATCACCTTTGAATAATGAAACTCATGCCCCTTCAGCGAGGTCCCCTTCGTATAAAACGGATTTCTCCGGTTCACTCTCACCATCGTATAGCCATGGGCCTGAGGCTTCTTTTCGAGGCTGAATGAGATCGGGAATATGCCTACCATCGGATACCTCTGCCTGTCGAGGACCAGCGATCTGCCCAGATACATAAGTCCCCCGCACTCCGCGTACACAGGCAGGCCAAATTCAATAGCTTTCCGCAGTGACCTGCGGAATGAAACGTTTTGAGCTAAAGCGATCGAATTTGTCTCCGGGAAGCCGCCGCCGATATACAAGGCGTCGACGTCCGGAAGCCGCTTTTCCGTAAGGGCGCTCACCTCAAGCAATCTTGCACCCCTTTTTAGGAGTTCCTCGAAATTCTCGGGATAATAGAACTGAAAGGCCGAATCCCTGATGATACCGATGACGGGACCTGCCGGAGAAGCGTCCGGAAGCGCAATAGGCCTGCCTGCGCGCAGATTACTGCCAGAGGCGCTCATCGCGATCTCACTCAGCCCCTCTATATCGACATATTTTCTGATGACATCAGCGGTCAGGGAAATCGCCCTGTCCACTTCCGGGTGTTCCTGAAAAGGCGTAAGCCCCATATGCCTCTCCGAAAGATGGGTACCGGGAAGTTTAGGGATTGCGCCCAGCACAGGGACGTCGCAACAATTCCCGATAACTTCTCTTATTATTTTTTCATGCCTCGCCCCCGCCACCTGGTTTAATACAGCCCCTTTTATACTGACTCTTCTATCGAACTTTAGCATGCCAAGGAGCATAGCCCCTACAGTCCTTGTGGCCTTCGTGCAGTCGATGATAAGAACTACTGGTGACTGAAGGGTTTTGGAAAGTTCGGCTGTGCTGAAAGTGCCTGAGGAGTCCATCCCGTCATAGAGCCCCCTATTGCCCTCAATGACAGCGATGTCAGCATCTGCGAAATGCTCCGTGAAGGAAGAGCGAATTCTATTGTTTCCGGTTAGAAAGGGATCAAGATTGTAGCAGGGACGGCCCGCTGCCCGGGAGAGCCATCCGGCATCGATATAATCAGGCCCCTTCTTGAAGGGAGCAATCGCAAATCCATCTTCCCTCCATGCGGCAATCAGCCCAAGTGACAGCGTCGTCTTCCCGGACCCGCCTTTAAGTCCGGCAATTACCAGTCGCGGGAATGACTTTTTCATGTATTGCTATCTCTCCTGCAGATTTTGATATGAAAAAAAGAGGACTTTTTATTTTGCCCCAACGAAAGGAAGTTTATCAACCAATGACAGTCGTCCGTGCGTACGAGACGCCGAACAGAGGATTCAGAGGGGCCTTGGCCCCTCTGTCATATAGGAATGGAAATGACTTTTACTTTATAAGACCTTTTTCTCTCAGGTATTCTTCGCTCGGGATCTCGACGGAACTGGCGCCGCCACCGTAGGAATACATAAGTCTTCCCACATCGATCATCGCACGCATTGCCTTCTTGACGTCGTCACCCGGCACATTCTGCTCGGCCGACACCCCTTTGATAATATCTTTTTCTTTTAGCTTCTTCTTACCCTTTGCCGCTTCTACGAAGGCAAAAATCTTATCCTGCAGTTCAGCTGTTTCCATACACATTACCCCCGTTTGAACGTATTATTTTTGCTGCCGAGGCGGCACGCTCAGCGGGCCGCCTCGCATTCATTATACCACTACCACTTAAATGTGGATGCGGTCCTCATTGTATCTCTCATGAAGGTGAAGTCGTCGATCGACTGGAACGTGAAATCGATGCCGGTAAGGGAGAAGAACCTCTCCCATCCGATTCTCTCTATCCACTCACCCATTCTCTCGTGCTTCCGCGCGTTCGCTGCATATACCTCAACGATGTGTTTAATGGCCGCAACGACCTTCGGCCATCTCGGTGGCTCGTTGGAGATGTAAGGGATAACGAGTTTGGAGAATTTCGGGTTCGACCTGAGGCTATTGATCTTGCCGCCGACGACGATCGCCACACCGTCACGCTCCGGGTCCTTGATGCTGATAGGCGGACATACTGTAAAACAGTTGCCGCAGTACATACACTTGTCAGGGTTGATCTTAACGCTCTTGTTCGCCGGATCGGGGCTGATCGCGCGGGTCGGGCATGACCCGATGACCGTAGGAAGCTCGCACATGTTCTTAAAGAGATCATGTTTTACCGTAGGCACCTTTGTATGAACTGCAACGACTGCGATGTCGGAGCAATGCACAGCGCCGCACATATTCACGCAGCACGCGACCGCAAGCCTGACCTTATTGGGGAGACTCTTCGATTCGAAATATTCAAAGAGCTCGTCCATCATCGCCTTTACAAGACCTGATGCGTCAGTTGCGGCGCTGTGGCAGTGCACCCACCCCTGGGTATGCACGACGTTCGTGATGCCGTAACCGATACCGCCCATCTTAAAGCCGCGCGAAGCCAAATCCTTTTTCAGAGGTTCGAGCTGTTTCTCATCGGATACTAGAAATTCTGCATTGTTCCTCGTCGTGTAGCGGAGATAGCCGCCACAATATTTCTCGGCGATATCGCAGTGCTCACGGATCGTATCCGTGGACAGAATTCTGGGAGAGGCCACCCTAACCGTCCAGAGTTTATCGCCGCTTTCAGCGACGTGGACCATTGTGTTGTGAGAAAGCACTTCATGATATTTCCATTTCCCGTAGTTTTTCTTTATTACGGGTGGAAGAAACTGCTCAAAATGAGGTGGTCCTATGTCTGTTTTTCTCTGTGGTAATGCCATCTTATATCCTCCTTAATATATAAAGTTAAAACTTATATTTGCCGGTCTTCTTTTCTTCGGCTTCCTTCGCCTTGTAAGAGGCGATATCGTCCTCTGTGTAGAACATGAAAGGATCTTTCCTCGGCTCTTTGATCTGCTGAGGCATAGGCGGAACGCCTATCGCCTCGAGGAACGATCTCATACCCTTCATCTCGATGACTTCTCCGATCCTCTCTCTGGGCTTCGCGTTTTCATCCCACCAGTCCCAAATCTTCCTGATGAGTTCCTTCACTTCGGTGTAAGGCTCTTCGATCTTTATGAACGGTACAATGACCCAGGAAAGCAGAGAGCCAACAACAATAGGTGCCTTACTTCCTATGCAGATTGTGGCGCCTCTTTCCTTGCCCGGCTTGAGAGCCTTTGTCATCTTGGCGATACAATGCATGCACCGGCTACACTCGGCATTGTTGATCTTCAGTTCCTTGCCGTCATAGCTCATGCACTGGGTGGGACACATATTGATGATTTCAGCATTGATATTCATCTTTGATGCATAGTTCTTCACTTCATTCTGGTCGATCTGAATGTCGCCCTTCCAGGTGCCGATGATGGACATATCGGCACGCGCAATCGACGCAACGCAGTCGCAGGCGCAACCCGATGACTTTATCTTGAACTTGTAAGAGAAGGTCGGCCTGTGCATCTCATCCTGGAATTCCTGGGTAAGGGCATAGTTGAGACCGAGGGTGTCGTACATCGTCCATTCGCAGCGACCCGGACCTACGCAGCAACTCGGGGTCCTCAGTGCCGAACCGGAGCTGCCGAGATCCCACCCGCGGGAGGAATATTCCGCAAATATTGCCTCAAGAGCATCTGTCTTAGTGCCGAGCAGAACAAGGTCACCGGTTGAGCCATGTACGTTTGTCAGTCCGCTTCCATATTTGTCCCAGATGTCGCAGATCTCTCTTAACGCCTTACTGGTGTAAAAGAACCCGGAGGGCTGGTTTAATCTCACCGTGTGAAAATGCGCCACACCGGGGAACTCGTCGCCTATCTCAGAATATCTGCCTATGACTCCGCCTCCATACCCGAGGACACCGACTATGCCACCGTGCTTCCAGTAACCCATTTTGGTCGTGTAACACTTTTCGAGGTGGCCAACTGCATCGTTTGCCATCTCATTGGTCTTTCCGGCTTTCTTCATCTCCGTGACGAAGCTTGGCCAGGGACCCTTTTCCAGCTGATCGATCAATGGCGTATTGTACTTCTTCATCTAAATCCTCCTTCTATGGTGATTTTTATTCGTAGCCTTGATTAATACGAAAATGCAGGCGCTACACAGCTTAAAACACCTTTTATATAATGGTCAAATAAAATAAATTAATCTACTAATTACGATTATTTATTTACTTGGTACTGAAAATATTAAAAAGAAGCAGAAAGCGGCTTTATACTGGGCTCTTATGCCTTTTCTTATTTACTTTCACCCCTGTCTCAGTGCTATACTTATCGAGTTTTGAGACTTGGCCTGGCATCACATACAGAGGGATATATGCGCAGACTACTGCTTATAGTAATGTTTATCTTTTTCATTTCAGGTACCGCCCTTGCCGAGGGTTTGCCCCTTGTCAACAAGATCAGCATAGTCGGCCTGAAACGGACAGAAGAAGGGGCTATAAAGGCCAAAATATCTCAAAAAATAGGCGAGCCGGTCTCTCAGGACAAAATAAGTGAAGATATCAAGTCTATATTCAAAATGGGCTACTTCGATGATGTTAAAGTCGAGATAGAGCCCTTTGAGGGCGGGGTCAGGCTCATATACACTGTCAAGGAAAAACCTACGATCGTCAGAATCGACTTCCAGGGCAATAAGGAACTTGAGGATTCCAAGCTCAAGGAGAAGATAACCGTCACATCCGGCTCAATCGCAGATACCGTCCTGATACAGGATAACGCACTTAAAATCAGAAATTTTTATGAGGAAGAAGGCTACTGGCTGGCCAACATAGTGCCGGTGATAAAAAAAATATCGGAAGATGAGATAAGCCTCACTTATCAAATCACCGAAGGCCCGAAGATAAAGATCAGGAAGATCATTATTTCAGGCAACAATAGTATTTCCTCATCAAAAATAAAAAAGGCGATGGAGACAAAGGAGTGGTGGCTTTTATCATTCATAACATCTTCCGGATATTACAAAAAGGCCCAGATGGAATCAGATGTTGAAAAGATAAAAGGTCTTTATTTCGATAATGGCTACATTAAAGCTGTGGCCGCGGAACCCGAGATTTCCGTTGACAGGGAAAGCAAGGGCATGACCATCACTATCAGGGTGTCGGAAGGCGACCAATATAAGGTCTCCACTGTGGATTTCAGCGGCAACAAGGTGTACGATGATGACACTGTTAGAAAGCTGATTACCATTCCACCAGGCACTGTATTCAGCAAAAGCCTGCTCGAGAAAAACATACAGGCAATCTCCTCCCTTTATTCTGATAACGGGTATGCGCTGGCCTCTGTTGTCCCCGATTTGGTCCCTGATGAAAATAACAAGACCGTCCACGTTTCCCTCGCTATAAGCGAGGGAGAGAAATACAGGATCGGCCGGGTCGAAGTATCAGGCAATACAAAGACAAGAGACAAAGTCATCAGGCGGGAAATCAGGTTCGATGAAGGCGACATTTTCAGCAGCTCCAAGCTCAAGAGAACCTATGAGAGGATCACTAATCTGCAGTATTTCGATTCCGTCGACATGGTGCCAAAACCGAAATATGAGGAAAAGGTCGTGGACCTGGATATCAGAGTAAAGGAAAGGCCCACGGGCTTTCTGAGCGTAGGCGGTGGTTACAGTTCGGTAGACAAATTCATCGCCACTGCTGACCTGACACAGGGGAATCTGTTTGGAAAGGGTCAGTATTTGAAAATCAAAGGTGAACTCGGAGGAGTAAGTTCTCTTTACGAAATCACGTTTCGGGACCCGTGGTTCCTCGACAAGCCTCTGTCTTTTTCAACCGGCATTTATAAAACAACGCGAGATTTCACGGAATATAACAAAAAAGCATATGGCGCTTTTGTCGGCCTCGGAAAGAGATTCGGAGAATACTGGAATGAGGACGTTTCGTATAATTTTGAGAGGGCCACTATCTCCGACATAAAGGCAGGTGCTTCGGCTATAATAATCGACCAGCAAGGCACTAAGTCAACGAGCAGCATTACTTCGACAACCACGAGAGATTCGCGGGACAATTACCTGGACCCATCTAGGGGATCAAGGAATTCTTTTACGGCGACATACGCTGGAATAGGCGGCGATAACTATTTTGTGAAGGCACTCGTGGATTCAGCCTGGTATTTTCCCATAGGACCGACAAGCATAATGCTGCGGGGTCGTTTTGGTTATTCAAAGGGGCTTTTTGACAATGCGGTACCTCTTTACGAAAGATTCTATGTTGGGGGAATTTACACAGTGAGGGGGTTGGGATTCGGAGAAGCAGGGCCAAAGGACCCTGGAACGGGCGAGCCGATAGGCGGCACTACAGAGTTGATATTTAACACAGAGTATGTCTTCCCCATCCTCCCTGAAATGAAACTGAAGGGTGTGGTCTTTTTTGATGCCGGACAGGCCTATCAGGATTTTATTAATTTCGGAAGCCTAAGGTATACGACCGGCACAGGGATCAGATGGATCTCACCGATGGGCCCAATCAGGATTGAATGGGGATATAATATTCAGAAAAAACCCGGAGAAAGTTCCAGCAAGTTTGAATTTGCTTTCGGGAGCTTTTTCTAAAAAAAAAGGAGAAAAAAATGGCGGAAAAAACATTTGGGAAGATTTTGTTATTGGCAGCTGCCTTTATTTTATTGGCAGCAGGAGGCGTGCGCGCCGAAGTAAAGGTAGGCGTAGTCGACCTTATGAAGGTCCTTAACGAATCCGAGTCCGGCAAGAAAGCTAAAAGTAATCTCGAAACGCTGATTAAATCAAAGCAGTCCGTACTGGATGAGAAGGGCAAGGAGATAGAAAAATTGAAGGCAGACCTTGAGAAGCAGTCCTCTGTCCTTTCTGCCGATGCAAAGAAGTCAAAAGAAGAGGACCTGGAGAAAATGCTCAGGGAATATCAGAGACTGGTCGGTGATTCCCAAAATGAAGTCAAGAAAAAGGAAAGCGAATTCACAGGAGGGATTCTGAAAGAAATACGCGCGATAGTAGATAAAATGGGAGAAGATGGCGGATATACAATAATTCTTGAAAACGCGGATGGTCTGGTTCTGTTCTCCAAGAAAGACATTAACCTGACCGATGTGGTGATAAAGAAATACAATGAGTCCAGGGCCAAGGGCAAGTAGTAAATTTGCCCTCATAACAGAAACCCCTTATACAGGCCTCCTGCCCCTAAAGGGCCGGAGGCTTTATTCATTACTGATGATGAGTTACCGGGGGCTAAGATGATCTTTCGCCTATGCGTATACTGAAAGTGGAGATCTCAGAATGAGGGTCGGTAAACATCCGCTGCGGCATCTGATTATTGGGGTATTTTTATGCGATTGAGAGATTTTGCCGAGATAGTAAATGGGACGGTCATAGGCGACCCTGATACGGTAATCGCAGGAGTTGCGGGCATCGAAGATGCAAGGAAGGGTGACATAACCTTCGCATCGTCTGAGAGATTCCTGGCGGCCCTCCGCACCACCGAGGCAGCCTGCGTCATTGTCAGAAAGCCATTTGAGGGTGTAAGCGCATCCCAGCTGATAGTAAAGAATCCGCACTATGCTTTCGCCAAAGCGATTGAATGTTTTTATCCCGGCGTATCCCCGGAACCTGGAATCAGCGATAAGGCGCATGTATCAGATAAGGCAACAATCGGCGAGGGCGTCGTAATATCTTCCTTTGCCTATGTGGAAAAAAATGTGAGTATCGGCAACGGGTCTGTAATTTCACCGGGCGTTTTCCTGGGCGAAGGATCAAAGATAGGCAGTAACTGCTTTATCTACCCAAACGTTACGGTGAGAGAAAAAGTTTCAATAGGAGACCGGGTGATAGTTCATTCCGGCACTGTGATTGGATCCGACGGTTTCGGATACGTTTTCGAAAACGGAGTACATTATAAGATACCGCAGGTGGGTGGGGTCGTTATAGAAGATGACGTTGAGATCGGATCAAACGTATCTATAGACCGAGCGACCCTCGGCAATACACTGATAGGGAAAGGGACAAAGATCGACAACCTGGCGCAGATTGCACATAATGTTAAGATCGGGGAAAAATCCCTTATTGTGGCTCAGGTGGCAATAGGAGGCAGCAGCAAGATAGGAAGTTTTGTTACACTGGCCGGCCAGGTAGGGGTAGCGGACCATACCACAATAGATCCGGAAACGATACTTACGGCTCAATCTGGGATCTCGGGGCGGGTAGCAAAGGGGATATATTCAGGATCTCCCGCCTTTCCCCATAATATTTGGCTTCGGGCCCAAGCAGCGTTTGCAAAACTTCCGGAGTTAATCAAGAAGATAAGAGAGTTTGAAAATAGACTAAACAAATTGGAAAAGGGGGATGATTATGATGAACATAAATGAAATAATGAAATTCCTTCCTCACAGGTACCCGTTTCTCCTTGTGGACAGGATTACGGACCTAAAGCCCGGCGTAAGCGCTACCGGCTTGAAAAACGTCACAATGAATGAGCCCTTCTTCCAGGGGCACTTCCCGGGACAACCGATAATGCCGGGGGTGCTCATCATAGAGGCGATGGCCCAGGTCGCCGGCGTGATGGCATTCCGCTCCGGAATGGAGGGAAAGTCGGTTTATTTTATGAGTATTGACAATGTTAAATTCAGGCGTCCCATAGTCCCTGGCGACCAGGTCATCATGGATATAAAAGTACTTAAGCAACGAGGGAATGTCTGGAAATTCTCCGGTTCAGCAACTGTCGAGGGTAAGGTCGTCTCTGAGGCCGAATTTACCGCGATGGTAACGGACAAGGAGATCTGAAGACAATGAAATCCAAAATTCATCCCTCCGCTATCGTAGACGCAAAAGCAGAAATCGACAGCAATGTCGAGATAGGCCCCTTCTGCATAATTAAAGGTGGTGTAAAAATAAAGAAAGGGACAAAACTCCTTTCAAATGTAATAGTCGAAGGCATTACCGAAATCGGTGAGAACTGCGTCTTTCATCCCTTCACCAGCATCGGTTTCCGCCCGCAGGACCTTAAGTATAAAGCTGAAGAAACAAGACTTGTTGTTGGAAACGGCAACATCGTCCGGGAATATACCTCTATTCACCGGGCGTCGGTCGGCGGTGACAGCGTCACCTCTATAGGCGATAACAATTTCCTTATGGCATATGTGCATGTCGCACATGACTGCAAGATAGGCAGTAACGTCATTCTGACCAATGCCGCTACCCTTGCCGGCCACATTGTTGTTGAAGACCATGCGTACATTGGCGGTGTCGTGGCTATCCACCAGTTCACCAGGATAGGAAGATATGCGATGGTAGGCGGCTTCAGTGGCATAGGACAGGATATTCCACCATATATGATTGCTGCCGGGGCGCGGGCAAAGCTCTTCGGCCCAAACACCATCGGACTGCAAAGGCATGGATTCAGCGAAAAAACGATCAACGAGATCAAAAAAGCATATAAGATCCTTTTCAGGGAAAAGCGCACTCTCAAAGATGCTCTTAAAAGGGTTCAGGAGGAGTTTCCTTCCTCCACTGAAGTCAGACACATCGTCGAGTTCATAGAAAAAAACAAACGCGGGATCTGCAGATAGCCCTATGAAGAAACTGGGCCTCATATCAGGCAGCGGTGCGCTGCCTATTGTTGTTGCAGAGGAGGCCCGCCTGAAAGGATATTTCATATTCGCAGTTGGTCTTGAGCCTGTCGCGGAAAAAGCGCTGGCATCCTCGGTTGATGAGATAAAATGGATAAACGTAGGCAAACTGGGTTCAGTTATTGCGGCGTTGAAAAAAGCAGGCATCAAAGAGGCTGTAATGGCCGGGAAGGTACCGAAATCACTTTTATATAAAAGCAGGATAATGCCGGACCTTCGCGCGGCAAAGGTACTTTTTTCCCTAAAAGATCGGAGTGATGATGCCATCCTCCTGGCCGTAACAAAAGAACTCGAAAAAGACGGCATTACCCTTTTGAATACGACTGATTTCAGTTCCCGGCTGTTGACTCCCGAAGGTGTACTTACCAGAGGCGCCCCTACGGAAAATGAATGGAAGGACATTCACTTCGGGTTCAGCATAGCTAAGGAAATAGGAAGGTTAGACATCGGGCAAACCGTGGTAGTAAAAAATAAAGCCGTGATGGCGGTCGAGGCGATAGAGGGAACTGATGAAACGATACTTAGGGGAGGGAACCTTGCGGGGGGTGGCGCTGTTGTTATCAAGGTGAGCAAGCCCCAGCAGGACATGAGGTTCGACGTACCGGTGGTGGGTATGGACACCCTGCAGGCGATGATCCGGGCGCGCGCGCGCGTATTGGCCATTGAAGTAAAGAAAAGTATCCTTCTTGACAGAGAAGAACTCATTAAAAAAGCTGACAAACACAAGATATCCGTGGTCGGTTTTCCGGGGCGTTAAGCTATTTCTTTTTTCCTTCGGTGATCTTTCACTTCGCTATAGTAAATCCCTCATGGTGAAAATCTTTTTATTAATAAATCGATAAGATTAGTTAAATTGACAAAAATAGATAATTTTGTGTATATATACCCCTGTTAATTCTGGATATAACTTCATCAAGCTATTCGTAAGTGATAGCTGGAAATTCAATTATTGAGGTGCTTATGACATATAAGAAGGTCATATATTGTGTCTTGCCCTTGCTGGTTCTTGCCCTCCTGCTTCCCGTCGCTGCAAGCGCGCAGGAATCTGCGAGTTGTCTCGCCTGTCATAGCTCTATGAAAGGCAGGATAAAGACAACCGGCGGCAACCTTATCGAGCTGAATGTGGACTCAGAACAGTTTCAGGCATCTGTCCATGGGGCTCTGGCCTGCACCGACTGTCACATGAAATTCACAGACAATCCCCATTCCTCACCGGAGGCATCGGTGCCCCAGGACGTCCTGTCGCTTTCTTCAAAAATATCCAAGAAATATCCTGTTGACCCCGTGGCTGCCGCTGCCTGCGGCAAATGTCACGGTGAAATTTACCAAAAAGTGCTCAAGAGTGTACACGGCAGGAACATTACCGAAAAACACCAGACTGATGGCGCGCTCTGCGTAGACTGCCATGGATCGCCTCATTATATCCTCCCGGTTAAGAACCCTGCCTCAAAGGTCAGTCGTGAGCAGCAGGTGGAAACCTGCGGCAGATGCCACGGGGATAAACAAATAATTGAGAAATATAAATTGGAAGAAAATGTGATGGACAGCTTCAAAGAGAGTTTTCATGGCAGGAAACTGCACCTGGGACATACAAAAGTCCCGGTCTGTGCAAGCTGCCACAATTCGCATGACATAAGGTCGAAAAATGACCCGAATTCCCCTGTCTTTGGCAACAACAGGTTGCAGACATGCGGCAAATGCCATAAGGGGGCGAACGAAAAATTCATTCCGGCTATCACACATAAACGGCCAGGGCCTATACCGCATTACACTGAAAAGGCGTTGATATTCCTCGTTTTGGGGGTCTTTACCTTCATCATCTCTCATGTTCTGCTGGAGGCATTTTCAGACATCAGGGACGCTATCTTCCGGAAAGGGGGGCACGAATAATGAGCGAGACCAGCACAACAGCTGCCAAGGGAATACCCAAGGAAATAGAGAGGTTTGATGTAATTTTCCGCATACAGCACGTCGTCATGTTTACCACTTTTCTTCTGCTGAGTTTTACAGGCTGGGGGCTTAAATACGCTCAAGCGCCGGCCGGTGTATCAAGCTGGTGGATACGCGTCTGGGGAGGCGCTGAGACGGCCGGTATCATTCACAGGGTCGCAGGCGTAACTATGCTTCTTGACTTCATATGGCATGTAATCTACCTCTTTTACCTTTTTGCCACGAAGCGGATGACCATAAACTTAAAGACTACGATTATTCCGCTTCCCAAGGACATCTTTGATGTTATACAGAATTTTTTGTATTTCTTCGGACTGTCAAAGCAAAAGGCAAGGTTCGGGAAATTCTCTTATGCCCAGAAATTCGACTACTGGGCCGTCTTCTGGGGCATGTTCATCATCGGTTTTTCAGGATTTGCCCTTGCATTTCCGATGCTCGTATCACATATCGTCCCAAGCTTCACAACGGCCTGGATCTGGGAGCTGCTGTCGATAATGCACAGCGATGAAGCGCTTCTTGCGATTGTCTTCATCCTCTTCTGGCATTTCTACAACGAGCACCTTAAACCTGAGAATTTCCCTATGAGTTGGCTCTGGATAACCGGAAAGATATCGACTGAAAAGCTGAAACATCATCATCCTATCGAGTATGAATTATTGTTCCCTGATGAGAAAAAAAGCAGGAAAGATTAGGGGGTAGATGGTGAGAAGATTAGCCGTTCCGATCCTGATATTCCTGCTTTTTTCCTGTAACAGATGGAAGCCCATTGAAAAGCCTGCGGTTGTTGAGAAAGAATCGCCAGCGATAGCCTCTCTGAAGGATTCCGGCCTCCCATGTTTCCGGTGCCATTCATACGAAAAATTTTCCCTCGATGCCAAAGGAAAATTTTCCCATCCAAAACACCTCGGACTTGGGGTGCATTGCAACCAGTGTCACGTCATGATCCCCCATAAGGCGATGGAGTTGAACAAAGATACATGCAACCACTGCCATAATCTGACAACATTTACCTATACCAACTCGGGCATGGCCGTGACTTTCTCTCATCAGAACCATGCAAAAAAATACGGCTGCGGCGAGTGCCACCCTAAGCTTTTCCAGATGAAGAAGGGGACATCAGAAATCGTAATGGACGAGATGTATAAGGGCGGCAACTGCGGCAGATGCCATAACGGCAGGATCGCATTCCCTGCAAAAGACTGTACGAAGTGCCACAACATGTCGGCCCTGAAGAAAGACTTCAGTTATCCTTCCGGCGACATGTCCCCTGCGGTATTCAGCCACCAGGTGCATACAGCCATGTTCGAATGTGCGAACTGTCACACAGGTGTCTTCAAATATAAGAAGGGCGGGTCAGGCATGAAGATGAACGATCTCTACCAGAATAAGTTCTGCGGAAAATGTCATGACGGACAGAGCGCCTTCGCCGTCAACGAATGCCAGAGGTGTCATAAGTAACAAATAGAAAGGGCGGATAAAAATCCGCCCTTTTCTGCCTGCGAAAGAATTTTAGACGCATGTTTATTTCGACATCTGCTTAACATTGTCACAGGCTATCGCGCTCCCCCCGTCGCAGGCCCTTTTGAAATCTTCCAGCGCCTTTTTGTAAAAAGCAACTCCGCGGGACATATACGCATTCATGTCCTTTGGCCTGATAGAGATGGCCTTGTTATAATCATCGATTGCCTCATCATATTTTCCGGAATTGGCATAGGCGATTCCGCGGTTATGATAGGCATCAGCAGAATTCGGGCTAATCGAGACTACCTTATCATAGTCAGCAATCGCATAATTAAACTGCCCTGTTTTCAGATACGCCAGTGCTCTGCTGTTATAATCCTGCACACTTTGGTTATTTTTTGCCAACACCTTGCTGAAATCCGAAATGGCCTCTTCGTATTTTCCTTTCCTGTAATATGCAAGTCCGCGGTTATGGTAAGCATCCAGAAACTCAGGGGATAGGGATATGGCCTGAGTATAGGCCTTTATGGCGTTTTCGTAGTCTTCGCTATTAAAATAGGAGTTCCCCCTGTCGAAATAAAAGCCCGGGTCCACGTTGTCTTTTGATAATGCGGGACTTGCAGCAACTAAAAGCAAGATAAGAGAAAAAAAAGCAGCGAGTTTGTGCATTCTCCCCCACTCCTGTCAGTCATATTTGCCGATGATACAGCATGTGACCTAGATTATAACAAAGAATCCCATTGATTTATAAGAAAACTGCCGAAACAATTCATTCTTTGATTTTTCATATTTTCTTCAAATTTGTAGAATAAACTCTTTATCGAAAAAGGATACGTGTCGTCCTATTTTAAAAAAAATTTAATAAAGAGCCGGGCGGTCTAAGGGCAACCGGGGAGAGGATGTACTAACAAATGGAAAAAAATGAACTTTTTGAAGAAATAGTTGAGATAGGGAAGAAGCGGGGCAGCCTGACCTATGAGGAGATTAATGAGGTATTGTCCCCGGAGTTCTTTCCTCCTGAAGATATGGAGGAACTCCTTGATCTTCTTGAAGATTCCGGGATTGAGGTGACATCTTCAGAGGAAGCCGGAATCTTCGGAGAGGAAGTCTGGGAAGAAGAGGAAGCCGCTGAATCCGAGAAGACAGAAGACCTGGTTCAGGCCTATTTTCATTCAATGGGCAATATTACTATTCTCACCAGACAAGAGGAGGTCGAGATAGCAAAAAGACTCGAAGAAGGCAGAAAGATCATTAAAAAGACGGTATCTTCGATGCCCATTTATAAGGAGGTCGAAGCCAATCTTGCACAGGACGAGCCACTGGAAGAAGAGGAAGCAGAGGAAAGTGCATATCGGGCGGTCCTATCCACTGTTGAAATACTTCATGCATTAATGGAGCAGGTTTCATCCGCAGATCACAAGATTGAAAGATACGGGTCTCTGAAGGACTTGAAAAGGCTCATACGGGAAAAAAAGAAGAAGGGGGTTGAACCTCTTAAACTTCGCGAGTATGAAAAAGAGGTACAGGCTGTTTATAAGGATGTTGAATCAAAAGTCGGTCTGGGCGTGGACGACCTCAGGGTCTCCTGGGACAGGATCACAAAAGCCAGAACCCTTTATTCAGAGGCCAAGAACGAATTGACTACCAGAAATCTGAGGCTGGTCGTCAACATAGCAAAGAACTATCTTGGACGCGGACTGTCTTTACTGGATCTCATACAGGAGGGAAACATAGGCCTTATGAAGGCCGTAGACAAGTTCAAGTATGAGAAAGGATTCAAGTTCAGCACCTATGCGACCTGGTGGATCAGACAGGCGATCACGAGGGCGCTGATTGATCAAACCAAGACAATACGTGTGCCGGTGCACATGGTTGAGTTTTATAATAAGGTCACTCGGGCGGCAAGGGAGTTGACCCAGGAACTTGGAAGGGAGCCCCGCAATGAAGAGATTGCGGGGAAAATGGGGGTTCCTGCCACAAAGGTCGAAGAGGTCTTCAGGGCAATTCAGGACCCAATAGCGTTGCAGACGAGGGTCGGTGACGAAGATTCGGAGCTTGAGGATTTCATAAGTGATGAAAACAGTCCGTCTCCCTATAGCGGAACTGAAAAGAACGAATTATCGGAGAAGATGATCCAACTTCTGAAGACACTTCACCCCAATGAGGAAAAGGTAATCAGGATGAGGTTCGGCATTGGGGTCGACAGAGACCATACACTCGAAGAGGTAGGCAGATATCTATCCCTGACGCGTGAGCGGGTGCGCCAGATCGAGGCAAAGGCCCTGAGAAAGCTCAAACATCCCGGTAGGCTGAGGGTGCTGAAGATACTGACGGCCGCATGACCTGACAGTGATGGTTATTATCTCAGGGCTGTCGGACTAGATATGGATTGAGTGGCGTTTCAACGAGGGCGGGGACAGTCATCCCTCTGCTATGCCGAGCTTCTTTATCTTTCTATAAAGCGTGGCAAGGTCTACGCCGAGTTGAACTGCGGTCTCTTCCTTGCGCCAGTCATTGGCCTGAAGCGTCTCCCGGATAATCTTCTCTTCAAAGTAATCCAGCCGGTCCTTCAGCGTATGCATGCCGGATGAGCTGTCCTGGGCTTTCACCTTATCAGGAAGTTCAGCCAGACCGATTGTCTCTGAACCCGATAAGACAACAGCCCTTTCAACAACGTTCCTTAGTTCTCTAATATTTCCCGGCCATGAATAGCTATTGAGTGCTGAAAGGGCCTCGTCAGACATGCCTGTAACCCGTTTATTATTTTCCTTGCTGTATTTCTCTATAAAATGCTGGGCCAGAACTTTAATATCTTCCTTCCTTTCCCTAAGCGGAGGAATTTTCACTTCAATAACATTCAGTCTGTAGTAAAGGTCTTCTCTGAAAAGCCCCTTCTTGATCTGCTCTTCAAGGTCCTTGTTTGTAGCAGCAACGAGTCTGACGTCCACAAAAACTGTCTTGGTGTCGCCCAAAGGATGGACCTCGCCTGTCTCTAAGACCTTAAGGACCTTGGCCTGAAGTCCCGACGGCATATCACCTATTTCATCCAGGAAAAGAGTCCCCTGATCAGCCATTGTAATCAGCCCCTTTTTGTCGGATGTTGCGCCTGTAAAAGCTCCCTTTCTATATCCGAAGAGCTCGCTCTCAAGCAGGGTTTCAGGTATGGCAGAGCAGTTTATAGAAATAAAAGGCTTGTCCTTGCGCTGACTGTTTACATGCACAGCCTCGGCAACCAGTCCCTTGCCGGTGCCGCTTTCACCCAGTATAAGGATGTTGGAACGGGTCGGAATCACCTTGCTCAGCACATCGAAGACCTGCGCTATCTGCGGGGAAATGCCGACAAATGACCTGCTGCCAAACTGCTGACTCAACTGCTGCCTGAGCACAAGGTTTTCCATCAGCACCTTCTTGTGCTCAAGGAGCCTCCTAACCGTCATCTTAACGTCTTCATTAATGAAGGGCTTTACAATGTAGTCGCTTGCGCCCTTCTTCATCGCTTCCACAGCGGACTCAACCGATGCGAAGGCCGTCATGATAATAACGATCAGGCCGGATCGCATGGCAAGGGCCCTTTCAAGAACCTGCAGACCGTCAATATCGTCCATCTTGAGATC